>CAMKED010000114.1 GCA_946411475.1 uncultured Clostridia bacterium | reverse complement strand
CAGCAGATTTACAGTCTGTCCCCTTTGGCCACTCGGGAATTCCCCCATATTTCGTCGCTGCTCAAGCTGCGGTATACGCTTTGTGGGGTTTGGAGCTGGTAGACGGACTCGAACCCCCGACCTGCTGATTACAAATCAGCTGCTCTACCAACTGAGCTATACCAGCACGGCTCAAACAAGCATGGTTAATTATAGCGGGGCATGGTCGATTTGTCAAGTCTTTTTTCAAAATCCGAATGGTTTTTTTCTTTTTCAAAATTCTGCTTTCTCTTTGTTGCATTTTATCGTATAATAAAGAAGACATTACACAGATGAAATGAGGGACAATTATGTGGTCACAGGAACGGATTCGGGATCTTGTCACACGGCAGCGGCGGTATTTCCGCTCCGGCCAGACGCTGGACCTTGACTGTCGCATCGCGCAGCTTCGGCGACTCAAGCAAGCCGTCCTGGCCCGGGAACAGGAAATCACCGCCGCGCTCGCTGCAGATTTGGGACGCAGCGAGGTCGAGGGCTATCTCTGCGACGTCGGACCAATCATAGCTGAAATCAACGAGTGTATACACGGGCTGCGGCGTTGGGCAAAGCCGGAGCTCCATTTCAGCGGGCTGAGCTGCTTCCCCAGCACGGTCACGCGCGTATATAAAATGCCCTATGGGGTTTGCCTGATCATCAGCCCCTTCAACTTTCCCTTTCTTCTTTCCCTGGGCGTGCTGGCGGCTGCCATCGCGGGCGGCAACACGGCAATTCTGAAGGTCAGCTCCAAGTCCGCGCACAGCACGGAGGTCTTGAAGCGGCTCATTGCAGACACGTTTCCGGATAACTACGTTGCGCTCGTGGACGGTGGCCACGAAATTGCCGATCTGCTGCTGGAAGCGCGCTTTGACAAGCTCTTCTACACCGGCTCGCCCAAGGTGGGCGTCCACGTGATGGAGGCTGCGGCAAAGCATCTGACCCCTGTGACCCTCGAACTGGGCGGCGAAAACGGAAACTGGGCCATCGTCCGCAAGGACGCCGACCTGCGCGATGCGGCTCGGAAGCTCGTCTTTTTCAAGCTGCTCAACTGCGGGCAGATCTGCATCAACGTGAACCAGGTCGCCGTAGCGGAGGAGATCGCTCCGGCTTTTCTGGAGGCGCTCCGCGCAGAACTGAAGCGGCAGATCGGGAATGACCCGGTCCGCAGCCCCGAATATCCCTGTCTGATCACCCAAGCAGCGTGGGACCGCTGCGCCGCCGAAGCGGAGCAGTATCGGGACCGGATCCTCGTGGGCGGCAGCGGCGACCGGGAGACCCGGAAATACGCGCCGACGGTGATCTACCCCGTTCGCATCGACGAGCCCATCGTGCAGCACGAGCTCTTTGCGCCGCTGCTGCCCGTCGTCCCGTTCCGGGACGACGAAGTCGACGCGCTGCTCGAAACCGTTGCGGACCGCGAGCACGGCCTTGCCCTCTACCTGTTCACAAAGGATATGGCCTGGGCAAAGAAAGTGATGTCAACGCAGCAATACGGCGGCGGCTGCGTCAACGAGGTCTGTGTGCATCAGACGGTGAAGGGCGTTCCCTTCGGCGGCGTGGGACACTCCGGTATGGGCGCCTACCACGGGGAATGGGGCTTCCGGGAATTTACCCATCCCTCCACGGTGCTGTTCGGCCGGACGCACGGCAATCTGTCCCTGCGGGAGCACCCTTACGCCGGGAAGGCCGGGGATTGGAAATTAAAGCTGCTTCGGCTGATGGAACGGTAGGGCAGAATGCGGCATGCAACATGCAGGATGCAAAATGACAGAACGGCGCCGCCCCCTACACATAAAAGCGAATTCGCGCAAAAAAGAACAGGAGCCGGGTTCGGTTCCTGTTCTTTTTGCTTTTCTGTAATTCGCAGGGGTGAGATTACTTGATCTCGACCTCGGCGCCGGCTTCCTTGAGCTCTGCAGCCAGCTTCTCGGCGTCTTCCTTGGAGAGGGCTTCCTTCAGGGTCTTGGGAGCGTTGTCGACCAGATCCTTGGCTTCCTTCAGGCCCAGGCCGGTAGCGGCACGGACAACCTTGATGACGTTCAGCTTGGCAGCGCCGGCATTCTTCAGAATGACGTCGAACTCAGTCTTCTCTTCCACTTCGGCCGCACCGGCAGCGGGACCGGCAGCGACAGCGGCAGCGGCGGCGGAGACACCGAAGGTCTCTTCCAGAGCATGAACCAGCTCGGACAGCTCGAGCACGGACAGATTCTTAACTTCCTCGATGAGGGCAGCGATCTTTTCAGACATGATAATATCCTCCAATTATTGTAGTGTTGTTTTTGTGTGTTGGATTACTCTGCGGGGGCTTCTGCGGGAGCGGGGCCGGCCTTCTGCTCGCGGATCTGGTCGATGACGAACGCCAGGGACGTGATGGGAGCCAGGAAGGTGCCGAGCACCTGAGCGACCAGGGCATTCTTGGAGGGCAGCTCACCGAACGCGTTGAGCGCGTCGACGGTCTGAACCTTACCTTCCACGATGCCGCCCTTGATCTTCAGGGCGTTCTTGTTTTTCTTTGCGAACTCGCTGACGATACGAGCGGGAGCAATGGGGTCGTCCGTGGTGGTGGCCATGGAAGTGGTGCCGTTGAGAACCTCGT
>CAMKED010000113.1 GCA_946411475.1 uncultured Clostridia bacterium | reverse complement strand
GGGATTGTGCTCGGCGTTAAGACGCCTGCGCATTCCCTGGCGGGATTGTGCTCGGTGTTAAGACGCCTGCGCATTCCCTGGCGGGATTGTGCTCGGCGTTAAGACGCCTGCGCATTCCCTGGCGGGATTGTGCTCGGCCGCGGGCGGCCTGCGCATTCCCCTTTCCTCCGGAGGTTTCCTTACGAACGGGAGGGCTTCGGGGGCTCTGAGGAGCCCCCGAAGCCTTTTCTATATGCAGAGAGGCGGATGAAAGCTGCGTTTTCATCCGCCTCTCTGCATATAGAAAAGCATCGCAGCCAAAGCTGCGATGCCTCTTCGTTCGTGGAGCATAGGGGATTCGAACCCCTGACCTATAGATTGCGAACCTATCGCTCTACCAACTGAGCTAATACCCCGCTTATTTGTGAGTGGCAAAAGTACGTGATTTCCGGCAAATGCGCAAGAAAACCCGCATTTTTGTTTGTATCTTTGTCTGGATGAAAACATTGGGATACAAAGGTACTTTGCCCGGGAACTGGAAGGGACTGCTGCTGGCGGCATGCTTCGTTGCGGGCTTTTTTCTGCAGCAACCGGTCTTCGCGCAGAGACACTCCGCGCGGCTTATGACCTATAATGTAGGAGCCTTCGGCAAAGAGATGGACGACAGTGCGCCCATGATAGCCCGCATGATTGCGGAACTGGGCGCGGAAGTGGTCGGACTCAACGAATTGGACAGTTGCAACCGCCGGCACGGCATCAATCAGGTGCAGCACCTGTGTGACGAACTGAATGCCCTGCCCGGGACGGGTGGGCGGAAGGCGTCGTGGCAGGGGCGTTTCAGCCGTGCCATGGCCTATGCCGGCGGCGCTTATGGCTGCGGGATTGTGTCGCGGGTTCGGATCCGTGACCATTTCAGTATCGCTCTGCCAAAAGGGGCGGGAAGTGAGCCGCGCGTGTGCGTGGTGGTGGAAACGCCGCGTTATGTCTATGCCGCGTGCCATCTCGACCATATCGACGAGGCTGCCCGTCTGGAGCAGGCCCGCGTCCTGACCGTGGAGTTGCAGCGCCGTTACGGCAAAGGTCGTAAACCGGTCTTCCTTTCCGGCGATTTCAACGACACGCCCGACAGCGCACTGCTGCGCCAGCTCTCCCGCGACTGGACCCTCCTTTCTCCGCTGGAATACAGTTACTCTGCCAAGGAGCCGCATGTCTGCATCGACTATATCTTCGTATTGCACGGCGGCCCCAGGGTAACGGTCTCCGGAAGCGGCGTCCCCACCTCGTTCACGCACGGGGACGTGGAGACCGCCTCCGACCACTTGCCGCTCTTCGTGGACGTGGTTTTCTGAAGCTTTCTGCTCAACCCGGCGGAAAGATGGGCCACGGACGAAAATTTTTCGGTTGTCTACTAAAAAAATTAGGAAATAAAGAATAATGCATTATCTTTGCAGTGAGAAAACTCCGTGAACTCCCAAAAAATGGAAAAACTGACTGCCAAAGAAGATGAAATCCTCCGGATGTTCTGGGCCTATGGGCCGATGTTCATCCAGGACCTGCTGAAGCATTTCCCGGATCCGAAACCACATTATAACACTGTTGCCACGCAGGTAGGCTTTCTGGAAGAGAAGGGCTACGTGGCCCGCGAGAAGTTCGCCAATGCCTACCGTTACCAAGCCATCGTGAGCGAACGGGAATTCGCCGACCTGGTGATTTCCGATACGGTCGAAAAGTTCTACGACAATTCCTACGCGAGCGTGGTGTCGCGCTTCGTGGAGGAAGAGAAAATGGACCTCGACGAACTCAAAGCCCTGATCTCCCAGATAGAAAACGGCCGGAAATGAGTGCTTTCCTGACATACCTGTTGAAAGCGACGCTGCTGCTGGCGGTGTTCGACGCATTCTTCCTGCTGGTGATGCGGCGGGACGGGCATTTCCGTTTCAACCGCATCACGCTGCTGGCAGGAAGCGCGGTCTGCCTGCTGTTGCCGCTGATCCGCTTCCGGGTGAACCGGCCGACCTTGTATTCGGAGTGGCTGGAACCGGTGGTGGTGGCTGCCGGACAAGGCGCTGAACCTTCTGCTGCCGGGGCTGCCGGCGGCTTGCTGCCCTCCTGGCAGGCTGTCGTACTCCTGCTCTATCTGGCCGGAGTGCTTGTGACGCTTGGCCTTTACATCCGTTCTTACGGCAGCATGTTCCGCCTCCTCCGGCGCACGCCCGGGGAACGGCGCGACGGATATACCCTCCATCTTGTGCCGCGGGAAGCCCCCTCTTTCAGCTGGCTGCGGCATATCGTCCTCGGGCGGAATGACTACGAGCGCTATCCCGCCATCCTTACGCACGAGCGGGCGCACGTCCGCTACGGCCATTCCGTGGACCTGCTTCTCTCTTCGGCACTGACCGTCTTGCAGTGGTTCAATCCGCTGGTGTGGATCTGCCGCAGCGAACTGAAGCTGCTCCACGAATACGAAGCCGACGACTTCGTCCTCAACCAAGGCATCGATGCAACGCAATACCAATTATTACTCGTGAAAAAAGCCGTGGGGGAAAAGCGTTTCCTCCTGGCCAACGGCTTCAATCACGCCCAACTCAAAAACCGTATTACGATGATGCAGACTCCTACGAAAGCGGCCTGGAAAAAACTCTTCCTGCTGCTCCTCCTCCCGCTGCTGGCCGGCACAACGCTGCTCCTTGCCGAGCGCGTCACGCCTGCCACAGATGTAATCCCTCTTGCCGAAGAACCGGTTGTCGCGCCTTCCGAAGTCCTGCCGGAGCCTCCGCCGGAGG
>CAMKED010000112.1 GCA_946411475.1 uncultured Clostridia bacterium | reverse complement strand
GCAGTTCGCCATGGCGGGCGAGGAATTCGAGTCCGTTGCCCCGAATGAGTTTGGGACCGGAACGGAGCCCGCTCCCGTCACACCGATCCAGGAAGCCTACGAGGCCGCCCCGGTCAAGCCGGAGCCCACCGAGGAGGAGCTGCTGGAGCAGGCCATGGCAACACCCTGTCCCATCACCAAGTTCAGCGGAAAATCCCTCCGGGAGGTGCTGACCATTGATCCCGGCGCGCTGCGCTGGCTTGCCACCAAGTACCAGGGCGACGAGACGATTCGCGCCGCGGCACAGAGGATCTGCGAGTATGCGGTACAGCAGGCGAGTTAAGAAATACAAGGGGGATGGCCGCAATGGCCATCCCCGGAAAGGACGCGACATGGAACTCTACCACATGGCGGACGTGATTCCGCTGCTTGGCATCCCGGAGCCGCCCTATGGACGAAGCTCCTACTATGTGACCTGCCCCTGCTGTGACACGGATCCCCGCAAGAAGCATCTGAACATCAACCTGCAGAAGGACGTCTTCCGCTGTCCGCGCTGCGGCGCCAGCGGTGGCATCTTCGATCTGTACTCCATCTGCACCGGGGTTCCCCGGGAGAAGGTGCGGGACATTTTGATCGAAAAGCTGGGCAATCCCTCGATCCGTCCGGCAAGAAGGCAGGAGGCGCCTGTGGTGCATGAGTGCCCGCTCACAGATGTGGACACCCGGCATGTGACCTACATGGCTCTGCTCTCCAAACTGACCCTGGCGCCGGACCATCTGGAGAATCTGCTTGCCCGCGGTCTGACCGAGGTGGAGATCTCCAAGCTGGGATACAAAACCACGCCAATCCTTGGCTCAGCGGCCATTGCAAAACAAATGCAGGGCGAGGGCTTATATCTCGCCGGTGTGCCGGGCTTCTACCGGACTGAGTCTGGGGCGTGGACCTTCATCCATGAGCAGCGCGGGATTCTGATCCCGGTTCGCAATACCCACGGTCAGATCCAGGGCCTCCAGATCCGGAGAGACCAGGTCTCCCGCCGGAAGTTCCGCTGGGTCTCCAGCGCGGAGAAGCCCGACGGCTGCCGCGCCGAAGGCTGGGTCCATCTCGCAGGCAGGCCGACGGCCAAAATCATTCTCACGGAAGGGCCTATGAAGGCCGATGTGATCCACACCCTCACCGGGGCAACGGTGCTTGCCGTTCCCGGCGTCAACGCTCTGACCCAGCTCCAGAAGGCGCTGGAGGCGCTGCGCAAGGAAGGCGTGGAGGAGATCAAGACGGCCTTCGATATGGACCTTGCCACCAACGAGCACGTACAAAACGGCTACCGCAGCCTCACCGAGCTGCTCAGTCAGATGGGCTTCCACTTCGGGACCTACCTTTGGGACCCCCAGTACAAGGGCCTGGACGATTACATCTGGGAGAGCTGCTACCAACGCCACCGCCCCAAATAGGGTACAGTAAGAAACAGAGGCGGTGCAGGGGAAGATTCCCTGCATCGTCTCTACCAAAAACGTCACAGCGCCATCCCGGCGCTGTTGACAGGATCGGGTTCTGGCGATATACTAAAGCCAGACCAAGAAAAGGAGATGCAAAACATGGAACTCAATGTCCATACTGAACAAACCGCAACCCAGCCACCCGGAATTCCGTCCTACACATACACGGACTACCGCAACCCAACATACAACATCGTTTCTCTGGTCGGGTATCTCATTGGCGTGGAAAAGCAATTTTTCGCACCGCCCGGCGAGCAGCGCTTGGACGTAACAGTTTATGAGAAAACTGATCAGGTCAAAAACGCAAGAATCATCCGAAATCTGTGCCGGATCCGAACAGGCTTTGAGAAAAACTACAGTGCGATCCGCAGCGCATTCCGGTATGACATCAAAAATATAGGCTCTATACCGGATCTGATCCCATCAGACGCAGTGAACCAATTGTCCCAGGACGGCATAACCATCTATAAATCACGGCCGGATGCGGACGACTACATCATCACCATCAACCGGGAGCTCAGCAACCGCATCAATGCGGTGCAGTCCCTATTCCCGGAATGGATCAGTTGGAAATACATCAGGGATCTGTTCCTGATGCCGGGCGGCACAAAGTCGGATGGAATCAAAGCGGCTGGATTTGAGTACAACAAAAATCGAAACAGGTACCCGTTCCAATGCTATATCAATTGGCGGGGCTGCGACAACGGCAATATCCTGCATTGTGACGAAAAGTTCGTGACCCTGCTTTATGAGAGCTGGGAAGACTATTTTGAAAATGTCAGTCTCGTGCGGGACGCCGGAAACCTGACGAAAGCGGATATCTACAACTTCCTCGCCGACAGCGGCAAGGCCATCATGGTTGTAGACTGCGAGAATTCAGACCCCATCAAGCTGGCGGCAGCTCTCAGCGGCTTATCACCGGCGTCCAGGGCCAAGCTGTCCAAGATTCTGCTGTTTGACAGTGAGTACACGACGGCAAGCTGGAACATCCTGGCACAGGCCGGTGATTTTCAAATAGAGCATGTCACCGTAATGCGGCTTAACGAGCGGAAATCACAGGTCGATATGACCCTCGCCACGCGCACCTGCAAGGAGGTCTATACCAACGGTGTCGATTCTGTCATCCTGGTTTCCAGCGACAGCGACTACTGGGCTTTGATCCAGAGCCTCGCAGATATCGACTTCCTCGTCATGGTAGAGCGCCGGAAGTGCGGCACAGAGATTCTCAACGCCCTGGAGCAGCGAAACATCGTTTACTGCTTCCTGGACGATTTCTGCACCAACGCGAGCTATGCCATACCGCCGTCCTCCTTGTCCGGCTGGTGGATGGCAAAGTCGGCAATCATGCCCC
>CAMKED010000111.1 GCA_946411475.1 uncultured Clostridia bacterium | reverse complement strand
CAGAGGCCTCTCACGCCTTTAACATCGGTTCGAATCCGGTACGGGTCACCAAAAAAACGCACGCTTCCGCGTGCGTTTTTTGTTATCCGTTCAAACCAGCGAGCAATACAGCTCCATGTACTTCCGCGCGGGGAGATTCCAGGAGAAGTCAGATGTCATATCCGACAGCATGAGCTTGGCCCATGCGTCGCGATTGCCGCGATAGTCGGCCATAGCACGGTCGATGGCGCCCAGAAAGTCGTCGCCGTTGTAGCTCTGGAAGGTGTAGCCGCGGCCGGAACCTGTTTCGGCGTTGTAAGGGGGGACCGTGTCCTTGAGCCCGCCTGTGGCGTTGACCACGGGAACGGTTCCGTAGTGCATGGCAATGAGCTGGCTCAGACCGCAGGGCTCGGATCTCGAGGGCATGAGATAGATGTCGGAGCCCGCGTAGACCCGGGAAGCCAAGGCGTGGTCAAAGCGCAGGTTCATGGAGAACTTACCTGGATATTCCGCGGCGACGGCGGTCAGGGCGTACTCATACTTTGCTTCACCGGTTCCGACTACGATAAGCTCCATGTCCCGCTCCAACAGCCGCCGGAGGATGTAACAAAGCAGGTCGATCCCCTTGTGGGAAACCAGGCGCGTGACCATCGCGAGAATAGGAGCGTCCGTTTCGGCCAGGCCCAGCTCTTTTTGCAGAGCACGCTTGCAGATCAGCTTGCCGGAGGGATCGGCGGCGGAATAATTCTGCGCCAGGGCTTGATCTGTGGCGGGATCGTAAACCGTGACGTCAATGCCGTTGGTAATTCCCAGAAGCCTGTCGCCCCGGGTTCCCAGAATGCCGGA
The DNA here is from genome assembly GCA_946411475.1 of uncultured Clostridia bacterium. GTDB lineage: Bacteria > Bacillota > Clostridia > Oscillospirales > Oscillospiraceae > JAFRPC01. The sequence goes on along the minus strand of CAMKED010000111.1, from coordinate 2,018 downwards.
CAGGCCATGGGCGTAGTAGGGGTAGCGGAGCTCCGTTGCGTAGGTCTCGGAGACGGTGGTCACGACGTCGGCCTTGACGATGGCCGCCTTCATAAAGTTGATGCAGCCGTCATAGGTACACACGCCGCGCCAGAGATCGTCGAGCCCCAGCACCTCATGGAAGAAATCCGGACCCGCTTTGCCCTGGTATTCAATGTTGTGGATGGTGAAGACGGTCCGGGCCTCCGGGAGCCGGTCGCGGTACTCAGCCTCCAGATAAATCGGGACGAGACCGGTTTGCCAGTCGTGGCAGTGCAGGATCTCGGGCCGCAGGCCGATCCGGGCTATACAGGCCAGGACGGCCTTGGCGAAGAAGGCGAAACGCTCGCCGTCGTCATAGAAGCCGTAGAGGCCGTCGCGGCAGAAATAATACTCGTTGTCAATGAAGTAGACTTGCAGGTTTTTCGTCCCGCCCTGATAGCGAAACAGGCCCACATACTGCTGCCGCCAGGTCAGATTGAGGGTGAAGGATGTGACAAGCTCGGCTTCCAAACCGGCGTCATACTTTATTTTTTTGTAATAGGGGAGAAAGACTGCAACCTCGTTGCCCTTGACCCGGGCAAGCTCCGCCGGAAGTGCTTGCAGCACGTCGCCCAGGCCGCCCGTTTTGATGAAGGGAGCGGCCTCGGATGCGATCATGGCGATTTTCATACAACGTCACCTCGATTCAAAATGACCGGATGCTCCATCGTGCCGATGAGCTTGACGCCCGCGTTAATTTTCACATCCTTGTCCAAAATGCAGTATTCCAGCTGCGCGCCGATCCCAATTTCACAGTCCGCCATGATTACGCAGTTTTTGACCATGGCTCCGTTCGAAAGCTTCACGCCGCGGAAGAGGACGGAGTTGATCGCCGTGCCCAGCAGCACACAGCCGTCGGCCACAATGCAATCGTCGATTTCGGAATGCTCGCCGTAGTAGCAGGGAATCTGATCGCGGACCCTGGTGTAGATGGTCAGACCGTCGCGGTAGAGGCTGTGCCGCACATCGCGGTCAATGATCGCCAGACTGTTGCGGAAATACTCCTCCGTTGATTCGTTGAACAGCGCGACATTGTGGAACTCATAGGCGCCCACGGAGAGCAGGCCGCTGGTCCAGTCCTGCAAAATGAACTCCCGCTCGAACCGGTAGCGGTTGCGGCTGACGCACCGTTCAGCGGACTCCAAAAGCAGGTCCTTGCGCAGAATGAACATGCCCATTGAGGCCAGATAATTCTCCCCGGCCGCATAGTCCACGGCCATATCGGCGACTTCGCCCTCTCGGTCCAGGCGAACGGCCAGATCGAGCTGCTTTCTGCCGTTGGCAATACCGCTCTTGACCACCACAGTCACGTCCTTGCCGGAGGCGATGTGGGCCTCGATGACCTCGTCGAGATTGATGGCGCATACAACGGCGGCGTCTGCCAGGATGATATATTCCTCCTTGCTTCGCGCCAGATAGGCGCTGCTGGCTGCCGCGATGGCCTCCAGCTTGCCGCGGAAGTTGTTGCTCACGCCCATGGAATAGGGGGTGATGAATTCCAGACCGCCTTCCTCCAGCTTCAGGTCCCATTCTTCGCCGGAGCCAATGTGGTTCATCAAACTCTGAAAGTTGTACTGGGTGACGATGCCGATGTGGCGGATGCCAGCGTTGGACAGGTTGGAGAGCGTAAAGTCGATTTGGCGGTAGCGGCCGCCATAGGGAAGGGAGGCCTGCGTGCGCTTGTTGGTGAGCTGGCCCAGAGAGCTGTCATAGATGTTGGCGAAAACAAGACCCATTACGTTTTTCATGCTTTGTTACCTCCTGCCTCAAATGACTTCGCCGGGCTTAACGACCTGATTGACGTCGATGGTGTGGTCTTTGCCGACCACGGAGATCTGGCGCGTTTCCCCATCGCGGAACGCTCCGCCGATTACCGCGCCGCCGCGCACGATGCAGCCCTCGCCGATCATGGCATTGCGGATGATGACGCCCTCCTCGATGACGGTGTTGGGCATGAT
>CAMKED010000110.1 GCA_946411475.1 uncultured Clostridia bacterium | reverse complement strand
CCTGTTTCCAGATAGCGGTTGGCTTTTTGGTGGGCGCGATCCACAATTTGCCGATCGAAGCCGATGAGCTGCAGCAGATTGATTGCGTTGCGGGAGCTCGCTTTTCCTGCGCGGATCATATAGTCGAACAGCATCTCGTTCTCGCCCAGCTGTTCCTCAAAGTGATAGAGATCGAAGCCGTCCCGCAAGAGCTCGCACAGCTCAATATCATGGGTAGCGGCCAGGCATAACAGGCCGTCGTCGGCCATGGCCCGCAGCACCTCACTGGAGGCCGCGATACGTTCCACGGTGTTTGTCCCTCGCAGTACCTCGTCCACGACGCAGAGAATGGGCGAAGCTTCCTCTGCCGCGTCCAGAATGCGCTTGAGGGATTTCGTTTCCACAATGTAGTAGCTCTCCCCTGCCAGCAGGTCGTCGTGCAGAGCCATGGAAGTGTAGATTCGGAAGGCCGCAGCCTCATAGCGCTCCGCCAGGACTGTACAAATGCTCTGCGCCATCAGCGCAGCCAGGGCCACTGTCTTCAGATAGGTGGATTTGCCGGAGGCGTTGGAGCCGGTGATCAGGATCGGGCGCTCCGTCACGCAGTCGTTTGCCACAGGATCGTCCAGCAGGGGGTGCAGCAGGGCTACCCCGTCCACAAAGCGCTTCTTTTCCGGGGCGAAGTGCAAAACCGGCTCCGCGTAGGACGCAAGGCTGGCCCGGTAGGAGGCGATGGAGATGGCCGCATCCAAGCGGCCCAGGTATTCATGGATCGTAAATACATCGTCGTGACAGCGACCCAGTTTGTTTTTCAGAAACTCGTATGTGATCAGATCCAGCAGAGTAAGCGTCAAAATCGCGTCCTGCAGGCGATCCAGGCTCTCATAGGCCGGCTGCATTTGCGCGTCCAGCGCCGGGTCGCGGAGCTTGCGAAGCCGCCGCACAGCAAAGATCATGCTGACAACGTAGTTCACCGTGTCGTAGTCCCGCTGGGAGCGGCGTCTTCCAAATTCATGGATAAAGGAGTTGATCAGCAGGGAACCAAAAAGCGGATAGAAGCGTGCTGCTCCGCTTCCGATCGTCGCATAGACGCCTGCGCCGATCAACGCCAACACAAGCAGCAGATAGACCAGAAGCAAAGCGATCCCGTGGTGGGCAGGGGAAAAAGCCCGACACAGATCCGCCCGTCTGGAACAGCCCAGCCGGGCCAGAATGATTTCCGCCTTCAGACGGCGCTCAGGAGCGGCCTGTGCGTAGTCAATCAGTTGCTTTCGTTCTGCGTAACGCTTCGCATCAACCGCAGGGCTGCGCAGCATATAGTAGAGGTACTGTTCCCCGGAGGTGCAGCGCTTGGGGTTGATCCGCTTGAAAACCCGATCCAGGTCGAGGTCGTGCCAGGTGATCTCGTCGATCAGGAATTTGTCCAGCCCGTTGTCCCTTCGATAATCAAAGTAGGCGCGGATATAATTCATATCCCCGTCAAAATAGAAGGGATCGGGGACCTTTCCGAACGCAGCGCGCAATCTTTTTTTCAACCTCATGAGGTCCTCCAAAAAATTGTTACTTATTGCAGCCCACGGGCGGGTTCGGCTGATGGCGGAAATGCTCGAAATGGGCCTTCCTCGGAGAGGCGGACATATCTAATTCACGAAACGACATAACTCGCGCTCCTTAAGACAGCAAGACACAAGACACCTATTTTTCAAACTTTTATTCACGTGCGGTAAAACGTAGGGCGATTTTCTGTCTTGTCTGTCTTACAAGCCGAAAATCCCAGGTTTTTTCAGGGTTTTTCGTATGACAGACCACAAGACAGACCACAAGACAGACGCCGGTCTGTCATAAGAGCGGTTTATCGGTGGGGCAAAGGGAGGCCGACTAAATACTTGGATTTTGTTCAGGATACAGGAACCGCAGGCGCTTCCGACAGGCAGAGAAACAAGAAGATGAAACCCAGCGTGAAAAGGAGTGCGAGGATCAGACTGACCGTCCGCACACGACGGCGGCGCTTGCGCAGAGTCACAGACGCCGTGTTCTTCAACCGAATTTGGTTGACCAGAAATACGATCCAGGCGATCACAGCAAGGATCGGTGTGCATAACCAGACAGATGTTACGATATTCTGAAGTACGGTAAGCAGGTAATTCATATTTAGCAGCTCCGGAGGGGTACTTCTTACTTATTACTTAGCCTGCTGCCTCGTGTGGGCGGCCAATGGCCGCCCCTACAGGAGAACCGTGGCGCACACTGTGCGCCGCTACAGACAGGAGTCTGCCTCGGGCGGGCGATCAATGATCGCCCCTACTGAACGCGGCCTAAATCCTTGTCCCGGCAGCACTTCTTGTACTTCTTGCCGGAGCCGCAGGGGCAGGGATCGTTGGGGCCGACCTTGATCTTCTTCACCACGGGCTGACGCTTGACGGTCTTGTCCCCGCCGCCGGTGCCGGTGACGGTGGCCACCTTCTTGCGCTCCATATCCTTGTCGGAGCGGATGCGGACGGAGAAGAGGCGGCGGACCGTCTCCTCCTTGATGGCGTTGATCATGCCATCGAACATGGCATAGCCCTCGCGCTTGTACTCCACGACCGGGTCCACCTGGCCGTAGGAGCGCAGGGAGATGCCCTGGCGCAGATCGGTCATGGCGTCGATGTTGTCCATCCAGTACTCGTCCACCACCCGCAGGGTGATGACCCGCTCCAGCTCCCGCATGGTCTCAGCGCCGTACTCGGTCTCCCTGGCGGCGTAGGCCTCCTGCATCAGCCGGAAAATACGCTCCTTGACGTCGTCCTTCTCCAGCTTGTCGATCTCCTCCCGGGTGGGAATCCAGGCGCCGGGGGCCACGTACTTGCCCTCGAAGTGGGAGATCAGCTCCTGCATCTGGGCGGCGTCCTCCACGTAATTGGACTGGCCGAAGCTGCTTTCCACCTCGGAGTCCACCACGTAGCGCATCATGGCGTCGATGTTCTTTTGCAGATCCT
>CAMKED010000109.1 GCA_946411475.1 uncultured Clostridia bacterium | reverse complement strand
CCGTAGACGCTGAAGCCCAATCCGCCGAGAAAGGCCGCCCTGCCGCCTCCCCGCAGTCCCAGCCAAAGCATCAGAAAAGAGAGCGAAAGGCTGTAACCAAGCAATAGGGCGAAGATCAAGCCTGCGCAGCCCAGCGGCGTCGTCTGCTCCATGGTGCGGGCGGAGGACGGCAGATAGAACTGGGCGCCTGCTTTGGAATAGCCGAGGATTGCGGCGGTCCGACTCCATTGATTGCCCGCAAAGGCATGCTTCGCACAGAGGATCACGGTACAGAACAGAATCCAAAGCAGATAGATCACAGTGGACAGGATTACGTAGAAGACCTGCCCCAGCAGCCAGGCTTTTCGATCCGCGCGGGCAAGCAGGAACGGCGTCGCGCTGTTCACAAACGGTGCGTCTGAAAACAGCAGAAGCAGCAGACAGGAGCAGAGCAGGACGGAGCCACTGTCCCCAAAGGTCCAGACGAAGGGCTCCAGAAGCTGGACCGGGGATTCGTGCGCAAGGGCAAATTCCATGGATTTCCCGGTCAGAAGCCCGGCCAGCACAAGGCCCAAGGCAAACACAAAAAACACCTTCGCGTTCCGCCGCCAGAGCTGCAGCTGGATCACGGCAATCACCATTGCTTTTCGGATCATGCACGCAGCCTCCTTTCCATGGGAAAGAACAGTGCGCAGCAAACAAGGATCGCTGCGGCGACAGAATCTCTCGCAGGCCATGTCATCAGATCCAGGCAGCGTATATCCTGCAGATAGCGCTCTTGCAGCATCGTCAGCAGGAAGCAGCAGAGGAAGGGCGTGAACCAGGCCGCGATCCGGTTTCGGAAAACCAGGGCTCCGGCTACGCTGATCAGGGCATACAGTCCGGCCAATGCCGTGATCCGCGGGAAACATTCCAGAATTAACTGATCCACAGCTTCACGCTCCGGGATCACCCGCGCGTAGATTCCAAGGAATAGCAGCAGCCCCAGGCTTACCGCACCAGCCCCGCTCAGCCAGCTTACCAGCAGCTTTCCGAGGCAGAAGCCGGCTCTTCCGCCCCGAGAGACCGAAAATCGCCAGAAGCCGGAGGCTGTCTGCTCCTGCCAGGCCGCGCCATAGGGCAGCGCCGCCGCAGCCGGAAGGCAGAACCGCAGCGTTTGGGAGCAAAGCGACGCTTCCACCGTCGTCAAATCTACCGCGGAACCCTCTGTCAGAAGGCTCCAAAGCGCAACAAAGCAGCCCCCCAGGGAAAGCAGAACGCCTCCAAGAAAGGCTGCTCCGTACAAAGACGCGCGCAGATCCATTCGAAGCGCGCCCATCTCAGTACCCCTTATCCACATCGAGGACCGTACCGTCCACTGCGTTGACCGCAAGAACAATGGCCGGGAAGAATCCCACATCCCCCACCGCGGCGGTCCCGCCGATCATTCCGTAAAACACCCAGGCAGGGGTCAGCAGGCCGGTGCGTTCGCCGCCGCTTGCCCGGGAACGGATCAGCTCCAGCCGGACCTCCGTAACGGTCAGATCGAAACCATCGTTTGGAACGTCCCAGCCCACCGCGTCGTGGGTGGCCAGGGTGCCCTCGTAGGGAACCGTGACCATGTTCTCAAAGATCTCCCGCGCCTGGTCGAAGCTGAGAAGCGGGCTGTTTTCCGAGACGGCCTTTTTCTCTGTGACGGGGCTGGTCCAGAATGCCGCGGCAATCCCGTCGGCATCCACGACCACATAGGCCAGCTCATACATCCAGGAGGCCTCAAAGCTGTCCTGTCCCTTTTCCGTCGTCCCGGTCTGGCCGGCCGCGACCGACCAGGCAGCCGTCAGGCCATCCGCTGCGGTGGTGTAGTAGAAGACGTATCCGGTATGGGCGGCGTCGGAGGGCAGCCGTTCCGAATAACCGTTGCCTCGCAGCCCGAGAAAAAGGCCGTCCGGCGCGCTGTCGTCGATCTGATAGATCGCAAAACAGCCCGTCTCGATTCCGGCGGCGGCAAAGAGCCCATCCGCCAGGGCGCGCGCCTGGGTCAGCTCCGGCGTTTCGACAACATTCTTCGCGGTGGCCAGATTGTATTCCGGCGCGCCCCGTCGGACCCAGAGCAGATCGGTCCAGGCGGCCTGATCCTTTCCGGCGCTGGTGATCATGAGCTGGTCCCCCGCTTCGGAGCGAAGGGAGAGGTTTTTGCAGCTACCATCCTCCGAGTCGCGCAGCGTCCCGTCTCCCCGGGGCACGACCCCCTCGTAGCTGTCTACGGCTTCCGACAGCTCTTCGCGGAAAGAACCGAGCAATCGAATCAGATCGTCCCTTGCCCCGCTCTCCGAAAGCTGCAGGACTTCCTCCTCGGAAAGGCCGAGTCCGTCATAGGCTTGCCTCCACTGGAGGGCCTGTTCTTGAAAGAGTCGGTTATCCATGCCTTCGTTCAGGGCTCTCGTGTATTCGTCGATCTCCCGCTGCACGTCGGCCTTCAGCGTGACGGAACGATTCTGCGGCATCTCATAGGCCGGCGTGTCCTTGTAGAGATAGGACGTGATTGCGCGGCACTGTTCATCCGTCAGAGCTCCCGCCGTGACCCGGTACATCGGCGCCGCATCTCGTTCGGGCAGAATGATCTTGGCGTCTACCGTAACCCGGATGCGGTTTTGACAGGCTGTGGTTTGCCACTGATAGTCTCCCGGGGTCTTCTCCGCAAGGTCAGACAGCGCGTTGCCGTTCGGCGTTTGTTGGGCTTTCTCGATCAGCCGCTCCACATCCTTCTGGGCAACCAGCGGCTGCTCCGGGGTCTGCACGCAGCCCGCAAGAGCCAGCAGGAGACAGAGAACACAGAACAAAGATAATGTTTTTTTCATAGAATCATCCTCTCGTGATCGTCAGCCCTATTCTACCGCGTCGGATGTTTTCAAGTCATCATGGACTTGTAAAAGAAATGTAAGAGTTACGACCGTACCCGAACCCTCCGTGCTTTCAATCCGGAGCTCTCCGCCGTGGAGCTCCGCGATGGTCCTGCAGAGACTGAGGCCAAGACCGAAGCCCTCGTGCCTGG
>CAMKED010000108.1 GCA_946411475.1 uncultured Clostridia bacterium | reverse complement strand
GCTGCTTTTCGCAGGCGGGCAGGCGGAAGTTGGCCGTGGGGCCGCCCACGTCGTGAATGTAGCCCTTGAACTCCGGGTCCTTTGTCATGCGCTCGGCCTCGCGCAGAATCGAATCGTGGCTTCGGGTCTGGATGATCCTGCCCTGATGGAAGGTGATCGCGCAGAAGGAGCAGCCGCCGAAGCAACCCCGGTTGGAGGTCAGACTGAACTTGATCTCCTTGATGGCCGGGACGCCGCCCAGCTTCTCATAGCTGGGGTGGTAGGTATTCTCGTAGGGAAGGTCGTAGGTGAGATCCATTTCGTCCTCGCTCAGCGGCTTCTGGGGCGGGTTCTGGATCACGAATTCCCGCCCGTAGGGCTCGATCAGCGGCTTGGCGGTAAAGGGATCGGTGTTGACGTATTGGGTGTAGAAGGAGCGGGCGTAGGCGGCCTTGTCGGCCTTGACCGTCTCCCAGTCCGGCAGGGTGATGCCGCCCACCACTTGGTCGGTGGTTTTGGAACGGTAGACCGTGCCGTCCAGGAAGGTCAGATCGTGGACGGAGAGTCCCGCGTTCAGCGCGTCCGCCACCTCCACGATGGAGCGCTCGCCCATGCCGTAGAGCAGCAGATCCGCCTGCGAATCCAGAAGAATCGAGCGCTTCATCTTGTCGCTCCAATAGTCGTAATGCGCCAGGCGGCGGAGGCTGGCCTCCATGCCGCCGATGATGATCGGCACGTCCTTGTAGGTCTGGCGGATCAGGTTGCAATACACAACGGTCGCGTAGTCGGGCCGCTTGCCCGTGACGCCGCCGGGCGTGTAGGCGTCCGTCTTGCGGTGGTGCTTGAAGACGGAATAGTGGTTCACCATGGAGTCCATGTTGCCGCCCATGACCAGGAAGCCCAGCCGGGGCCGTCCCAACGCGTCGATGGATGCGGGATTCTTCCAATCCGGCTGCGCGATGATGCCCACCTTGTAGCCGGCGTGCTCTAACATGCGGGAGATAATCGCGTGGCCAAAGGAGGGATGGTCCACGTAGGCGTCGCCGATGATGTAGACGAAGTCGCACTGCTCCCAGCCCCGCCGCTTCATATCACGTTTTGAAATGGGAAGAAACATGGCAGTCTCCTTTTGATGAATTGAGAATTGAGAGTTGAGAATTGAGAATGATTGTGTTTTTCAAATTGCAATTTGAAAAACTCCGAAAACTCTCCATTCTCCATTCTCAATTCTCAACTGGTTCCCGTGGACCCAAATCCGCCCGTGCCGCGTTCCGTTTCATCGAGGCTGTCTGTCTCGAAAAACGACGCCGTCATGCAGGGGACAATTACCAGTTGGGCGATGCGTTCGCCGGGCTCCACGGTGCGCGTCTGCGTGCCGTGGTTGTGGAGGGGGATAAACCATTCGCCCCGGTAGTCGGCGTCGATCACGCCGACCTTGTTGGCCGGGGCCAGGTCCCGCTTGGAGGCCAGACCGGAGCGGGCAAAGGTCAGCCCCACCCACCCGGCAGGAATTGCCATGGCAAAGCCCAGCGGGATCATTTTCGTTTCCTGGGGGCCGATCTCCACGGGCGCGTCCAGGCATGCGTACAGATCCGCCCCGGCGGACTGCGCCGTGGCGTAGGCGGGAAGGATCGCGCCCTCCCGGAGTTTTTTGATGGGAATGTTCATGGTGGTGCTCCTAAGTTTTGATGAAGTATCGCCATTGGGCGATATGAAGTATGCCATACGGCATATGAAGTATTCCGGCGGAATATGAAGTATTGCCTTCGGCAATATAGGCAGAACCTGCCAGTATGATCAAGACATGGCGAAGCCATACTTCATATCCGAATCAGCGGATACTTCATACGGCGCAGCCGTACTTCATATTTGCGCCGGCAAATACTTCATTTCCTACCGTCCCAGCCGGTATTTGAAGTCATTATATCCGAACGCGGTCAGCCGTTCCAGCTTGCCGTCTTCGGTGCGCCGCCAGATATCCGGCAGGGGCATGCCGTTGAAGGTGTTGTTCTTGCAGGTGGAGTAGATCGCCAGGTCCCCGAAGAGGACCAGGTCGCCCTCTTGCAAGGGGCGGTCGAAGCAGTAGTCCCCGATCACGTCCCCCGACAGGCACGACGGCCCGCCGAGGCGATAGACGTTCGCTCTGTCATCCTGAGCGGAGCGCAGCGGAGTAGAAGGATCCGTATTCTTTGACGCAGAGGGAACGGATTCTTCGCTGCGCTCAGAATGACAGTCCTGGGAGGCTTCGGCCTCGGGCGGGCGGCCGATGGCCTCCCCTACAGCGCCGTACACCGGCGGCTGATACGGCATCTCGATCACGTCCGGCATGTGGCAGGCGGCGGAGCAGTCTAAAATCGCGTTGACCACGCTGCCGTTTTCCGTGACGTCCAGCACACGGCTGGCTAAAAAGCCCGCGTTCAACGCCCAGGCCTCGCCGGGCTCCAGATAGACCGTCACGCCCCATTGTTTCTGCGCAAAGCGAATGCAGCGCTCCAGCCGGGAAATGTCATAGTCCGGCCGCGTGACGTGGTGGCCGCCGCCCATGTTGAGCCATTGCATCCGCGCAAGCACGTCGCCGAACTTCTCCGCCACGGCTTCGAGGGTCACTTCCAGCGCGTCGGAATCCTGCTCGCAGAGGGTGTGGAAGTGCAGACCGTCCAGCAGGGCGACCAGCTCCGGGCTCATTTGCCTGTCCCACTGGGCGCGGGTGGTACCCAGACGGGAGCCGGGGGCGCAGGGATCGTAGATTGCGTGGCCCTCCTGCGTGGATTTCTCCGGGTTGATCCGCAGGCCCAGGCTCTTGCCCGCAGCCTTGGCGCGGGGCCCGAATTTGGCGAGCTGTGCCGGGGAGTTGAAGACGATGTGGCCCGCATAGCGCAGCAGCTCGTCGAACTCGTTTTCCCGGTAGGCCCCGCAAAAGACGTGCACCTCCTTGTCCGGCAGTGTTTCACAGCCCAGCCGCGCCTCAAAGAGGCCGCTGGCCTCGGTGCCCGCCAGGAACGGCGCAAGGACGGGATAGCAGTCGTAATTGGAAAAGGCTTTCTGGGCCAGAAGCCAGCGGCAGCCTGTCCGGGCGGCAACCCCGGCCAGAATCTCCCCGTTTCGCCGCAAGGCCGCCTCATCTAAAATGTAACAGGGCGTGGCAAGACGCCCGAAGGCTTCTTCGGGTGTCTTGCCACGCAGAGCGGCGAAGGGAGCGCGTGTGTCAGCCATCAGGGAACCAGCGCCGGGTCATGGGACTCGGACTTCGGCAGGCCGTATTTGTCCAGCGCGGCCAGGAAGGGATCGGGATCGAACTCCTCGACGGTGTGAACGCCGGGGGTGGTCCACTTGCCGGTGAGCATCATCAGCGCGCCGCACATGGCGGGGACGCCGGTGGTGTAGGAGATGGCCTG
>CAMKED010000107.1 GCA_946411475.1 uncultured Clostridia bacterium | reverse complement strand
GAGGCATAGGCGCTGTCCATAGCCTGCTGCTCCAGATCGGAGAACTGGACCAGGATCTCCGCAAGGCTGCTGCGGCCATATTTTTCCTTGCAGGACTGGTAAGTAGCCTCCGCAGGGACAGACTCCGCCCGGGAAATATCTTTTTCCCAGTGGTGCATGCCGAAGGTCATAACCGTACCAAGGAAAAAGCAGACAAGCACCAGCACCCATCCGCAGATGCGATTTCTGCGCTCATATCGCCGCAAGAATTCTTGTGCGTTTTCTGTAGACATTGCATCACCTCCGACAGGCTACTTTCCAAAGTATCGATGCCGTTCAGACGGCAGGCAGATCAGGTCCGGGATAAACTTCAACGCAGTACTCAACATAAACGAACCCAGCGGCAGAAACAGGAGCAGAATGATCTGCCAGCCTTTCGCCGGAAGGAGCAGGAAGGAAAAGAACCCAAACACCGTCAAGACCGCGCAAAGCAGGCTGAACAGGTGCAGACACCAACACAGATGCAAATAGCCTCCTCGGTTGACGGCGTGCTTCCAATGGCTGTATAAGAGCACTTTATCCGCGAACGAATAGGTTTTGAACAAACGGCGCTTCCGCTTTCCGGACCATTTCGGGTATCCATATTCCGCAATTTCTTCCTTTGCCAGATACCAGTTCACAAGGTATATTGCTGCGCCAAAGAACAGGCACATCAGCCCGATTCCGAGTTTTTGCAGAAAAGTGAAATCTACTGTTTCGTTCCAGAGTTCAATCAGACGTTCCATTGTTCCTCCATATCATGGCGCACACTGTGCTCCGCTACCGTTTGGAAAAAGAAAAACCCACACACGCATTCGTGCATGAGTCTCGTTTTTAAGGGCGCACCGGCAGCGAAGCTGCGGGATGACGGCAGGCCCCCGTCCTGGAGGACGGAACTACTCCCTCGTGGGTATTCAAGATTGCACGCATATTATACCACGCCCCGGCCCTTTGTCAAGAGGGCCGGAGCAGTTTTTTGTCGATCCTTGTTCAGTTGGCAGGGATCGTCCAGCCTTGGGCGTTACCGCATCAGTTGCAGCAACGCCTGGAAGATAAAGTCGTTTAGCTCTGCGTTTGGCCTGTCACATCCCCGTTGTCATGCGGCAGCGGGATCTCGCAGCCGGGAACGCGGCGCAGCAAATATTCCCGCTTTTTCGGCTCGCCGGTGATATCCTCCAGGGAGTAGTATTCCTCGTCGGGCAAGTAGTCCAGATAGAGGAAGACCTGCTCGTAGAGCCTGTGCTGCTCCTCCTTGCTCAGTTCCGGTCGGAAATCCAGCAGATAGCAGAAGCAGACGCCCTGCGCGGTGTCCTGCCGCACCGTATAGAGGTGGGCCAGCTTGCCCTCGGTCCGCTCCGCGATGGCGTCCCGGACCCTGGCGAAACGCTCCGGCTCCATGTCGTTTTCCGAGATCCGCTCCTTTCCCTTCCAGGAAAGGCCCAGATCCTCCTGCTTGTCCCAGGCGCCCTGGACGGCTTCCGCCACCTCGGCGCGGTATTCCTCCAGCAGCTCCTGCTGCCCGGCACACCGGGCATAGTCTCCCAGCATATCATAGGCGGGCTCCACGAAGTTGAAGTTCTCCTTCGCCGCCTTTTTCAGCAGCTCTACGCAGGCAGGATCGTTCTCCCGGAAGCGCTTCGTACCCAGGAGCATGATTCCGTAGACGTTCTCCGGGTCGTCCGTCAGGATGCTTTGGATCGCTGTCTCCTGCAGCTCTGGTTCCAGAACGGCCAGAGCTTTCGCCAGCTCGATCCGTTCGTCAATGGTCAGAGCGGACCAATCCGTAACGGCTTCCGCCTTGTCAACGAGCACCTTGCGGTCCAGGTAATACTGCTTGCGGTTTTCCGCATAGTTTTCTGCCATCTGATCCCGGATCGCCTTGCCTGCCCAATCCACCAGGGCTTTCGTCTCATCCAGATAGGTCTGATCTGTTTCCTCTGCCTCAAAGGTGTAGGTTTCGACCCCGAAGGCCTCCCGGCGCTGGCGGAAGATCGGATGGGTGCTGACCCGAGGCGGCAATTCCACATCCAGCCGTTTGCGCCATTTTTCCCGTTTTTGGGGAAGCATCTCCTTGTAAAGACGCAAGGCTGTAGCTGGAATGTCGTCCCGCGGCTCCTCCCCGGCGTACTCGGTATACAGACTGAGCTCCGGGATCGGAGACCCCTCAAAGATAGCCCAGGCGTTCAGCTTCGCAAGTCCGTTCACCAGTTCCTGCGCGCTGCCCCAGCGCACCGCCTCCGCATCAGCCAGGGTTTCCCTTTTCCTGTGGGAGAAGAGGTCGTATAAAGTGAAGTCCAATGCGATCAGGCCCACAGGCAGATTCAGCAGATACCCGCCTATACTGGTCAGAACCCCCTCCTTCACGTTGCCCCAGCGAGAGAGCTCCCGCTCGATCCGCAGACTGCGCAGGGTGTCCTCGTTGAGTTCGTGGGCAAATTCGTGGAGCAGGGCGTGATACAGTTCCTGCTTCGTAAAGATGGCGCAGGTGACGGCGTCCAGGAGGATCCAGACCTCAGCGGGTCTTCTGACAATTCCGACAGTATTGCCGCCCAGAAAGACCCGGATCGGGAGCTTACAGCCGGCAGTCCCGGCGGCCCGATCCACCAGCTCATGGATCACCGGGTATTCTTCCCGGGACAGCTCCTCCTTCGGATTCTCCGTCTTTTCCCGATCAAACCAAATGCTCAACAGGCCCCAGAGGATGTAGATATCCAGCAGCAACACCGGCAGCCACAGCTTTGCAGGAACATACAACAGAGCATTGCAGCAGACAAGCAGCAGCACCCCCACGTACCAGACCCAGGCAAACTGAAGCCGCCGCTCCACTCGGGCCGCCGCTTTCTCCAGGTTTGCTTCCACTTCCTGCTGTTTTTCCATCAGGGACGCATGGAACTCCGGGAGCTTCCGGTCGTTGTATTTCTTATTAATACGGCGCAGCAATAGCCAGGTTGCCAGATAGCAGAGGATAATCGCCGCGCAGTCACAGATCCACAGGATCCGGTACATCCAGTCCTCACGCATGGGCAGCAGCTTCCCCAGGAGAACACAGACGCAGGCCAGCCCCAGCGCTGCCGGAAAAGCTTTCCATTCCTCCCGGAGCCTGCTCAGCCTGGCTTTCTGGTCGTCTGCCTTCGCCTTATTCTGAAACACAGACTGTTTTTTCATTATATTCCTTTCTCTTTTCTCGATTATTGTTTTTGTTTGACTTGCTCATTTTTTCGATTGCTCCGGCGTATTCTCTGCACTGTATGCCTCCCAACCGGAAGGCTGGAACCGCAGCCGGTCGTAGGGATGCACCAGGAAGGGCGTGACTTGGGTATGATCGGCGCAGAAATCCATGATAAGGCCGACGCAGCGGTCCATCAGCATCTCCACCAAATCGATCCGCACCGTGGTTTTCCCGCTCTTTTTACTGCCCATATCCCCGTCGGCCAGAATAACGTCGGAAAAATACA
>CAMKED010000106.1 GCA_946411475.1 uncultured Clostridia bacterium | reverse complement strand
CGCTGCGCATGGCGTGGGTGGCGAAGGTGTGGCGCAGATCGTGGAAGCGGATGTCCGGCAGCCCCGCTTCCTTGAGGATCAGCTTCAGACGCTGATAGGCGGAGCCCGGCGCGACGGGCTTCTCCGCCTCCAGAATGCTGGGAAAGATCCACTCGCTCATGGCCGTCTTCCGCCGTTCCTTGAGGACGTGCAGGGTACTGGCGGGGAGCAGGATCGTGCGGGTCCCCTTCTCGGTCTTCGTTTCGCCCACTACCATCGAGCCGCCGGGAGCCGTATGGACGGAGCGGCAGATCCGCAGCGTTCCCGCCGTCTCATCAAGGTCGCTCCATTTGAGGCCGCAGATCTCGCCCCGGCGCAGGCCGGTGGTGATCTCCGTGTAGAAGAAATCGTACCACAGGGGCTCGGCCCGGATCGCTTCCATGAATTTTTCCAGCTGCTCCTCATTGAGGATCTTTTTGGGAGCCCGGTCGAGCTTCGGGATCACCGCGCCTTCGGTGGGGTTCTGTACGATCAGCCTGGCGTTCACCGCCGCCTCCATGATCTCGTGGAGCAGCATGTGGATGCCGCGGACCGTGGCATCCGAAAGATGCCGCTCGGTCCCGTCGGCGGCGTGGTAGGTCTTCCTGCCCAGGGCGTTATAGAATTTCTGCACGTCCCGCTTGGTGACGGAGCGGAGCATCTTCTTTCCCAGAGCCGGGATGATATGATGCCTGGCGTCGCTGCGGTAGCCGCGGACCGTGCTCTCCCGCAGGATGGGCTCGGCGTAGGACGTGAGCCAGCGCTCGATCCATTCCGCCACCGTCATGTTCCCTTCCTCGCTCAGGTCCGCGCCCCGGTAGCAGTCGATGGCGCTGTGGAGCTTCGGCATCAGCTCCTTCTGAGTCCTGGCGAAGACGGACTTGAAGATGGGCGTCCCGTCCTCCTTGTGGCCGATGACGATGCGGCCCTCCCAGCGGCCGTCCCCGCGCTTGCGGACGAGGCCGTCTCCGTCCGGTCGTTTTCCTGACATAGGTTTCACCTCCTGCTCTAACAACTATCACACTTCTTCGGAAATATCCAGACCAAAGATTTTGGAATTTCAGATTACATCGGCTGTTCCTGGCTGTCGTTTTGATAAGACTGTGTGCTATGGTCCGGCTTCATACCGAGAGCCCGCTTCTTTGCGTCAATCCTGGCGAGGAGCTTGCGGTCCGCCTTTCCGCTCATGCCGTCCAGCTTTTTCTGCTGATCCTCCGCCAGCATCGCGGCAAGGGCAAACACCAACTCCGTCAGCACGACGGGAATGACTGCCGGGACACGGGCCGCGGCCGTCCGATCTTCGTTGAAGACATAGGTCATTGGGATCTCCTGCACCGGCTGCGAGACCGGTTCCGGCTCCTCTTTGGGTTCCGCATCCGGTTCCTCTACCGGTTCCGCAGCCGTTTCCTGTTCGGCTTTCTGTTCAGGAATGTACTGCGGTTCCTGTCCGTCCCGCTCCGAGGAAGGCTCCCACTGTTCTCTGACAGGATGCTCCGGCACAGGAATTTTCTCTGCAGCACGGATGATCATGTTCTTGAGCTTTCGGAACTCTTTGTTGTCCTCCAGCGGAAGATCCGGCTCCTTCTTCTCCCGATAGAGGGACAGCTTCATGCGGTTGACCTCGTTCCACTCGCGGTAGAGCTCGGCAATCCCCTCGTCTTTCGCCAGCTGCGCGACGATAAGATCCACGGTTTTCTTCACGTCCTTCGGCAGATAGCTGTACACCTTTTTGCCTTTGACGTCCCGGAGCTGCCGGGCGAGCTTCTGCATCAGCAGCGCAGGCTCCGCTGTCGGCTCGTAGTAAGTCGCAGTCTCCCGCTCCATAGCCATGAGATCATAACGGAAATCTTCCGTGAGCTTGTCCCGAAGCTCCGTCTCCATTCGGAACAGCTTCTGCTGCTCCAGCCAGAAGATGTCGCTGCCGAAGGTACTTTTGATCTGCGCGATCCCCTGCTTGGTCAGCCAACCCTGCCTGGGATCCTTTGAATAGATCAGCAGATGCATGTGGGGATGGTCGCCGGTGTCGTGGAAAGCAGCGTACCATTGAAGGTTTTCCGGCTCGATCTTCTGCGCCTTCGTGAGCTCCATGACGTTCCTTCTGACCAGGTCGCGCCACGCCTGGGCGTTGTTATAGCCCAGGCGCTCCGCGTCCTCCCGATGCAGACTGACGATGTGGGTCCAGATGGGACCGGTGTGCGCGCCGACTTCCTCGGCGACAGTATCCAGATCAATGGGCTCGTCCGTCTGAGAGAAGAGCCCGTGGGAGCCGAGCTTCTCCACGCCCGGACGCTCCGCCATGTACTTCACCAGCTTGTCGATCTCACCGGCCCGGTCCGCGTTCCGCTCGATGAAGGCGTCGATGAATTCCGTCGCTTTCTTCTTCGTCGGATCGTTTTCGTAGGTCCGGTATTCCAAATAGTTTTTCGCGTCGGGCTCAGCTTTAAGCAGATCCTTGATCAATCTCTGCTGACGGACCGTTGCCGGTCCAGGCTTTTCCATGACGGGAACATGCTCCGCGCCTTCCCGCGTCCCCATGTACCGCACCAGATTCGCGGCATTTTGCTTCGGCGTGTTGCGCATCCCCGCGACGGCCAGCCGGTACTCGAAGTCGTCCAGATACAGATAGCGTTTCTCTCGCCGCATAGCAATCGCCTCCTTGCGGCTATATTGTAGCCGAGGAAGGCGAACTTGTCGAATGTGCGAATGAAAAATTAGCTTTGCTTGAAAATGACATATGTGCCCGTTGCCGACGTTTGTTAATCAAGTCCGTTATTAACACTCGGACCACTGCGGGTGGTCGGAGTGTTCATAACGCAAGTGAATTTTATGATGATATCCGGCGCGATACACATTCCGATGCCCGACCGTAACAACCGTTCGACTTATCTGAAACAGCAAATCAAAGAATTGGAGGTTTCAGATCATGAAAGAACTTGAAAAGTACATTACAGATGAAAGAACAGGACTGAAGTATGAACTGGTAGGCGACTATTACTATCCCTGCCTGGAAGCGCTGGAAGCGCCCAAGGTCGGAAGATTCGGGATGATGTATCACGATTATCTGCGTAACCATAAGCGAGTCACCTATTCGGGGCTTATGCTTTCGGGCAAGCTGAAAGAGCAGATCGAAGAGATTGACCGGCAGGCGGAAGAACTGTTTTCTCAACTGGTTGAGCAAATGAAACAGGCTGAGGGCATAACCGAGCAGCTCAAAGCCGCTGACCAGATGGAATGGGTGCGCCGCATGAACGCCATACGCAATCGCGCCGAAGAGATCGTGGAAAGCGAGGTGGTGTTCGCATGACAATACTCGAAAACTTGTGGTATGGGAACGTCCATCCGGTCGAAGAATTCCTTGAGGGGAATAAAGAGTACAAAAACTTGCTTCGCATTGCGGCGAAGGATCAGGAAAGACTCAGCGCTTCTTTATCCACGGAGCAAGCCGAACTGTTTGAGAAATACGACTCAGCGGTAAAAGAAATGAATGCCACGGCAGAGGTCGAAGCGTTCTCCTATGGCTTCCGGCTCGGCGTCCGGCTGATGATCGAGACGGGCGTGCCGCTCATGCAATAGGCATATATAACGCACAGCGACGGGAGGAATCCCGCCGCTGTCTTCATATAAACTTTCATAGGATTGTAAAAAGCGCACCGAACGTATCAGCGTTTTTCCCGAAGTGTAGGTTTGTCAATCATACTTTACAGTCTGGGAAAGAATAAAGAACGTCCT
>CAMKED010000105.1 GCA_946411475.1 uncultured Clostridia bacterium | reverse complement strand
TGGCCTTGGGCTTCTTGGCGCCGTACTTGGAACGGGCCTGCATTCTGCCCTGGACACCCTGGGTATCCAGCTTGCCGCGGATGATGTGGTAACGAACGCCGGGGAGGTCCTTGACACGGCCGCCGCGAATCAGCACCACGGAGTGCTCCTGCAGGTTGTGGCCTTCGCCGGGGATGTAGCCGGACACTTCGTAGCCATTGGTCAGGCGGATACGGGCGATCTTACGCAGCGCGGAGTTCGGCTTCTTGGGGGTGGTGGTACGAACAGCGGTGCAGACGCCTCTCTTCTGAGGAGAAGGCAGATCGGTGGCACGGTTCTTCAGGGTGTTCATACCCTTCTGCAGAGCGGGAGCGGTGGACTTGTAGGTGGACTGCTCGCGGCCCTTTCTTACCAACTGGTTAAAAGTAGGCATTATTGGTCTCCTTTCTTTGGAATTCCGGTTTTACCGGTTTGATTATTTCCAGGAATTGCCTGTTTGATACAGGAATTCCGGGATTACGGTTTCAGCAGCCCTGCGGCTGCAGCGCCAACGGCAATCCCGCAGGCTTGCCCGAGCTCCTTCATGGTGGGGACGCGGGTAACGGGAATGCCCCGGGACCCGGCCAGGATCTCGACAGGTTCAGTAACGGCAGGGTCGGCGTCGTCTGCCAGGAAGACCCGGCGGATTTCGTCTTTGCCGATGGCCTTGCGAAGCTGCTTGACGCCCACAACCCTGGGGCAATTCATCAGCTCTCGCAGCAATTCGGCACCTCCGAAACGTCCGGTTTTGGGCGCAGATGGGCGCAAAAAGCCCATGCAGAGCTACATTATAGCAAAGCATGGGCCGGAAGTCAAGAATTATTTCATTGTTTTTCGTTGGAAAATCAGGAAAAACAGGCCGTCTGGCGCTTTCCTCTCCCCTGTTTCTTCCCCTGTGCTTCCTTCTGTCACTGTCCGGTGCTCACCAGGGGGCGCAGAACCTGATAGTCGTCGAAGCGGCGGTCCTTGGAGCCGGTGAGAAAAATGAGTTGGGTTGAGACATCCTCCAGCAGGGTGTAGCCCTTGACCGCAGCGGTGACGCCGGAGCCCGTGACGCCGGAAACGTAAACATGGGAGGCGCCGGAAAGCGCAAAGTCCGCGGCCGGATTTCCGAAGGAAATGGTGATGTTGCTGCTGGCGAAAAAGTTCAGCAGTTCCTCCGCGATCCCGGCAATCAGCTCCGTACGGCTTTTTTCCGAGGTATAGACGATCTGCGTTCCGCTGGGGAAACGGAAATCATCCAGAACGATCTCCTTGAATCCCTTTTCCGCGAGCTCCCGGATGATCTGTTTGAGGTAGGCCATCACGGTAGCATTGGCAGGGTCCATCCAGTAGAAGCCGTCTCCCACCCACAGCGATCCGCCGCTCTTTCGCAGGGCGCAGTTGATATGCTCCTCCGCAAAGTGGGTATCCTGGAAGGTCCGGATCCGCGCCACCATGGTAAAGCCGTGGCTGCGCAGATAGGAGATCACTTCATCCACCGTTTCAACGTCGATGGCAGCCTGCCGAGCACCGTCAATACTCGAGGTATAGTAGAAAGAGCCGTTTCCGCCCTTGAGGTCGATCAAAACCGTGCAGGGGGGACTCAACTCCTGAACGGCCGCCAGAACGGCAGCCGGGTCCTGCAGCATTTCCAGATCGATATAATAACCGCTGACCAGCGCGGTCTCCTGCCCGTTGGGGTCCGGGTCGGCAAACTCGATCGTAACGTCCTCCGGCAGCGTGCTCTTTTCCGTACTCTCCGTCGGAATCACGACGTCCCGGGAGGTATTCCGGTCAAAATCGAGATGCACGCCCTCCGGCGTATAGACCACGAAGCGGTCCAGGTAGACCGCGAAAAGGATCAGCGCCAAAAGCAGGATGGCAGCCACAGACAGGAAGATCTTCATGCCCTTTCGCATCCGGGCCTTTGCCCGGTAGGATATGGCGCGCAAGCTCACTCCCCCTCTTTCGCGGTAAAGCAGCACCAGTCGTTCATGGTCTGCAAAGAAGTGATCCGCAGTCCCGCCGCCTCGATCGCAGCGCGGACCTCCTCATAGCGGTTTTCCAGCACGCCGGAGCAGATCACCTGCGTCTTTTCGGTCATAAATCGCGGCAAAACCGCCGCCATGGGAATAATCACGTCCGCGAAGATGTTCATGCAGACCAGGTCGTAGGTTCTGGAAAACAAGGCTGCGAGCGCGTCCTGTCCTGTGATGACGTTGCCGGTGACCGCCGTGAAGCGATCTGTGCCGAGGCCGTTGATCGCCGCGTTCTCCCGGGCAATGTCCTCCGCCTTCGGGTCCACATCCACACCTGTGGCATGGGCCGCGCCGAGGCGCAGTGCCGTGATGGAAAGAATGCCGCTGCCGCTGCCCAGGTCCAGGACCTCTTCCCCGCCCCGGATCAGTTCCTCCAGGCGAAGCATGCACATCTGGGTCGAGGCATGCGCGCCGGTACCGAAAATCATGCCGGGATCCAGGAGCACGGGGATCCGTCCCTCAGAGCGGTCGGGCTCCATCCATTTTGGCACCACCAGCAGCCGCTTCCCGATCGGAATGGGCTGATAGTATTGCTTCCAGTTGTTCTCCCAATCCTCGTCCCGGACGTTGGCCAGGCTCAGAGCCAGCGTGCCGAGCCCCGCGTCGGGATAGGCATCCCGCAGACCGGCCAGCAGCTCCCGCAGCCGGGCAAGCTCTTCCGACGCGTCGGGGCCGTCGGACAGATAGAGCCGCACGCGGGAAACACCGTCCATGCTCTTTTCCAGGTCTTCGTCCACGATATCCCAGTAGTCCCGGTTCGTTTCCAAAAATGTGTGAAATTCGGCTTCGTCGTCAATAATAAAGCTGTCAAAGCCGTTTATCGTCAGCGCAGCCTCCAGCAGACCGATGCCGCGGGAAGCAGAGTCAATGGTTAATTCCAGCCATTCCATTATCGATTATCCTCGTTTCCGGAGAAATGCCTTTATAGTTTACAAGATTTTGTGCCGCTTGACAAGAGTCTTTCCGCAATAATTCGAAAAAAATATCATCAAAAATTCGAAAAAATACAGATTTTTCACTTGGAATTTTCAAAAAACCGTGTTATAATGATAGAAAGGAGATTTTCGCTTTCCGGGATGAAAGGAGTGCGTCATGTTCAGCGTCAACGAGAGGATCCATTACGGCGGCAGCGGTGTTTGCGTGATTCAGGAAATCACCACCATGCGCTTCGGCCGCACCCGGGAACGGTATTATGTCCTCAAGCCGGTCTACCAAAACGCGTCGGTGATCTACGTCCCGGTGGATAACCAGCAGTTGGTTTCCAAAATGCGTCCGGTTCTGTCCCGCGCCGAGGTTGACAAGCTGATCGAGAGCATGCCGGAGATCCCCACCGCCTGGGAGGAAGATCCCCAGGCGCGAAAGCTCACCTTTGACAATCTGCTGCGAAGCAACGAGTGCCGGAGCCTGATCGTCATCATCAAGACGCTCTACGCGCACAAGGAACGCCGCCAGGCTGACGGCAAGAATCTCCACGTCTCAGACGAGACCATTCTGCGCGAGGCACAGCGTCTGCTCTACGACGAGTTTGCCGGCGCGCTGGATATTCAGCCGGCGCAGGTCCACGCTTACATCATGGACAAGCTCGGGCAGACTGCGTAAGTGATTTTGCATCAAATCGTCCACAGGGGCAAAATTGCACTTGCAATTCCGCCCCTGTTGTATTATAATACCCCTGCAACAGATGCCGGTATGATGGAATTGGTAGACGTAGCGGACTCAAAATC
>CAMKED010000104.1 GCA_946411475.1 uncultured Clostridia bacterium | reverse complement strand
GGCACAAATCTGGCCGCAAGGATATTAAATGGTTTTATTGGATAATAGTATCAGAAATACGTTCCGAAAAAATTGTCTGCCGCTTTCATTATTCTGTCGTACGCGAGGGAGAGGAGGATCGGAAAACTGGAAAAATGTTTATTTTGGATGCCTCAAAAGACTCGAGAATCGTGTTGGTCGCAAGTTCGAGTCCTACATGATTGGAAAAATGCGGGTTTGGTATCTACGGAAAAACCTTGTACTTTTTTGACCCCCAGACATGCAAAAAACCCAGGTAAAACCTGGGTTTTTTGGGGTGGTATCTTTTTTGCTCTACCCTTCCGCTGGGGTAGAACAAAAAAGATTCCGAATTCCGAAGCTGCCTTTGTCGGCGATATCACCCGCCAGACGAGGGCTGTATCACCTTAGCTCTGTTATGCGTATACGCAGGATTCGTCAGCCTTGCAGAGAAATAAAATGACATGCGGCGACGCGGGAAAACAGGATTGCAAAACAATGAGACTGGTTCAATCTCAATTGGTGCCTGTCACCGTGTCAGGTGTCGTAGACAAATGCGCGGTCATGGCCGCTGTGCAGCGCGTCGTAGATCTGGCCGGGACGGGCGGTATCACCCACCAGAATCAATCTGTCGCCGAAGGCGGCCCGGAAGGCGTCCAGTCCAGGACGATTGGCGCGAACGCCCATGGCCAGGATCACGGTGTCGGCGGGGAGGTCCTCCTCTTCGCCGGTCTTGGTGTCCTTGACGGTGACGCCGGTTTCGGTGACCGCTGTGAGCTGTTTGCCCTTGGCGATCTGGCCGCCGTTCTTCATGATCTCCTGCGCCAGGTGCATCACGATGCTGGGATAGAGATTTCCGCCGACCTTGTCCAGCATCTCCACCACCGTGACCTTGTGCGCCGGCGCCAGGGTTTCCGCGGTCTCGAGGCCGGTCACGCCGCCGCCGATGACAACGACGCTGCCCCTGACCTCAGCCTTGCCGGCCAGCACGTCCTCCGCGGTGACAGCCTTCTCAATACCGGGGATATTCGGAACGATGGGCTTGCCGCCTGCGGCCAGGAACACGGCCTCGGCGCCAAGCTCTTTGACTGCCTCCAGGGAAGCCGGGGTATTCACGCGGATTTCCACGCCGGTCTTCTCCAATTGAGCCTCCATCGTGTCGATGAACTCGTTCAGCATGGTCTTGCAGGGAGGCACTGCGGCCAGGGTCACCGTCCCGCCGACGCGCTCCTTCGCCTCAAACAGGACGACGCGGAAGCCGCGCTTGCGCAGGGTCAAGGCCGCCTCAAAGCCCGCAGGACCGCCGCCAACCACGGCCACGGTACGCCCCGCTCCGTTCTTCACCAGCTTTTCGTCGCCCCACTCGAATTCCCGGCCCAGCACCGGGTTCAGGGTGCAGCCCAGGGGCAGGCCGTCGTTGAGAATGCGGAAGCACTCCATGCAGCCCAGGCACTTGCGAATCAGCCGGTCCTCGCCCTTTTTGGCCTTGTTGGCCCATTCGGCGTCGGCCAGGTTGCCCCGGGCGATGCCCACAAAGTCGGCGAAGCCCTCCTCCAGCAGCTGTTCTGCCACGGCAGGGTGCTTGATGTTGCAGACGGCAATCACGGGGATGGAGACCGCCTTGCGGATGTTGGCGGCCAGATGCTTTTTCCAACCCTCCGCGAAATAGTTGGGCTCGATAATCGTGGTGCCGGAGTCATAGGTGCCGCAGCTGACGTTGATATAGCAGACACCTAACTTCTCGAAATACTTGGCTTGGGCGATGGCGTCTTCTTCCGAGATGCCGTCGTCGAGATAGTCGCTGCCGTTGATGCGGATGCCGATGGGGAACTTGGGGCCGCAGATGGAGCGAATACCCAGGATGATCTCCGTGACGAAGCGCATCCGGCCCTCAAAGCTGCCGCCGTATTTGTCGGTACGCTTGTTGGTGTGGGGGGAGAGGAACTGGCTCACCAGGTAGCCGTGGGCGCCGTGAATCTCCACGCCGTCCACGCCGGCCTTCTGGGCAATGACCGCGCCGAAGACGAACTTCTTTACCAGTCCTTCCACCTCTTCGGTGGTCAGGGCTCTGGGCTGCTCGCCGATGACCTTGCAGGTCACGTCGGAGGCGGAGACGGGCTGCTTGCCGCCGATCAGACGGCTGGGGGTCTGGTTGCCGGGATGGTGCAGCTGGACAAAGAGCTTGGTGTCGTAGGCGTGTACGGCCTCCACCAGCCGGGAGAGCTGGCCCACCACATGGGTGTTGGTGACGGACAGCTGGTTCGGGGTGCCAACGCCGGTTTCATCGTCGATCCTCGTGATCTCCGTGATGATGAGGCCCGTGCCGCCCTTGGCGCGGTCGGCGTAGTATTTGATCATCCGGGGTCCGGGTTCGCCGGAGGGCTCCGCCAGGGAGCAGCCCATGGCGGGCATAACAATGCGGTTCTTGAGTTCCAGATTGGCGATTGTTCCTGGGTTAAACAGTTTTTCGTAAGGCATAGTCAGTCTCCTTTCAGCATGCTATGTTTCTGTTATTCTGCTGCGATTTTCTTTGCGAACGCCGCGGCAGCCTTCAGATCTTCGTCATTGGGTCTGCCTTTGTGGACGCCCTTGAACTCACCCTTACAGTGGAATTCTCTTTGATCCATTGGGATGCCCCGCTTGTCCGCTTCAGCCTTGACCTTTTTCCAGGTGGAGTTCAGCATGGCCGCGGAACCGAAGTTGACGATGCGGCCAACCTTGTCCTTGTCCAACGTTTGCAGGAAGCTGCGCACTTCCGGATCGATGGAAAAAGCATAGTAGGAATTGCCGAGAAAGAGAATGTCTACCGGCTCCGCAACCGGAGTACTGATCGGCAGTGCCTCTGTGCCGACGGCGGCGGCGATCGCTTCCGCGAGACGTTTCGTATTTCCTGTTTTCGTGTAGTATCTGACTGCAATCTTCATCAGATTCATCCTTTCACCTTATTTTTTGACAAGCGCCGCGGCAACCGCGGCGCGGACATCCTTCATGTCCACGGTGGGCTCAAAGCGGGCCGCGACCTCTCCCTTGCGGTTGACGAGGAACTTGGTGAAATTCCACTTGACGTACGCCTTGTCGCCAAACTGTTGGTTGTTCATCGCCGCATATTTGTCCATGGCCGCGCTCATGGGGCCGTTGCCGAAGCCTTCAAAAGGCTTTTCCGCCGCGAGATACGCAAACAGGGGGGAGGCGTTCTCGCCGTTGACGTCGATCTTGGCAAACTGCGGGAACTCCGTGCCGAATTTCAGCGTGCAGAACTGGTGAATCTCGTCCTCTGTGCCGGGCGCCTGATTGGCGAACTGGTTGCAGGGAAAGTCCAGGATCTCAAAACCCTGCTCCCGGAACTCCTTGTACATGGCTTCCAGCGGTTCGTAATGCGGCGTAAAACCGCAGCCCGTGGCGGTGTTGACGATCAGCAGCACCTTGCCTTCGTAATCGCGCAGGCTGACCTCGTTTCCTTTTCTGTCCTTGACCTTGAAATCGTATATGCTCATAGCTCTTTTGCCCTTTCTTCGTCAAATTATTTATAGAGAATCGTGTGCGAAGACGTGGCTTATCCCAATAACCCCCAGCATCTTCATAACGGTGTTTGCTTCATGCTTGATATGCCAAAGATTCTCCGGGCCCTGCAGTTCCGCGGTTGGGAGTTCGTCGGCGGCGCAACAGATCTTGGCGCTTGGGAAGGATTTCGGTTTGCCGGAATGGTTGCAGTGACGGTGGATCAGCAGGATGCTGGTCCCCTGGCCCTTTACAGCTTTTCGGCAAAGGTCCTGATCTCAGCCAGCTTCGCTTCGGACTTGTTCTCCTCGCCGGTGGCTGTGCAGACGCCCATATCCTGGAGCCCGGTATAGGCGGTGAATCCCTTATACTGGGCAATGGCGGCATCATAGAAACCGGAAGCGGAGCTCAGCAGCAGGGCGGCCTTGGTCGCCTTGGCGGGCTTGCCGATGCAGTACACCCGCTGCCAGGCGGCCTCCAGCTGGG
>CAMKED010000103.1 GCA_946411475.1 uncultured Clostridia bacterium | reverse complement strand
ATGATGCTGCTCGGGGAAAAGACCTTCGGCATCAAGGATGATTTGGGGGAAATGATCTTTGCTGACGACAGCTTGAGCTTTTGGGACAAGCCCTACCGGAAGCTGTAATCGGGTAGGAGGTCACTCAACAAATGGGTGACCTCCCACTCGACTGGTGGGTATTATTCGGTTCTCTGCCACCCATACCCGCCGTTATACTCCGGTAAACTCAAAGCCTGGCTCATGGCGGCGGCGGACACGTCCTTGGCGGTGGTGTCCAGGTGGGCGTAGATGTTCATGGTGGTGCTGATGTCGCTGTGGCCCAGCCACTCCTGGATCAGCTTCAAATTGACGCCGTTTTTCAACAGCAGCGAGGCGCAGGAATGGCGAATGTCGTGAAAGCGGATCTTCCGCAGGCCGTGTTTATACGACACAACGACCCCCATGCCACGGCATGGGGGTCGTTGTGTCCATTCAAGGCCGATTTTCGTCGATGATCCGCACGATCAGATCCTGCAAAAGCTCCACCTCGTAATTGCCTACGATGGGCTCCAGGTGGGAATCGCCGATGCCGGAGTCGTCGGTGAGGAAGACGTAGGTGCCGCCGGTCAGAATGGCCAGGGCGCGGCCGAAGAGCTCTGTGTCCCGTTCGGCGTTGGAGGCCACCACCGGGATCAGGTGGATGCCCTTTTCCGCGGCTGCGCTGATGGCGGCCTGCAGCTCAGCTTCCTTGCCCTCGTGGGGCGGCGCGTCGAAGATCAGGAAGGCCAGCTTGACGGCGTTCTCGTCCCATTCGGCCTGCTTTACAAGGCACTCGGTGAGGATCTCGGCCACGGCCTCGGGGGTATCGCCGCCGCCGTCGGCATATTCGGCGTTGATCTTCGCCTGCACTGCGGCCACATCGGAGCTGAAGCCGTTTGTGCGGGTCACGTACTCGTCGCCCTCGTCGCGGTAGAAGTTGGCGGACCAGCTCACGCCCTCGCTGCCGACGCGATCCGCGATCGCGGAGAAGTCCTTTTGCAGGTAAGCGATCTCGTCGCTCATGGAGCCGGTGGTGTCAACGATGAACATGACCTGCATGCCGGTCATCGTCTGCGCCTCGGCGCTGACGGTCAGCGTGATGGCCTCCACCGGCCGGAGCTGCGTCTGCCCCTGGACGTCGGTGGTTTTCGGAAGCTGTACCGGGGCTTCCACAGCACCGCAAATCACGCGGTCCGGCGTCCGTCCTGCGGTCCAGAAGAGGTAGGCGGTGCCGTGCTTGTCAGTGCGGGTCTGCCAAAGAGCAGATCCTTCCGCGTCTGCCAGAACCACGGTCTCATTGACCAGCGGCGCACCGTCCTCGTTCTGCACCCGGACTTCCACGCGGTTCCGGGGATCGAGGCCGAAGCTGGGGAAGGAAATCGCCTCGGTGTTGACCAGATTCGTGAAGAAGGGCCAGTTGTCGTTGTCTTTCCATTCCGCGGCGGTCAGCTTCAGAGGCTCGGCAGGGAAGTCGGGATTCCCACCGGGCGGAACGGTGTCGCCGGGAGTTTCTGCATCGCCGGGGACTGCAGGTGTGCCCGGGTTCGCTTCGCTGTAGGCCCCCTTTCCTGCGAATGCGCTTCCGTCCGTTTTGTACATTTCTGCGGAGAAGTACTTAGGATCTGCGATGGGCTCCATTGCTTCTCCGCCCTCGGGAGCGGGCGCCTCGGCGTCATTCCGTGCGTCAGGTTCCCCCTTTTTCGCTTCGGGCGTTGTTTTGCCGGAAGCAGCCTTCTCTGCGGCGCAGGCAGCAAGACTGAATCCCAGACAGAGCACCAGGAGCAGGGCAAGCAGCCGCTTCGTCGTTTGTTTCATATAAAATTCCTCCTTGCTTTTTTGCTTCTGCCCTTATGACGACGGATTTGGAAAAAAGTTCCGTTTGATTTTCCGCTTCCGTTTTTCGACAAGCTATGCTATAATGAGCAAACAAAGCATAAAAGGACAGTCCGCCGGAGCGGCGGACGCGGAAAACGAAATGCAGACCTCGAAACTCTCCAAGACGGAGCTCTTTGAGAAGGTATCCATTCCTCGAGCCCTGGCGGCCATGGGGATCCCCACCATCATCAGCCAGCTCATCAATCTCATATATAATATAGTAGACGCCTTCTTCATCGGACGGACCGGAAACTCCTACATGATGGCGGCTACCACGGTGACGCTGACGCTCACAATGCTGAACGTGGCCTTTTCAAATCTCTTCGGCGTGGGCGGCGGCAGCCTGATCGCCCGCCTTATGGGCCAGAAGCGGGATGACGAGGGCCGGAAGGTCAGCGCCTATTCCATTCGCGGGGCACTCTGCCTCGGCCTGTGCTACGCCGTGATGACCGGGCTTTTCATGGAGCCCATTCTCCGCTTCCTCGGCGCATCCGATGCGACGATCGACTTTGCAAAACAGTATACCCTGTTTGTCATCGTCATCGGCACGACCCCGTCCATCCTGGGCCTGACGCTGGCCCACTTGCTGCGGAACACCGGCCATTCCTCCCAGGCAAGTCTCGGTCTCTCCCTGGGCGGCGTCCTCAATATGATCCTGGACCCGCTGTTTATGTTCGTGATCCTGCCGAAGGGGCAGGAGGTCACCGGCGCGGCGCTGGCCACGATGATCTCCAATCTGTTTTCCTGCGGCTATCTGCTCTTTGCCTTCCGGCGGGCCTCCG
The DNA here is from genome assembly GCA_946411475.1 of uncultured Clostridia bacterium. Classification (GTDB taxonomy): domain Bacteria; phylum Bacillota; class Clostridia; order Oscillospirales; family Oscillospiraceae; genus JAFRPC01. Next base: position 1,337 of record CAMKED010000103.1, on the reverse strand, counting down.
GCCGCGCGCCGCTGTCACTCCGGCTCGGAGACGCCCGCGGTCTGGCGCCGGAACACAAAAAGAGCTTGTTCAACGTAGGCATTCCCGCGGCTGTGCTGACGGGCCTGTTTGACGTGGCCAGCATCTGCGTGAACAAACTGGCGGCCGCCCATGACGACCTGGTACTCGCAGCCTTCGGCATTGTCATGAAAGTCGAGCGGATCCCGAACGCCGTGAACATCGGCATTTGCCAGGGCATGATGCCCATCGTGGCCTACAACTACGCCTCCGGCAATCACGCCCGCATGCACGCCGCCGTGCGAACGGCCCGGCTCTACGGCCTGATCGTCTCAGGCGTGTGCATCGTCCTGCTGGAACTGTTTGCACGACCTGTGACCAACCTGTTTCTGAGCACCTCGGCAGAGGACGCGCTTGACGCAATGACGACCGTGACGCTGGCGGCGGCCTTTCTGCGGGTCCGCTGTCTGGCGGCCCCGGTCCAGCTCATCAACTACCACAGCTCCTTCAGCCTGCAGGCCATCGGCAACGGCCGCGATACAATGCTGCACGCCTGCGTTCGGGAACTCGGGATCTATATTCCGCTTATGTACCTGCTCGACAGATTCTTCGGCCAGATGGGACTGGCAGCCGCCTTGCCTGCCGGAGAAGGACTTGCCGCCGTCTTTGCCCTGTGGCTGCTGCGCCGGGCGCTGAACCAAAAGAAAGAACAGGCATAATCAGACCGTATAAAAACGGGAAAGGAGAATTCAATATGGAAGAAGCGTTTTCTTATCTCACGATTGCCTTTGGCATCGGACTGCTGCTCTACGCAGGATTGCTTTTGTTGACGAAGGACGTGAACATGATCCCGAGAAACCATACCGTTCAGATACCGGATCCGAAGCACTATGCCAAGACCTTCGCGCTTTTGATCGTTTTTCTGGGACTGGCGTTTTTGTCGGGCGGCTGGGTGGGCCTGTTTGCCGGCCCTGCGATTGGGGCAATCACCCTGCTTGTCTGCCTGGTTTTGGCGATTTGGCTTGACGTCCGGCTGTGGAAAAAACAAAACAAAAAATAATACGGAATATTCGCAAAAAATGGTTGACAAATCGGGAAAGCAGTGGTAGTATATTCGAGCGCGCCGGGAAATGCAGCAATGCGTTCGGGCAGGAGTTGAGAAAAAGATTGCAAAATAGCAAAAAAGTTCTTGACAAAAGCTTTGAGGTGTGCTAATATGTAATAGTCGCCGCGGTTGAGGGAAACCGATGAAACCACGGAGATTACAAATAGGCTGCAAGGCCAATGTACCTTGAAAATTAAACAACGAGAAACATGAACAAACACCATGTCAAATGAAG
>CAMKED010000102.1 GCA_946411475.1 uncultured Clostridia bacterium | reverse complement strand
ACCCGGCCAACAAGGGCGCCTTCGTCAACAAGCTGGACTTCGTGGTTCTGGCTGCTCTGGAAATCGACACCGGCTTCAACGTCAACGTGCTGACCGGCTCCGACGGCGTCCTCCGCGGCGCTCCCGGCGGCCACCCCGACACCGCAGCCGGCTCCAAGTGCTGCATCATCGTCACTCCGCTGACCCGCGGCAGAATGGCCACCGTCTGTGAGCACGTCGTCACCGTCACCACCCCCGGCGACTGCGTGGACGTTCTGGTCACCGACTACGGCATCGCGGTCAACCCCCTGCGTCCCGACCTCATTGAGTGCCTGGACAACGCGGGCATCCCCCACGTCACCATCGAAGAGCTGAAGGACAAGGCCTACTCCCTGGTCGGCCGTCCCGACGATCTGGAATGGGAAGACAAGGTGGTTGCCATCCTGGAAGCCCGCGACGGCACCATCCTGGACGTGGTCCGCAAGATCAAGCCCTACACCGTAGACGAAGATTAATTCACCCTGTCCCCGTCCCGCGGGGGAAGATGTCTCCCATCCTCCCCCGCGGGTTTTGTATTCTCCCCAGCCCAAGCGCCAAGAGAATTGAATATAGGAAAGGAGCATCCCCATGGAACGAACGCTGGACCAGGTAACGCTTTTCTGGGTACGGATGTCCGCCGGGACCGCGAATCTGATTGTCGGTCTCCTCGGCCTGCTAACCATCGTCGCCATCGTTATCACCCTGTTCAAGAGCAAGACCCAGCCCGCCATCGCATTCATCGTCTGGCCTGCTCTGCTCGGCATCATTCTCGTCATCGGCGGCCGCTACGATTTTGACAACCTGGCCATTATGATCAAGGCCGGCTTCAACTCCACCGGCCCCACCGCCGCGCTCTTCGTCTTCTCCGTCCTCTACTTCGGCATTATGACCGACGCCGGTATGTTCGACGTCATCATCAACAAGCTCCTGACGCTGACCGGCAACAGCGTGGTGGGCGTCTGCCTGATGACCGCCGTCATCTCCCTGGTGGGCCATCTGGACGGCGGCGGCGCCTCCACCTTCTGTATCGTAATCCCCGCCATGCTGCCGGTCTACAAAAGGATGCACATGCGCAAGACCACCCTGCTCCGGATCGCGGTCCTTGCCATGGGCGTTCTGAATCTGATGCCCTGGGCCGGGCCCACCATGCGGGCCGCCTCCGTTCTGGGTGAGGAGTGGCCCGCCAGCACCCTTTGGAAGTATATCCTGCCCATTCAGATCTTCGGCATCCTGCTAGCCATTGCCCACGCGATTCTGGCTGGTCTGCAGGAAAAGAAGCGGGGCGCCGGCCTGGACGGCAGGCTGGCCCGGGAGCGCGGCCCCGTCGATCTGGAAGAGGAAGCCCAGGCCGCCGCGGGCTCCGATCTGGCCCGGCCGAAGCTGTTTATCGTCAATGTCCTGCTGACGGTGGGCGTCATCGCCCTGCTGATCTGGGACGTCTTCCCCAGCTATGTGCCTTTCATGCTGGGCACCGCCCTGGCGCTGTTCATCAACTACGGCTTCACCGCCAAGATGCACAAGAAGATCATCAACCTCCACGCCGGACCCGCGCTGATGATGTGCTCCACCCTGATGGGCGCTGCCGTCCTCATGGGCATTCTGACCTCCAGCCTCCAGGTGAAGCTGGAAGACGGCAAGGAAGTTTGGTCCGTCATTTCTGCGAAGGTCACGACCCTGCCTGCGGACTCGCTGCCCTCTGTGGTGCGCTGCCTGGCCGGAATCGTCTCCGACATCCTGCCCAGCTTCCTGGGGCAGAACCTGCCGCTTGTGATCGGCATTCTCTCCGTGCCTCTGGCTCTGGCCTTCGACACGGACTCCTACTTCTACGGTATGCTCCCCGTTATGATGGCAATCGGCCAGTCCTTCGGCGTAGAGCCTCTGCCTATCGCCGTCGCCATGGTGGTCTGCCGCAACTGCGCCACCTTTATCAGCCCCATGGTCCCCGCCACTCTGCTGGGTACCGGTCTGGCCGAGGTGGACATCAAGGACCACATCAAGTCCTCCTTCCTGTACGTCTGGGTCTTCTCGATCCTGTGCATGATCGTAGGCATCATCTTCGGCAAGCTCCCGCTGTAGTCAAAACGGTTTTTCCCGGCGCCGGGAATCCGGCGCCGGAACCTTTCAAATTGAGAATTGACAATTGAGAATTGAGAATGATTGCGCTGCGCAAATTGCAATTTGCGCAGCTCCGAAAGTTCTCAACTCTCAATTCTCAACTGTCAATTGTTTTCTGGAGGTTCTCATGAGCGTTTCACAGGTTTATCAATCCGACAAGCGCGCGATGGGAAAAGTCAGGGCCCTGCTGGAACGGGTGGACATCACCCTGGACGAGCACCTGGACTATACCTGCGCCGTCTTTGACGAGGAGGGCCAGCCCATCGCCACCGGCTCCGCCTTTGGGCCCACCCTGCGCTGCTTCGCCGTGGACCCGGCCCACCAGGGCGAGGGGCTGCTCAACGAGGTCATCACCCACCTGATGGAAAACCGGCAGGAACGCGGCTTCTTCCATCTCTTCGTCTATACCAAACCCAATTCGGTCAAGTTCTTCAAAGACTTGGGCTTTTCCGTGATTGCAGAGGTGCCGGGCTTTTTGGTCTTTCTGGAAAACCGGGCGGACGGCTTCCCCGGCTTCCTTCGGAAGCTGGAGGCCACGAAGCGGCCCGGCCAAAGCGCGGCCATCGTTATGAACGCCAACCCCTTCACCCTGGGACACCGGTATCTTGTCGAGACGGCGGCGCGGGAAAACGACACGGTTCATCTTTTCCTGCTGAGCGAGAACGCGGGGCCGATCCCCGCCGCCGCGCGGCATAAGCTGGTGCGGGAGGGCGTGGCCGATTTTCCAAACGTGATGATCCACGAGACAGAGGAATACCTGATCTCTTCGGCCACTTTCCCCGGCTATTTCCTGAAAACCGAGGACAAGATCCTGCGCACGCAGGCCAGCCTGGACACGGCCCTCTTCGTGCGCATCGCCGAGGCGCTGGGCGTTACCGTGCGCTACGTCGGCAGCGAGCCCCGCTCCGTCGTGACCGGCATCTACAACGAGGTCTTGTCCGAGACTCTGCCCGCCCATGGGATCGAATGCCGGATCCTGCCCCGCAAAACCCTGCCCGACGGCCGCATCATCTCCGCCTCCGCCGTCCGCCAGGCCATCCACGACGAGCGCCTGGACGAAGTGGCAGATATGCTCCCCGAAACGACCCTTTCCTTCTTCCGTTCCCCCGAAGCCGCCCCCATCGTCGCCGCCATCCACGCTGAAAAAGACGTTGTCCACTATTGAACAACGTACGGTAGCGGCGCACACCGGTGCGCCACGGAATGCACCCCCGGTAGCGGCGCACACCGGTGCGCCACGTCACGCACCTCCCCCGTAGCGGCGCACACCAGTGCGCCACGGCACACACTCCCCGTAGCGGCGCACACCGGTGCGCCACGGCACACACTCCCCGTAGCGGCGCACACCGGTGCGCCACCCGCCGCGCCCGCCGCATCTCCCATCTCAGGAGGCCCACATGTATCGCAAACGCAACCGCATTGAAAACTACGATTATTCCCAACCGAACGTCTATCTTCTGACGATTTGCACGGAAAACCACGCGAACCTGTTTGGCGTGGTGGAATCGCGGCCCGATACGCCTGTCACGATTCTGTCCCCGCTGGGTGAATTGGTTCAACAGGCAATTCTCGACATAGAGGTCTATTACAATAACGCTTCGATTGAAACCTATTCCATTCTGCCAAACCACATTCACATTCTGCTTCGTCTGGATGCAACTGATGAGCCAAACGCGCCGTCTGTTTCCAGAATTGTGAAAAACATGAAGGAACACGTGACGCGAGTCTGTGGAAAATCTATTTGGCAGAAGGGGTTTCACGATCACGTGATCCGCTCGGAGTCGGATCATCAAAATGCCTGGAATTACGTTACGTTCAACCCCGCAAAATGGGAAACGGACGAGTATTATGTGAAACAATAACGTGGTACGGTGGCGCACCGGTGTGCGCCGCTACTGATCGTTTGCCCTGTGGCGCACCGGTGTGCGCCGCTACTGAT
>CAMKED010000101.1 GCA_946411475.1 uncultured Clostridia bacterium | reverse complement strand
GGCCGTGGTGCAGATACTTGCCGCCCTTATCCTTAAGGACGTTGCGGACCTCAAAGACGCTGCCACCCACGGTGATCGTGCCGTGGTCGGCCACCTGGCCGCCCATCTCGGCGTAGAAGGGGGTCTTGTCGAGCACCAGAATGCCGTCCTCGCCCCCGGCGATCGCTCCGGAGACCTCGCCGTCCACCACGACGGCCAGAACCTTGGCAATCTGCTCGCTGTTGTCATAGCCGGTAAATTCGGTGGGCGTGTTGTCCAGCCCCAGCTCGATGCCCTCCCAGGCCAGGTCGCCCAGCTTCTTGCGGGCCTCGCGGGCGCGGACCTTCTGCTCCTGCAAAAGCTGCTTGAAGCCCTCCTGATCCACGGACATTCCGGCTTCCTCGGCCATGTCTGCGGTCAGATCCAGCGGGAAGCCGTAGGTGTCGGAGAGCTTGAACGCATCCTCGCCGGAGAAGACGGTCTCGCCCTTTTCCTTGTGGGCGTCAAGCATTTCGGAGAAGATCTTCAGGCCGCCGTCGAGGGTTTTCAGGAAGGTCTCCTCTTCGGACTTGATGACCTTTGTGAGAAAGCTCTGCCGCTCGCGCAGATAGGGGTAGTGGCCCTCGTTCTCGTGGACGACGGTTTCCACCACGTCGAAGAGGAAGGGCTTGCCCACGCCCAGCAGCTTGCCGTGACGGGCCGCCCGGCGGAGCAGACGGCGCAGCACGTAGCCTCGGCCCTCGTTGGAGGGCAGCACGCCGTCGGCGATCATGAAGACGGCGGAGCGGATGTGATCGGTAATGACGCGCAGGCTCACGTCGGTCTTGGCGTTCTGACCGTAGCTTGCGCCGGTCAGCTCGGTGACGCGCCTGGTGATGTTCATGACGGTGTCGACGTCGAAGAGAGAATCCACGCCCTGGCAGGCCACCGCGAGGCGCTCGAGGCCCATGCCGGTGTCGATGTTCTTCTGGGCCAGGTCGGAGTAGTTGCCGTGGCCGTCGTTGTCAAACTGGGAGAAGACGTTGTTCCAGATCTCCACGTAGCGGTCGCAGTCGCAGCCGACGGTGCAGTCCGGCTTGCCGCAGCCGTATTTTTCGCCGCGGTCGTAGTAGATCTCCGAGCAGGGTCCGCAGGGGCCGGAGCCGTGCTCCCAGAAATTGTCGGCCTTGCCGAAGCGGTAGATCCGCTCGGCGGGAATGCCCTCCTGCTTATTCCAGATCTCAAAGGCCTCCTCGTCGTTCTCGTAGATGGAGGGGTAGAGCCGGTCCGCTTCGAGGCCGCAGACCTGCGTCAGGAACTCCCAGCTCCAATGGATGGCCTCTTTTTTGAAGTAGTCGCCGAAGGAGAAGTTGCCGAGCATCTCAAAATAGGTGCCGTGGCGGCCGTCTTTGCCGACGTTCTCGATGTCGCCGGTGCGGATGCACTTCTGACAGGTGCAGACCCGGCGGCGGGGGGGCTCGGCCTCACCCTTGAAGAAGGGCTTCATCGGGGCCATGCCGGAGTTGATGAGCAGCAGGCTCTTGTCGTTTTGCGGGATCAAAGAGAAGGAGGGCAGCCGCAAATGCCCTTTGCTTTCAAAATAAGAGAGAAACATCTCTCGCAGTTCGTTCAGCCCGTGATAGCTTGCCATTGGTTCCTCCTGTGAATGAAAAAACACTCCACCCCCCTTTCAGGGGCGAAGTGCTCGCGGTACCACCCTGATTACGCGGCCGGGCCGCGCATCTAACTGCCCTGTAACGGGAGCGCCCGTCCCGCTCCTCGCGGGCCGCTTGGAGGTGGCTGACCGGGCGTAAAAACGCCGGGGCTTCCACCGTTCCCCCGTTCGCTGTCGTTTTGTAATCCGGTCTCGTCTCCGCGACGCATTTACATATATTTTACATTTCCATTATAGATGGCTTTTTCACAGTTGTCAACTCTTTTTTGTCTCCGACGGCGTACAGTTTTGCATTTTTTGCAAAAATATACCTGCCTTTTTTGCATTTTTTGTCATTGTTTTTTCAGCGCGGCGTTGGTATGATAACGGCATGAATCGGGCTTGCGTGCGATTGGCGCGCCCGAACGGAGAAATTGCTGAAAAGGAACTGCGTTATTATGAAAATGAGGAGATTCCGCGAGCGTCTGCGCTATTCGATGATCGGCAACCTGCTTGTGACGCTGGGACTGATCGCGTGCTTCTACCTGGGCTATCTGGTGTTTATTCTCATCGTCGGGAACGCAGCCGTGTTGAAGGGCTTTTTCTGGCCTGCGGTGCTGCTGTTTTTCTGCTCGCTGTATTTGATCTACTTGCTTGCAAACTATCACAAAACCAAACGCTATCAGCGTGCGGTCTACGGAATCGGGAACGAAAAAAAGCGTGCGCCTGCTGCGGCGCGGAAGCCCGAGCCTGAGGCGCACGACGCGATCCTGACGATGGCCGGCCAGCCGGACGAAAAGGCCCTGCGCCGCATGGAGCGGAAGCGCGAGAAAGCCGAGCGCAGCATGGAACGCGAGCGCGCAAAGGCCGAACGCAGAGAAGAGAAACGAAACGCAAAATGGTAAACCCATAGAGATGCGCCCCTCGGAAAGGAGAAACAGCCTTTCCGAGGGGCGCGCTGCCTGTTCAGGAGATCGGATGGCGCACGCCGTTGATGGCAATGGCGACGACCGCGTCGGGGTCGATGATGCGGCGCAGCTCGATCTGGACCGTGCTGCCGGGCTCCAGACCCTGTTCGGGCGAGGCAATGCCCATGCCGCCGCCGCAATCAAATTCAGTGCCGTCCGACAGGATCACGGTATAGCTCGCGTTCAGATCGCGCGTGATCGCCGTGGGGTCGAGCTCCATCGAGACGCGTCCGATTTTTACGGGCGTTCCGTCCGCCAGCACGGCGTTCCGGTACAGCGGCGTTCCCGCGGGCGCGGTATACATCAGCTTGGGGAAGAGCGAGCCGTCGTCCAGATAGAGCAGCACGCTTGCGTGCGCCCAGTCCGGCTCCCTGCCGTTCAGGTAAAAGTCAAAGCTCATGAGCTCGACGCGGCGGGACGGATCGCCGGTGTCGTCCGTCAGATAGCCGGTGCTGCCCTGCGTGTCGCTCAGATGCATCCCGTTTTCGTCCAGCAGATAGGGCGTCCAGTGCACGTCCTCCGGGAACTCCGGGAGCGGGCTGCCGTCCAGGCTTTCCCGGGTGTACTGCATATAGATGACGTTTCCCTCGATCAACAGCTCGTCGATCGTCCAGCGTTCCTGGCCGACGGTGGCCGAGACGGCGGGGTGCATGACCTTTTCCAGCAGCTCGCTGTCTACGCCCGCGTTGGAAAGCGCAGGCAAAAGCCAGCCGCCGCGGATGCCCGCCGCGGTCACGCTGCCCGCCAGCAGCAGAACGATCAGCGCAGCGATCAGAGCAACGCGCAGGGGTCTTCTGCGTTTCATTGTGGGTTCTCCTTTCTCCGCCTCCGCCAGCGCCCGGATCTGCGCCGGGGTAACTTGCGTGTCGAGCTTGGCAAAGGCTTGCTTGTAGCGTTCGTGTTCGTTCATGAGAGTTCCTCCTCTAAGGAAGTCCTGAGCAGCTTGCGGCCGCGGAAGAGCCGGGTCTTCACGGTGGCCTGGGGCAGCCGCAGGATCTGGGCGATCTCCTTGACGGTATAGTCCTCGTAATAGTGCAGGTGGATCACGATCCGGTAGGCCGTCGGCAGCTCCGACACGGCGCAGAACAGCGCGCGGCTCTCCTCGTTGGGGAAACAAGCCGCGTCAAATTCCGGGTCCAGGGGAACGGAGCGCTTCCAGTGCGCGGAACCAAGCAGATCCCGGGCACGGTTCAAAGCCACCCTCAGCAGCCAGGCGCGCAGGTGCTCTTCGGATTCAAACTGCGTTTCGTCGCTGAAGTAGCGCAGGAAGGTATCCTGCACCACGTCCTCGGCGTCCTCCCGGTTTTTCAGCAGGCTGTACGCGGCGGCAAACACGCGCTTTCCGTGCGCCGCCATAGCCTGCTCCAGACTTAATCTCAAGTTGTATCACCTCGTTGTTTGAAAGGCCTTTCATAAAGGAATACGAACGACGGGGGAGAAAGGTTTCAAAGAAAGAAAAAAAGGTATCTATTCAGTCGCACCTGCTCCGTAGTGGCCGCGCACCTGCGCGGCCA
>CAMKED010000100.1 GCA_946411475.1 uncultured Clostridia bacterium | reverse complement strand
TGCGGGGGCGCGCCGTAGGTGAAGGCGTTGTACATGGCCGGGAACTTGGCCTTGACCTGCTCCTCGCCGAGGCGAACCAGCTCGAAGGCCTTGACCATGATCTCGGGGTCGTGGTTCCGGACGGCGCCGGAGGCGGACTCGTAGCCGTTGATGACAAGGTCGTACTGGAAGGCCGTGATGGTCAGCGGGTCGATCTCGCCGCGCTCGGCCTTCTCCAGAACCTCCAGGCCGCCGTTCGGCATGGAGAACGGATTGTGGCAGAACTCCAGCTCGCCGGACTCCTCGCCGATCTCGTACATCGGGAAGTCCACGATCCAGCAGATCTGATACTGCTCCTTGTCCATGTGGGCGGGGCAGAGATTGCCGAGCTTAATGCGCAGCACGCCCGCGGTCTTCTGCGCGACGGCCTTCTTACCGGCAGCGAGGCCGACGAAGCAGTTGGGCTTCAGGCCGAGCGCCGCGATCACCTGCTCCTTGACGGGCTGGACGAACTTGGCGATGCCGCCGACCAGCTCGCCGTTCTCGTCGAGGCGGAACCAATAGGGCTTCTGCCCCGCCTGCACCTCGACGTCGGCGCAGAGCTTGTCGATCTGCTTGCGCGGCGCGTTGAAATCGGTCACCACGATGGCCTTGACCGTGTTGCCCGCGAAGGGCTCGAAGCCGATGCCCTGCAGGAGCTCGGTGGCGTCGGTGATCTCGAGGTCGATGCGCAGGTCGGGCTTGTCGGTGCCGTACTTTTCCATCGCGTCGTTGAATCGGATGCGGCGGAAGGGCGCCGGAGTCACGCGCTCGTAGAGGCCGAACTGGCGGAAGACCGGCTCGATGACGGATTCCAGCACGCCGAGGACGTCGTCCTGCGTGGCGAAGGCCATCTCCATATCGAGCTGATAGAACTCGCCGGGGGTGCGGTCGCCGCGGGCGTCCTCGTCACGGAAGCAGGGGGCGATCTGGAAATAGCGGTCGAAGCCCGCAGTCATGAGCAGCTGCTTGAACTGCTGCGGCGCCTGGGGCAGAGCGTAAAACTTGCCGGGGTGCTTGCGGGCGGGCACCAGATAGTCGCGCGCGCCCTCGGGCGAGGAGGCCGTCAGAATGGGCGTGGTGATCTCCAGGAATCCCTGCTCCGTCATGCGGCGGCGCAGCTCGGCCACGACCTGGCAGCGCAGGATGATGTTCTGCTTGACGGCGGGGTTGCGCAGGTCGAGGTAGCGGTATTTGAGGCGGGTGTCCTCGGCAGCCTCGCGGCTGCGGTTGATCTCAAAGGGCAGCTCGTTGTGGATGCACTTGCCGAGCACCTCGATCTTGGTGGGGACGATCTCGATCTCGCCGGTGGGCTGCTTGGGGTTCTTGGCGTCGCGCTCGCGGACGGTGCCCTCGACGGCGATCGTGCTCTCCTTGTTCAGTGGCTTGAGGACGTTCATCATCTCCTCGGTCTCCACGACCACTTGCGTAGTGCCGTAGAAGTCGCGGACGACCACGAACGCGAAGTTGGCGCCGACCACGCGGACGTTCTCCATCCAGCCGGCAATGCGGACCTGCTTGCCCGCGTCGGAGAGCCGCAGCTCCCCGCAGGTATGGGTTCTGTTTTGGGTCATGTTACAATACCTCTTTTTATGTCGCGCGGGCAATCTGCCCGCCATTTATGGACACTTTTCGGTGGCGCACAGGTGTGCGCCGCTACGGAAGGACTGGGTAGCGCCGGCAATCTGCCGGCAAAAATTACGATTTAATCAGCTTGCCGTTGTTGCGCACGCGCATATCCTCCAAAATCACGTTTGCGGCGTCTGTCAGGCTCAGAAGCTGCTGCTCGCCAGTCTGCATGTTCTTGAGGGAGATCTTGTTCTGGGCGGCCTCGTCCTCGCCGAGGAAGGCAGCGAAGGGAATGCCCAACTTGTCGGCGTAGCCCATCTTGGCCTTGAACTTCTTTTGCTCCGTGTAGAGCTGGGTGCGGATCTCGCAGCCCCGGAAGAACGTGGCAGCCTGGACCGCAGCAGTCAGATCCTCGGTCATGGGCAGGATCAGCACCTCGGCCGGGGCTGTGTTCAGCCCCTCGTTCAGCATGCCCTGTTCCTGAAGCACGTAGAACAGGCGCGTCACGCCGATGGAGATGCCGACGCCGGGGAGCTGACGGTCGGTATAATATTCCGCCAGGTTGTCGTAGCGGCCGCCGGAGCAGATCGAGCCGATCTCCGGGTGATCCAGCATAAAGGTCTCGTAGACCGTGCCAGTGTAGTAATCCAGGCCGCGGGCAATGGTCAGGTCCACGGCGAAGTTGGTCTCCGGCACGCCGAAAGCGGCCAGGTACTTCGTGACGGTTTTCAGCTCTTCCAGGCCCATGTCGAACAGCTCGTTCCGGCCCGCATAGCCTTCCAGCGCGGCCAGGACCTCCGCATTGCTGCCCTGGATGGCAATAAACTTCATGATCTCGTCGGCCTGTTCGTTTGTCAGAGCCGCATCGTCGATCAGTAGATCCCGGACCTTCTCGGGGCCGATTTTGTCAAGCTTGTCCACGGTGCGCATGATGTCGCCGGAGCGCTCGGACAGGCCCTGCATGGCGTAGAAGCCGTTCAAAACCTTCCGGTTGTTGACCCGGATCTGGAAGCGTTCGAGCCCCAGGCGGGTGAAGGTGGCATAGATGACGGCGGGGATCTCCGCCTCATTGGAAACGTCCAGCTTGCCGTCGCCGATGATGTCGATGTCGGCCTGATAGAACTCACGGAAGCGGCCGCGCTGCGCCCGCTCGCCGCGGTAGACCTTGCCGATCTGGTAGCGGCGGAATGGGAAGCTCAGCTCGCCGGCGTGCAGGGCGACGTACTTGGCCAGGGGGACCGTCAGATCGAAGCGCAGGGCCAGATCGGCGTCGCCCTTGGTGAAGCGGTAGATCTGTTTTTCGGTCTCGCCGCCGCCCTTGGCAAGCAGGATCTCGGCGGACTCGATCAGCGGGGTATCCAGCGGCGTGAAGCCGTAAAGAGAATAGGTCTCGCGGAGCACCTGCATGAAGCGCTCCATCTGCTGCTGCGGCGCAGGCAGCAGTTCCATAAAGCCGGACAGTGTCCGGGGGGTGATAGCAGGCATTTGTGTTACCTCCATAAAGGTATGTAGCGCGGGCAAATTGCCCGACGTTTTCAGTGTAGCGCGGGCAATCTGCCCGCCGGAACAATTGAGAGTTGAGAATTGAGAATTGCGGTGTTTTTCAATTCTGCGAATTGAAAAACGTCATTGGATGGTTACGGGGTACTGTTCGCCGTCGATGATCACGAGGAACGTATTCTCATCCAGATCGTAGATCTGAACGGACTGGGCGTTGACGTTGACCTCGCCCTCTTTGGCGGGCATGACGTTATCGGGGATGATCGTCGCGTCAATTAGTTTGGTTTCGTCCAGGTCCCCGCAGGCGGTGGTCTCCCTGGGATAGGACGTCACCTCGTAGAGTTGACCGTTGTGGACCACATGGACCGTGGGCGGATTCTCCCTGGGCCAGCAGGCGGTCAGCACAGCAACTGCCAGGATCAAGATCAGAGCGATGCAGAAAAAGCGTTTCATGGGTGTCCCTCCAATCTGTAGTGCCGGAAATCTGCCGGCCATTCTCACTGCAGCGTCGGCAATCTGCCGACCCAACTCCGTTACATTTCATGGTAATACTTATCCAATGCCCATTTTGCCGGGTTATTGTCTATGTATTTCCAGATTTCCTGATACTCCCGTTCGGACCGTATAATATGGTCATAAAAACGGGGCTGCCAGATCGATTCTCCGATCCTTATGGAAACAGCGCGTTTGAATTGTTGAATGATCGTATGAATGGACGGCCCGGTCTGGGGATTATCTTTCAGAACCAAAATCATATGGACATGATTCGGCATGATCGTGTACTTGTCGAGCGTTGCGCTTGGATAATGATATGGGATCTCTTCGGCGACTGCCTTTACAATCTGTCCTGCTGCGTTCAGTTCCATGACAGCTGGTATCAGCTCGTTCTCAGAAACGATTTTGCCCAGAAGACAAAGATAGTTTTTGGTACAGATCGTAATGAAATAATACCCGGGTGTGGAATAGTCAAATCCGGTAAGACGATTTGGCTTTTTACGGTATTGGTTTTCCATTATATTTTCACAGTTTCATACGTATATGTAGTGCCGATTATCAATCGGCCGAAGCCGGCAGGTTGCCGGCACTACAGAACATATCGCCGTAAATGTAGTGCCGATTAGCAATCGGCCGAAGCCGGCAGATTGCCGGCGCTACAGAACATATCGCCGTAAATGTAGTGCCGATTAGCAATCGGCCGAAGCCGGC
>CAMKED010000099.1 GCA_946411475.1 uncultured Clostridia bacterium | reverse complement strand
CTCGCATAGTAGTAAACCCGGTTTTCCATGCTGCTCGCTCCTTGCATATCCGTTTGCCCTGGCACATGGCCGAATCTTTCTGAGAGTCAACCCTTCCGATTTGGCAACACACAATATGCCAGGAGTTTAGCGAAATAGCAAGATTTATTTTCACAAAAAGCGAATCAGAATCCCCGCGAAGAAAACCGCCGTGCCTGGACACGACGGTTTCCTCATGATGACAATATTACAAAGCCAGAGCGGCCTCATAACCCTCGCGGATGGCGGTGAGGGCGTTGCCGGCCTTGACGGCGCAGCCAATCACCTGCACGTTCTCGCAGTGCTTTCTGGCAATCTCCTCCAGGGGATTGTAGGCCTTGTAGCCAAAGGCGGAGACGACGGTTGCGGCGGGAAGGGTCTCCACGCTGCCGTCCGGGTTCTTGAAACTGACGCCGTTCTCGTCAATGGAAGTGACGGTGGCCTTGGTCCGAACCTTAATTCCGCACTCCCGGATGTACTGCATCAGCTGCATCCGCATCAGCGGGAACATATCCACCAGAATCTCGTCCCGCATCTCCAGGACAGTGATGTCCTGGCAGCTCTGGGTCAGGAAGTGGGCCGTTTCACCGCCCACCTCACCGCCGCCGCAAACCACCACGGGGCCGGGCTTTACGTCCACATTGCCCAGCAGCACGTCCTCGGCGGTCACCACGTTGGCGCCGTCAATGCCCTGGATGGGGGGCATCAGGGGCTTGGCGCCGGTGGCGAGGATGACGGCATCGGGCTTCTCCGCCGCAATCAGCTCTTCGGTGACAGGACAGTTCAGCTTGACGGGGACCTGGAGGTCCGCCAGGCTCTTGCGCAGGGAGGAGGTGAAGGTAGACAGCTCGCCCTTTCCGGGAGGATAGGCGGCGCTGCGGAACTGGCCGCCCAGATGAGAGGAGGCCTCGTAAACGGTGACCTTGTGGCCCAGCAGGGCCGCAGTCTCCGCGGCAATCAGGCCCGCCGGGCCGCCGCCGGCCACCAGGACCTTCTTGGGTGCTGCGGTCTTCTCCATGGGATTCTCATACTCTCTGGCAACCCGGGGGTTCACCAGGCAGGTGGCGCAGGTTCCGGCCAGCAGGCCGGCCTCGCAGCCCTGGAGGCAGCCGATGCAGTAGCGGATGTTCTCAAATTTGCCTTCCTTGGCCTTGTTGGGCAGATGAGGATCGGCCAGAGAGCCGCGGCCCATGCCGATGAAGTCCGCCTTGCCCATTTCCAGGATGGTGTCAGCCATCTTGGGGTCGTTGATGCGGTTGGTGACAATCACAGGGCAGGAGACCAGTTTCTTCACCTGCTGGGCGGTGTCCATGTTGAAGGCGTGCTCGGTGTACATGGGCGCGATGATCTGACGAAGAACCGGAGAGGCGTACATGCCGTTGGAGATGTGGATGGCGTCCACACCCAGCTCGTCCAGATGCCGTACCAGCTCGTAGGTGTCCGCCTCGGTGCGGCCGCCCAGCAGATATTCGTTGGCGGAAATCCGCACCTGCACCGGGAAATCCTTCCCCACGTTCCTGCGGATTTCGGCGTAGATCTCGTCCAGAATCCGGGTCCGGTTCTCAAAGCAGCCGCCGTATTCGTCCACCCGTTTGTTGGTGAAGGGGGAGAGGAACTCGGAAATCAGATAGCCGTGGGCCGCGTGAATCTCAATGCCGTCAAAGCCGGACTCTTTGGCCCGTCTGGCGGTGCTGCCGAAGTCCTTGACGATCTGGTGGATTTCCTTCACAGTGATCTCCCGGGGCAGGTCCATGCAGAAGGGGTCCTTGATGGCGGAGGGGGCCACGGGCTGCACGTTGCCGTTCACGTCGTGCTTGGACTGACGACCGGGGTGGTACATCTGGCAGAAGAGCTTGGAGGCGTACTTGTGTACGGTTTCAGTGAGTTGCTTGTTGCCCGCAATCTGCTCGTCGTTGTAGAGGCCTGGGATGTACTTGTAGCCCTTGGCGTTTTCGTTGACGGCGTAGTCCTCGGTGATGATCATGCCCCAGCCGCCCTTGGCCTTTTCCTCAATGTAGCGGATATAGCGCTCGGTGATCATGCCGTCCTCGGTGCACAGGTTCATAACCATGGCGGGGACGATCAGGCGGTTCGGGATTTCACAGGTACCGATTTTTGCAGGGGTAAACAGTTTTGTCATCATGATTGTCATACCTCTTTCCAAAAAATCTTGAAGCTTTGAAGCAAACGGGATTGCCTGTTTCCTCTGCCAACAGTATAAGGCATGGAAGCGTTCCAGAGTCAAGGTAGAAAAATGGCGGGCCGCGCAGGGATTCTGCAAGGCCCGTCCATGAGGATGATTTGTAAAGAATGACAAACAGGAGCCGGATTCCCCGGAAAAAAGCCTGGAACCCTTCCAAGGTTTGAAGCCCTACAACTCCGCAAGGGGAAGAAAGTAGCGGACAATCCGGCGGAAGCTGCCGTTTTCGTAACCCCGGCCCAGGAGAAAGCCCCGGATGGACGCACCCGCTTTTTCTGCATAACCCCGTTCCGCTGCATAGCCACGGATGGCCTGGAAGATGGAGGGGTCGAAGTTCCCCACCTCCCCGATGTCCACGTGGGTGCAGAGACAAAGGGCCTCGTCATAGCGCTCGAAGCCCTCCGGAAGCTGGTCGCTCAATTTGCGAAGCCAGCTCTCCTCAATCCGCATCTGCCAGTCCACCCGGTCTCCGTTCAGGGTGAAGCCGCTGTCGAAGAAGGGCAGCATCCGCTCGGAAAAGACGAAGCGGCTGAGCGCCTCCGACATTGTGATTTGCCCGTACTCGTCCCCGCAGCCGGTGACCAGATGGCAGCAGAAGCAGGCCGGGACTCTCTGGACCCAGAAATTGCCGATGTTGACGGCGCTCAGGGCGGTGTAGTCTCGCACCTGCTTCAACCGCTCCGCCAGCAGGGTCTTGAACCGGGTTTCCCGCTCCAGCTTCTCAATTTCCTCCTCCAGGAAGGCCTGGGTGTTCCGGGCATACTGCTCCTGCCGGATTCCCTGGATTTCTCCGATGGGCAGGCCCCAGCTTTTGTGCGCCATGGCCTCCAGCAGCCAGAACAGCTCCATGGTATCGTAGCTGCGATAGCGGTTTTCGCTGTTGCGGTTTGCCCGAATGGCGCCCTGCTTTTCGTAGTATCGAATCATGTCCCTGGAGAGATTCAGAAGGGACGACACCTCACCGATTGTATATTCCATAAGTTCCTCCTGCGACGCTTCAACTCTTCAGTCGGTGCTTACCACATTCGTGTCAGATAATGCAGCGGTACTGTTTTCGTCAGCCACACGCCGTTGACGGAGCGGTAGAAGGTGAAGCCCTCCGCTGCCATCTGACCGGAATGCACCTGATAGATTCGGGGCCTGCCGTGTCGGGAGCCCACCTTGAAGGCGGTTTCGTAGTCGCCGGAGAGGTGGACGTAGAGGCGGGTTTTCGGGATCAGGCCCTGGGCCTCGATGGATTCCACATATTTCTCGCCGGTGCCGTGGTAGAGGATTTCCGGCGGCGTCACCGCCTCCAGCTCCACGTCCACAGGGATGGAGTGACCTTGGTTGGCGCGGATCAGGGTCTTGTCCTCGTTGAAGGAGTACCGCTGCTTTTCATCTGTGCGGACGATCTCCTCCAGCCCGGCCATATCCAGCGGGTGGGTGCGGCTGACGCCAGCCAACAGCTCATCCACGTTTGCCCAGCCGTGCTCGTCCAGTGTAATCCCGATGGCCTCCGGCTTGTGGCGGAGAATCAGGGAGATATATTTGCTTGTGCTGTTGTTTCGGTCTGTCATTTCGTTGTTTTCCTCCTCCGGAAGAGCGTAGAGAATCGTGAATTCAATGCGAACGAGCCGTGGTTATCACTCCAGAGAAAATGATTTCCTTTCAAGCTGATAAACAGACAAATCATAATAGTCCAAATATGGATCGTCATAATACGAGATGCAGCCTCGGGCATGATCGATCTCGTACCAACGCACGTTCCATAATGCAGAATAGGAATCGTCATCTATCGGTAAATCTTTGTGCCAAAGCTCGTTGATTTCCCCAATATTAAAGTATTCCACATCCAGGTTGCTTTGATCCCTGTCATTGTCATCGATCAGGAAATAACGCAGACTGTAGGGTTCTGAGAGCTGCCATGTGACATCTGCGTGATACCATTTGCCGTCGAGTTTCACAAGCGTCCAGGCGTGGGCAAAAGAATTATCCTTTGCAAGGCTTCCGCAGACCCCGGCGTCTACGCCGACCTGCAGCAACAGATACGCATAGGCCGGCGCAATCTCCTGACAGATTCCATAATCGTCCATCAATACCCGGAGTACGTAGTTGGGGCCAACGTCGGAATAATCGTATGCGATGCGGAGGCTGCTGGCAGTATAGAGCTTCATAGCCTTTTCCAAATCGGAAT
>CAMKED010000098.1 GCA_946411475.1 uncultured Clostridia bacterium | reverse complement strand
CCGAGCGCGGCGACAACGCCATCCACAAGATGGCGGAGATCCTGCTGAACGTCCGCGACCTCAACGAGAACGACGCGGGCGACGACAGGCAGATCAAGGGCCTGGTCAAAATGCTCGACCCGAAGTACAATCCCGCGCACTGGGAGGACGCCCGCTTCCTGGGCCGCGGCACCTGCACCACCAGTCAGATCTTCTACACCTCCCCGAGCCGCTGCGCCGTGGCGGATTCCTGCGCCATCTCCATCGACCGCCGCATGACCGCCGGAGAGACCTACAAGAGCTGCCTGAAAGAAATCGAAGAGCTGCCCGCCGTGCAGAAGTACGCCAAGGACGTGAAGGTCTCCATGTACATGTACGACCGTCCGTCCTGGACAGGCCACGTCTACGAAACGGAAGCCTTCTTCCCCACCTGGATCAACAAGGAAAGCGCGCCCCACGTTCAGGCCCTGGTGGACGCCCACCGTGCGCTCTGGGGCGACAAGCGCCTGTGGGCGGACGAGACCGCCCGCGCCAAGCGCGAGGGCCGTCCGCTGACGGACAAGTGGACCTTCTCCACCAACGGCGTGTCCATCCAGGGCCGCTACGGCATCCCCTGCGTGGGCTTCGGCCCCGGCGCGGAGAGCCAGGCCCACGCCCCCAACGAGATCACCTGGAAGCACGACCTGGTCGTCTGCGCGGCCCTCTACGCGGCGGTGCCCATGCTGTACCGCCCCGGCGACAAGTCCGAAACAGCCACCGCCTTCCGGCAGGAGTTAACCGGGAACGAGATTCGCTGATCTGTAGCGCGGGCTATTAGCCCGCCGTTCCCCTGTAGGGGCGCACACCTGTGCCCTTCATGGGTATTGTGCGCCCGCCGTTTCCCGCGCGAGCGTGGAATGCAAAATGATGGTGTTTCTCAAAATATCCATTTGAGAAATGATCTGAAAGGAGAATAACCGTGCGCACACGCAATCGCCTCCGCACCAGACTCGGTGTTTCTGTCTTGTCAGTCGCGGTCGCTCTGTGTCTGTTGCTTTCCGGATGCCTTTCAACTCCGAGTGACACCGCCCCGCGTAGTGGGCTGGACGTAGTAAAGGAAATCAATTCGGACGGCTCTCTTGGCAAGAGTAAGTCATTCTCCGGCGATGGCTTCACCATCACGCTGACCGATCTCTTTCGGGAACAGGAGAGCGAAACAGGCTTCGACGCCTATTACAATTCTCCCTTCTGCGGCGTTATGGTCCTGAAGGAACCATTTTCTCTCGAGGAAGGATTGAAGGATAAGACACTGACAGAATACGTCGAAAGCGTGATCAAAAACAACGGCCACGATACCCAACCGCAGGAAAAGGACGGCCTGGTTTATTATCGGTATTCCAATCCCGATCCGGACTATGATATGTCCGGATACAGCTATTCCTTCAAGGGCAGCGACGCCTTTTACATCTTCCAATTCGTGTGCCTTACATCCGATGCGGATGACCTTGCCGATACGATACACGCCTTTGCGAAGACTGTCACGGTGGAGTAAACAACGAGCGGGCCGATTGCCTACGCTACATGAAAAATCGCGGACAAGCAATGCTTGTCCCTACAAAAGTATAAGGAGCTTGACACAATGAGCAAAGCCTTTGAACTGGCCCGGGAGCTGGAAAAGCTGCACATCAACAACATGTACAAGCAGGACTTCTACTGGACCTGGGACAAAACCGACGATGAGATCGCCGCCGTCTTCGCCGTGGCGGATGCGCTGCGCGACCTGCGCGAGCACAACAAGTCCACCCGGATCTTCAACTCCGGCCTTGGCATTTCCCTCTTCCGCGACAACTCCACCCGCACCCGCTTCTCCTTTGCATCGGCCTGCAACCTGCTGGGCCTTGAGGAACAGGTGCTCGACGAGAAAAAATCCCAGATCGCCCACGGCGAGACCGTCCGCGAGACCGCCAACATGGTCTCCTTTATGGCGGACGTGATCGGCATTCGGGACGATATGTACATCCATCAGGGTCACGAGTACCAGAAGACCTTCATGGACGCCCTGGAGGACGGCTACCGCACCGGTATTCTGGAACAGCGCCCCACACTGGTCAACCTGCAATGCGACGTGGATCACCCCACCCAGTGCATGGCCGACCTGCTCCACGTGATTCACCACTTTGGCGGCGTGGAGAATCTGAAGGGCAAGAAGCTCGCCATGACCTGGGCCTACTCTCCCAGCTACGGCAAGCCCCTGTCCGTGCCCCAGGGCGTGATCGGCCTGTTCACCCGCTTCGGCATGGACGTGGTACTGGCGCACCCCGAGGGCTACGACGTCTTCCCCGAGGTGGAGGACATCGCCCGCAACAACTGCCGGAAGTACGGCTCCAAGTTCTCCAAGTGCAACTCCATGGAAGAAGCTTTCCGGGACGCCGACATCGTCTATCCCAAGTCCTGGGCGCCCTTCGCGGCCATGGAGGAGCGCAGCGCCCTCTACCTCAAGGGCGACCAGGCCGGGATCGACACGCTGGAGCAGCGGCTGCTGGCGCAGAACGCCACGCACAAGGACTGGACCTGCTCCGAGGAAATGATGAAGCTGACCAAGGACGGCAAGGCCCTGTATCTGCACTGCCTGCCCGCCGACATCTCCGGCCTGAGCTGTCCCGAGGGCGAGGTGGACAACTCCGTCTTCGACCGCTATCTGGTCCCGCTCTACAAGCAGGCCAGCTACAAGCCTTATATCATCGCGGCCATGATCTTCCTGGCCCAGGTGAAGGACCCCGTTCACGCCCTGATGGCCCTAGACGCGGCCAACGACAAGCGGAAGATTTTCTGAGCATGTAGGGACGGCCCTTTGCCGTCCGCCGTCCCCCGCTCGGAGCCAGTTGAAAGTTGAAAGTGAAAAATTGAAAGTATCGGAGTTTTTCAAATTGCCATTTGAAAAACAAAACGATCCATACATTTTCGCTTTCAAAGCGCTTTCCTTTTCATCGTTCAAATGGCAATTTGAACGATACCGCCATTTTCAACTTTCAACGTATCTATTCAGTCGCCCCTGCTCCGTAGTGGCCGCGCACCTGCGCGGCCATGGCGCGAAGCGCTTTTTGGGGGAGTATGGCCGCGCAGGTGCGCGGCCACTACGACCCTACTGAACAGTTACCTTTCAACTTTCAATTTTCAACTCAAAAAACTGGCTGCACGGAATGCGGCCATAATATAACAGGAGACATACTACTATGAGCAAACGCATCGTCATCGCGCTGGGCGGAAACGCCCTGGGAAACACCCCCTATGAGCAGCTCAAGCTGGTCGAGGAGACCGCCAAGTCCATCGTGGACCTGATCGCCCAGGGCAACCAGGTCATCATCGCCCACGGCAACGGCCCCCAGGTCGGCATGATCAACCTGGGCTTCTCCACCGCCGCCGAGGCCAAGGCCATCAAGTCCGATATGCCCTTCCCCGAGTGTGGGGCGATGAGCCAGGGTTACATCGGCTACCACCTGCAAAACGCCATCGGCAATGAGCTGGCTGCCCGCGGCATCCAAAAGGACGTCGCCACCATCGTCACCCAGGTCCTGGTAGACGAGGCCGATCCCGCCTTCCAGCATCCCACCAAGCCCATCGGCGCGTTCTACGACAAGCAGACCGCTGAGCGCATCGCCGCCGAGAAGGGTTACACCATGGTCGAGGACGCGGGCCGCGGCTACCGCCAGGTCGTTCCCTCCCCCAAGCCGGTGGACGTGATCGAGAAGAACATGGTCAACGCGCTGGTCGATCAGGGCTTCGTGGTCATCACCGTGGGCGGCGGCGGCATTCCCGTCGTCCGCAAGAACGGCAAGCTCTACGGCACCCCTGCCGTCATCGACAAGGACTTCGCCTCCGCCAAGCTGGCCGAGCTGGTGCACGCCGACGCGCTGGTGATCCTCACCGCCGTCGACCGCGTCGCCATCAACTGGGGCAAGCCCGATCAGAAGGCGCTGGACAGCATGACCGTGGCCGAGGCCGAGCGCTACTGCGCCGAGGGCCACTTTGCCCCCGGCTCCATGCTCCCCAAGGTCAAGGCAGCCATCTCCTTCGCCCAGACCGGCGGCGAGGCCATTATCGCCTCTCTGGAGAACGCCGGCAAGGCCGTCCGCGGCGAGAGCGGCACGGTGGTACGCAAATAAGTAAGAAGTAAGAATTAAAAAGTAAGAAGTTGGGACATTGTTCCAGCTTCTTACTTCTCTTGCGGACTTTTTTCGCTTTTGCAACCGTCAGTTGCGGGATTTCCAAGCCAAATTGGTGGTCTGCAACCGGGTTTTCGGCTATGCTTGAGCCATCAATAAATCCTTCTGAGCCGTGCTCGAAAGGAGAAGGAGGAACATCATGATACTTGCAGACAAACTCATCGACTTACGCAAGAAGAACGGCTGGTCCCAGGAGGACCTGGCCGACAAGCTGGCCGTCAGCCGACAGTCCATCTCCAAATGGGAAAGCGCCCAGTCCATCCCGGACATGAACCGCATTCTCAAGCTCTCGGAGATCTTCGGCGTCAGCACCGACTACTTATTAAAGGACGAGCTGGGCCCCGAGGCCATCGGCAGGGAGA
>CAMKED010000097.1 GCA_946411475.1 uncultured Clostridia bacterium | reverse complement strand
ATGATCCGCTGGGCCGTGGAAAAGGGCTGCCGTGTCTACGACTTCCGGGGCGTCCCCGGCGACGTGGGCGAGGATCACCCGCTCTACGGGCTGGTGAAATTCAAGCGCGGCTTCAACGGAGATTACACGGAGTTCGTGGGCGAGATGGATCTGGTCCTGAGCCGCTTTTGGTACAAGACCATTGAGAAGACCACCAAGCGCTTTATGAGCCTCCGCGCCAAGGTCTACAAGCTGAAAAACCGGGGCAAATAAGCAAGCGATTTCGCCGCTTTCCTCCAATTTTCCGATACAGAGGTGTTGATATGAAAGCTTACGTCGTTGAGCGGGACGCGCTCATTCACAACATCCAGGCCCTGCGCCGCTTTGCGGGTTCGGTCCCCATCTGGGCCGTGCTCAAAGGCAACGGCTACGGCATCGGCCTCGTTCCCTTTTCCCGGATCCTGCATGAGAACGGAGTCGACCGCTTTGCGATCACGGAAATCAAAGAGGCGGAGGTTCTGCGGGAAAACTATCCGGACGCACCGATTCTGATGATGCGTTCCACCGCCGATCCGGCGGAGATCAACGAGCTGCTGGATCTCGGGGTCATTCTGACCGTAGGCAGCTACGAAACTGCCGTCGCCATCAACGGCGTCGCAGCCGAACGGGCCGCCATCGCTCAGGTCCACATTGCGGTAGATACCGGCATGGGCCGCTACGGTTTCCTGCCCGAGGATTCCGACAAGATCATCTCCGTCTATGAGTACATGAAAAACATCAAGGTGACCGGCATCTTCACGCACTTCCACAGCTCGTTCTCCAGCGAAAAGGCCACGAAGCATCAGTACGAGCGCTTCACCGCGGTGGTGGAAAAGCTTCGCGCCGCCGGCTATGACACCGGCATGGCCCACTGCTGCAACTCACACGCCTTTGTCCGGCACCCCGAGATGCACATGGACGGCGTCCGGATCGGCTCCGCCTTCCTGGGCCGTCTGGCCTTCAAGGACAAGCTGGGGCTGCAGCGGATCGGTTACGCGGAATGCACGCTGGAGGAGATTCGCTGGATCCCCAAGGGCCAGACCGTCGGCTACGCTGCAGGCTTCAAGGCGAACCGCCAGATGCGGACCGCCGTAATCGGCATCGGCTGGTACAACGGCTTTGCCGCCTCGCGCGAAAATGACATTTTCCGCATCCGGGACAGCCTCGGCGGCATTCTGCACCATCTGAAAAACCTCTTTCTCCCCCGGAAGATCCTGGTTTCCGTCAACGGCCATAAGTGCCGGACTCTGGGGCACGTGGGCATGGTCCACGCGGTGGTAGACGTGACGGACGTGGACTGCGCCGTGGGCGACAAGGTCATCGCCGCCATCAATCCGCTGGCAGTCAAGGGCCTCAGAGTGCAGTACCGTTAGGGGAGAAATGAAGTATTTGCTGACGCAAATATGAAGTACGCTTCGCATATGAAGACGCTTCGCTTACGAAGTATGGCTGCGCCATATTTGGCACAACGGGAAGCTTTCCTCACTTTTCAATTCATTTCTTTTCATCTGTTTATTCGCAGAACAAACAGATCCCGCAATATGTGCGGAGCACATACTTCATATCTCCGAAGGAGATACTTCATATTCCGCAAGGAATACTTCATATCGCCGCCAGGCGATACTTCATTTATCACGCAAAAAGAGGAATACCTATGACACTGGAAAGCCTGCGTCCCGGGCAGTCCGCCCGGATCGAGGCCGTGGGGGGCAACGGCGCCCTGCGGCAGCATTTTCTGGATATGGGCGTCATTCCCGGCGCAAGCGTCCGGGTGATGAAGCTGGCTCCGCTCGGAGATCCGATGGAGCTGCGGATCCACGGCTATGAGTTGACCCTCCGGCTTGCCGACGCCGCAAAAATTGAAGTTTCCGACCCTTCCGACGGTGCGGAGGTCCTCCATCCGACGCAGAAAAGTCTGAAAAAGGACCATCCCGGTCTGGGCGAGGACGGCAAATTCCACCCGAAGGGCAGCGGCGACCCGCTCCCGGACGGGACGCTTCTCAGCTTTGCCCTGATGGGCAACCAGAACAGCGGCAAAACCACCCTGTTCAACCAGCTTACAGGCTCCAACCAGCACGTCGGCAACTTCCCCGGCGTCACCGTGGATCGAAAGGACGGCGTCATCCGACGCTTCCCCAATACCCGGATCACGGATCTGCCCGGTATCTACTCCATGTCCCCCTATACCAGCGAGGAGCTGGTGAGCCGGAACTTCCTTCTGGAAAGCAAGCCGCGCGGCATCATCAATATCGTGGACGCCACCAACATCGAGCGCAATCTCTATCTGACCATGCAGCTTTTGGAGATGAACGTCCCCATGGTTGTCGCCCTGAACATGATGGACGAAATGACCGGCAACGGCGGCATGGTGGACGTGAACGCGATGGAGGCTCTGCTGGGCGTCCCCGTGGTCCCCATTTCCGCAGCCAAAAATCAGGGCATAGACGAACTGATCACCCACGCCGTTCACGTTGCAAAATTCCAGGAGCGCCCCCTGCGGCAGGACTTCTGCGGCTCGGACGATCACGGCGGCGCCGTGCACCGTTCTCTTCACGCGGTAAGCCACCTGATCGAGGATCACGCCCGGGCGGAGGGGCTTCCCCTGCGTTTCGCCGCCAGCAAGCTGGTGGAGGGCGACAGCGATATCTGCAAGCAGCTCAAGCTGGATAAAAACGAGATGGAGCTGCTGGATCACATCGTCCTGCAAATGGAAAACGAGCGCGGGCTGGACCGGAGCGCCGCCATTGCGGATATGCGCTACGCCTTTATTCAGAAGGTCTGCACCCAATGCGTCACCAAGCCGCATGAGAGCGCGGAGCACAAGCGCAGCGAGCGGATCGACCGCATCCTCACCGGAAAATATACGGCCATTCCCGCCTTTATCGGCATTATGGCGCTGGTCTTCTTCCTGACCTTTGCCCTGATCGGTCCCTTCCTCCAGGATCTGCTGCAAAGCGGCATCGACAAGCTGGCCGAGGCTGTGGCCGGCGCCATGGCGGAAGGCGGCGTGAATTCCGTTATCCAGAGCCTGGTTCTGGGCGGCCTTTTTGACGGCGTTGGCAGCGTTTTGAGCTTTCTGCCCATTATCCTGCTGATGTTCTTCTTCCTCTCCCTGCTGGAGGACAGCGGTTACATTGCCCGAGTCGCCTTCTTCATGGACAAGCTCCTGCGAAAGATCGGCCTCTCCGGCCGGAGCATCGTGCCCATGCTGATCGGCTTCGGCTGCACGGTGCCTGCCGTCATGTCCACTCGGACGCTTCCCAGCGAACGGGACCGGAAAATGACGATCCTGCTGACGCCCTTCTTTAGCTGCACCGCCAAGCTCCCGATTTACAGCTTTTTTGCCGCCGCATTCTTCCCTCGCTCCGGCTGGCTTGTCATCACCGGCCTGTACTTCCTGGGCATCGTCATGGGAATTTTGGCCGCGCTGGTCTTCAAAAAGACGCTCTTCCGCGGCGAGGCGGTCCCCTTCGTCATGGAGCTGCCAAATTACCGGTTCCCCAGTCTGAAAAACGTACGGCAGCTTCTCTGGGAAAAGGCCAAGGACTTCCTGCAGCGTGCCTTTTCGGTCATTCTGATTGCCACGGTGGTCGTCTGGTTCCTGAAGAGCTTTAATTATCGGCTGGAGCTTGCAGCCTCCGCAGAGGACAGCATTCTTGCAAATGTTGCCGGCGTCCTGGCTCCGGTCTTCCGCCCCCTCGGGCTTGGAGATTGGCGGATCGTCACCGCTTTGATTTCCGGCTTTATGGCAAAGGAGAGCGTCGTCTCCGTGCTGGAGCTCTCCTTTGCCGACGGCATCTCCGCCGCCCTTTCCGGGCTATCCGCGCTGGTTCTGCTGGTCTTCTGCCTGCTCTATACGCCCTGTGTGGCCGCCATTGCTTCGGTCAAGCGAGAGTTGGGCCAGCGTTGGGCCTGGCGCGTGGTGCTTTTGCAGTGCAGCGTCGCCTGGCTTGCAGCCATGCTCGTCCGGCTGATCGGCATTGCCTTTGGCGCCGTTTAGGAGCACGCGATGAATTTTTGGGACTATTCCATCCTGGCAGCCGTGGGCCTGATGGTCCTGCTGGCACTGCTGCGGATGCGGAAAAAGAAAAAATCGGGCTGCCCCGGCTGCTGCTCCTGCTGCACCGGCGGCTGCAATTCTGACAAAGATGATCGGAGGCCGCTATGACTGATTATTCTGTATTTCTCCGGCAGACCGAGGAGCGACTGCTCCGCTATGCCGCTGTAACGACCCAATCCAAGCACTTCGACGGAACCTGGCCCACCACGGCCTGCCAGCGGGACCTGGCCCGGCTCCTGTTCCGTGAGCTGAACGAGCTCGGCATTCGGGCAGAATTCGATGAGACGCACTGCGTCGTCTACGGCTGGCTGCCTGCCGCACACGTGGACGAGGATCGACCCATCGCCCTGGTCGCCCACGTGGATACCGCGCCGGACGTCAAGGGCTGGGACGTCAAGCCCTGGGTGCTTCGTGCCTACCCCGGCGGAGATATCGTGCTCAACGAGGCCGAGGGCATCGTCATGCGCGCTGCAGACTATCCGAACCTTGCCCAATACGTCGGCCAGGACCTGGTCCTCACCGACGGAACCACCCTGCT
>CAMKED010000096.1 GCA_946411475.1 uncultured Clostridia bacterium | reverse complement strand
ATCTTTCAGGTATCTGGTTAACCGGTATTTTGTAGAGCAGCTTGCACAAACGCCGGTGAAGGCGGTCGAGGTGCAGTATGTCAACCAGACCTTCGAAGGCGACCGGCTCCCAATCTACGCCTGCGGCGAAAACCGGTATTCCATCCGAAAGGATGGTCAGCTGGCAGTGAACTGCAGCTTCTGCCTTGCGGCCGAAACCGAAACGACTGAATAGAAACGATCATGATCTCGTACTTCCCGAAAACCAAGAGGCCTGCAGCCACAAGCTTGCAGACCTCCTGGTTTTCTATGCAGATTTTGATGACCTGGTTATCATCAGTCAAGCTACTTGCTTAACGCCGCACCCATGCTGTCACTCTCCGATCGCAGCGGTACGGTAGATGAAGCGCAGCTCGCCCTCCGCGTCATCGGACAGGCCAGTGTAAGCGGAACGGTATTCCTTTCCAATCGAGGCGATCGCTTTCAGACGTTCCGCAAAGCCTGCGCCGTCTACTGTGACGAGCTGAGACAGCTTCTGAATCCCGTCCGCATTGAACTGCTCCATACCGGTACGAAGCGCGTCGGAACCGTCCCGCAGCTGCGTAATGCCATCGATCAGATCGGGAAGGCTGTCCTTCATCGTATGTGCGCCGGCAGCCAACTGGTTTGTTCCGCCAGAGAGCGTCGCCGCGCCGCTTGACAGGGAGTCGGCTCCTTCGGAAAGGGTCTTGGTTCCGGACGCAAGCGTCGCGCTGCCGTCAGCCAGGCTTGCCGCACCGGTCTTCAGCTGAGCTGCGCCGGAGCTGAGATCCTTTGCTCCTTTGGCCGCGGCGTCAACGCCGGCAGTATAGCTTTGGATTCCGAGATAGAATGCGTTGTACTGATCCAGAGAGGTCTTCAGCGCGATGACGGATTTTGCGCCTTCCGCAGCTGCGGCCAGCTTGCCCTGGACCTCGGACCCCGCCATGGTGTCGGCAATGGCCTTCTGAACCTGGGCCTCGGTGTTGTCGGCAATGACCTTCTGAATCTCCTCCGAGGCCATCTGCGCTTCAATATTCTGAGCAATCAGCGCCTGTACTTCATCAGAGGCCATTTGTTCCTCGATTGCTGCATCGATCTGTGCCTGGATCTCAGAGGAGGCCAGCTTTGCCTGAACGGTTTCCTCGATCTTCTGCTCTGTGGTGGATGAGATCAGAGCTTTGATTTCTTCCGAATTCATCTTTGCGGTGATTTGCCCGTCAATGGCGGCGGCAACCTCATCTGAGCCCATCTGTGCCTCGATGGCCGCGGCGATCTGCGTCTGGATTTCTTCGCTGACCTCGCCGGAGGCGACAGCCTGCTCGTAGTCTTCCGCGCTCATTCCGGTAACGGTCTGAATGACCTCAGCACGGACCTGGGCGGCCACCGCAGCGGTGACCTGTTCCCCGACCTGCGCTTCCACAGCGGCCCTCACCTCGGCTTCGATCATCGGGCGGTTCTCTTCCACCGCAGCCTGGATCTGAGCCGTTACAGCTGCATGCACCTGTTCGGAAACAGTTTGCCGAGCCGAGGCCGTAACGGCTGCCGTGACCTGCTCCCGTACCGAAGCAGTGACAAGGGCCTCAATTTCCGGACGCTTTGCTTCAACACCTGCCGTGACCTGTGCCAGGGCCTGGGCGTATACCGCGTCAGGGTCCAGGGATGCAATCACCTGATTGAGCTGGGTCTGGTAGTTGGAGATGGTCAGCGTGGAAACGCTCAGCCCGTTGGCCTTGAGCTGGGCTTCCGCAGCCGACAGCAGAGAGGCGAACACGTTTTCCGCGCCGTTGTTGATTGCGGCAGAGTTGGCGCTGAGCTGATCCAGCCCTGCGCTCAGCTGGGCCGCGCCGCCTGCCAGCTGATCCGCGCCGGAGAGCAGGCTGCCCGCACCGGCTGCCAACTGATCCGCTCCGTTTTTGACGTCTCTCGTGCCGGAGGCAAGCTTTTCCGCGCCGGTTTTCAGCGTGCCTGCGCCGCTTGCCACCTGATCCGCACCGTCGCACAGCGCACTGACGCCGTTTTTGAGGTCCTCGGATTTCGCCAGAAGCGTATCGAGGCCGTCATTCAGCGCCTGGGCTCCGTCCAGAAGCTGGTCCATCGCATCGGTCAGCTCGTTCATGGAGGAGATGAGCTTCTGCAGGGCGTCGGGGTCCTTCTCGTCATAATCCTTGAACAGGTTGTTTGCAACAAGGGTATATACGGAGCCAAGGGCAAAGTCCTTTGCATCCGCAGTGACTGTCACGTGATCGGGGATCGTCAGATCCAGCTCCTCCGGGAGCGCCAGGCTTTCGCCCATGCCGGGGAGGGCATAGCCCACGACCACGGTGCGGGTCCCGTCATTCACCAGCTTGCCGTTCTCTACGGTCACGTTGGAGAAATGCTCGTTGTCCAGCAGAAGGGCGGACAGGGTCAGGAAGGGGACGCAGAGGTTTTCCTCCTTGCCGCTGATTTCCTTTACGGCCCAGGCGTTATTTGTATAGTCGATCCGGATCTCGACTCTGCCGCTTTTCCCGGCAAGCTCCTCCGGAGCGATCTCCCGTCCGTCCAGCCGATAGGTGAAGCGCACATCCACAGGCAGGTCCTTCTGTTCCTGCGTCTTTGTTACGCTCTCTTCCCCGTTCGCTTCCTGGATGCGGTCGCTGACGATAATGTTTTCCACGGTACCGGCGGCATCTGTCAGCACATACACAGCTTCGTCATCGGAGATTGTATCGGGCGGCAATTCCGTCTCTGCGGGAGCTTCCGCTGCCTCCGTGGTCTGTTTCCCGCTGTTGTCGGCATAGGCGATGCCGGCACAGCCCAATACCAGCGTCAGGCACAAAACAAGGGCCAGAACGCGATTTCTCTTGGTTTTCATACCAAAACACCCTCCTTGAGATCTTTACTATCATTATTGTTACGGTTGGAACGGTTTTTATGATTCAGATGCCGCATGCCGATTGTCGTTGCGCAGATGAGCCGGTCGAAAACCAGCAGCAGCGCGGGCAGGACAAGGATGACGCAGATCATGCTGATCAGTGCGCCTCTAGCCATGAGCATACACATGGAACTGACGATGTCGATGTTGGAGTAGACTGCCACGCCGAAGGTCGACGCGAACAGGCCCATGCCGGAGACCAGGATCGACGGAATGGAAGTGGAAAGGGCGGTCAGAACCGCGGCCTTCCGATCAGATCCGGCAATCCGCTCGTTCTTATAGCGCGTCGTCATCAGGATCGCGTAGTCGACGGTGGCGCCGAGCTGGATTGTGGAGATGGCGATTGGGGCAATAAAGGGCAGAGTGCTTCCCAGATAATGCGGCAGGCCCAGGTTGATGAAGATGGCGACCTCGATCACTGAGATCAGCAGGATGGGCAGGGTGACGCTCTTCGCCACGAAGAAGATGATCAGGAAGACCAGCGCGATGGAAATGGCGTTTACCACGGTGAAATCGTGGCCGGTGGTTTCGATCAGGTCTTTCATGCAGGGTGCCTCACCGATCAACATGCCGCCCTTGTCATATTTTTTCAGAATGCCGTTCAGTGCTGTGATCTGTTCGTTCACCTCATCGCTTGCCGCTCTGTATTCAGAGACAATCAGCAGAAGCTTCCAGCGGTCGCTCTCCAGGATCTGCCGCAGGTGGTCCGGAAGGATTTCCAGCGGCACGTCTTCGCCCACCAGTGTCTCCAGACCGAGAACGGTTTTTACACCCTCGACGGACTCCATCTCGCGGCACATGGCGCGGACGTCTTTCTCTGGCGTGGAGGCGTCCACCAGAATCATATGGGTGGAGGCAATATCGAACTGATCCTGAAGCTTGGAATTGGCGATCACATACTCCATATCCTCCGGCAGACACTCACCCATATCGTAGTAGACCTCGTCATTGGTCTTCTGATATCCATACCAGGCCGGAAACGCAATCAGCACGAACACAACCAGCAGAACCGGCGCAATTTTCAAAAGGCTCTTGGAGGCCTTCGTCATATCCGGGATCAGGCAGCGGTGTTTTGTCTTCTGCAAAGGCTTATCCAGAAGCAGAATCATGGCCGGCAGAACGGTCACACAGCCGACGACGCCCAGGATAACGCCCTTGGCCATCACGATGCCGAGATCCCGGCCCATGGTGAAAGACATGAAGCACAGTGCAATGAAGCCGGCCACCGTGGTGATGGAGCTGCCCAGCACGCTGGTAAAGGTCTGATGGATCGCACAGGCCATCGCCTCTTTGTGATCCTCCGGATGGATTCTCAGCTGTTCGTTGTAGCTGTGCCACAGGAAGATGGAATAATCCATCGTGACCGCCAGCTGCAGGACTGCGGCCAGGGCCTTGGTGATGTAGGAGATCTCACCGAAGAAGACGTTGGTGCCTAAGTTCAGCAGTACCATCATGCCGATGCAGGCAAGGAAGACCAGAGGCGCCAGCCAGCTGTCGAGCAGCAGCATCATGGCTGCTGCAGCCAATACCACAGCCAGCGCCACGTAAACGGGCTCCTCCTTCTCGCAGAGGTTTTTCAGATCCAGCACCAGGGCAGACATTCCCGCGACAAAGCACTGCCTGCCGCAGATTCCGCGAATCTCTGACACAGCGTCCATGGTGACGTCGGCGGAGGTGGAGCTGTCGAAGAAGACGGCCATCAAGGTGGCGTTTCCGGCATTGAAGGCCTTGTAGACCTTCTCCGGCAGCAGCTCCATGGGAATTGACACGTCCATCAGGCTGTCGTACCAAATCACAGAATCCACGTGATCGACGTTCTCAATGGACTTGCGGAGCTTGGAGACCTCCTCCGGCTGCATATCTTCTATTACAATGAGGGAAAAGGCGCCTTTGCC
>CAMKED010000095.1 GCA_946411475.1 uncultured Clostridia bacterium | reverse complement strand
GGCCGATGCGGTGATCCGTGACCCGATCCTGGGGGAAGTTGTAGGTGCGGATCTTTTCATTTCGCATGCCCATGCCCACCTGGCTCTTTCGCGTGCCGGAGACCTGGGCGTCCAACTTTTCCTGCTCGATCTCGTAGAGCTTGGAGGCCAGCATATTCATGGCCTTTTCCCGGTTCTGGAACTGGCTGCGCTCCTCCTGACAGGCCACCACAATGCCCGTGGGCTTGTGGATCAGCCGCACGGCGGAGGAGGTCTTGTTGATGTGCTGGCCACCCGCGCCGGAGGAACGGTAGACCTGCATTTCAATGTCCTCGGGGCGGATGTCCACCTCGGCGGCCTCCATTTCCGGCAGCACCGCCACCGTGGCGGTGGAGGTGTGGATACGGCCGCCGGATTCCGTCTCGGGCACGCGCTGGACCCGGTGCACGCCGGATTCAAACTTCATCCGGGAGAAGGCACCGTCGCCGTTGATGAGGAAGTCGGCTTCCTTGACGCCGCCCAGCTCGGTTTCGTTGTAGTTCAAAAGCTCCAACTGCCAGCCCTTGGAGGCGGCGTACATGGAGTACATGCGGAACAGGGAATGGGCGAACAGCGCGCTTTCCTCGCCGCCCACGCCGCCGCGAATCTCCACGATGACGTTCTTGCCGTCGTTGGGATCCCGGGGCAGGAGCAGAATGCGCAGCTCGTCCTCGAGCGCGGCGGCGTCCGCTTTGGCGGCCTGGTACTCGCTCTGGAGGAAGTCCTTCATTTCAGGCTCCTCACTCATCATCGCAAGCGCGTCCGCCATATCAGCCTTGGCCTGCTTCCAACGCCGGAAGGCCGTTACCACCGGCTCCAGCTCCCGCTGCTCTTTCATATATTTGGCCGCGAGCTTCGGGTCAGCGTAAAAATCCGGCTGCTCCGCCCTGGCGCAGAGCTCTTCGTATTTGTTTTCAAGTTGACATAATTTTTCTTCCATGGGAATCTCCATTATTTGGGGCTCTAATCCTTATTATACCATATATCCATGCCAAGTTTCAATCTTTTTTCAAAAATATTTAGGATGCAAAATAAATTCTACCGATTTGAGAAGAAAGTCTCGATCTCCGCGCGCGTTGCGGCCACCCGACCCTGTGCAAAATTGGGCTTGCCGCCGCCTCTGCCGTTCAGGGCGGCGTTCATGTCCTTGACGAAGGCGCGCAGGTCCCCGTCTTCGAGGCCGACGGCGTAGGCATAGCCCGCCTCGTCCGTGCCGGAAAAGACGGCGCAGCGGCCGCCGCAAACAGCCATGACCTCCACGCAAAGGCGGCGGACCGAATCGGGGCTCAAATTCTCTTCAAACAGCAATACGTCCCCCGCGCCGTGCAGGGATTCAGAGAGGGCAGCAAAGCAGCGGCCCTCCCAGCAGGCCTTTTCCTGTTTGACCTCGTTCAGCTCTGCCAGGGTCCGCTCCACCGCGGCTGCGGTCTCAAAGGGTTTAGCCGAGAGCAGGCCGGAGACGGCCCGGTTTTGTGCCGTAACGGCGGCGATATAGTCGTAGGCCCGCTTGCCGCAGACCAGCTCGATCCGCACGCCCTGGTGGAATTTCACCACGCTCAGCAGCTTGACCAGGCCGATCTCGC
Organism: uncultured Clostridia bacterium; assembly: GCA_946411475.1. GTDB lineage: Bacteria > Bacillota > Clostridia > Oscillospirales > Oscillospiraceae > JAFRPC01. The sequence continues at coordinate 3,215 of CAMKED010000095.1, read as the reverse complement.
CGGTCCGGGCAACGTGGGTCCCACAGCAGGCGCAGAGATCCACCCCGGGGAATTCCACGAGCCGGAGGCGGCCCTCGATGGCTTTCTTGCTCCGATAGTCCTCGGGGCAGAGGGCTTCGGCCTCGTAATAGCGGACCTGGGTTTCCAGGTTTTGCCAGATGGCGGCGTTGACGATGGCCTCCACGCGGGCCAGATCCTCCATTGTCAGCATCCCGGAAAAGTCGATCGTGATCAGCTCGGCCCCCATGTGGAAGCCCACGTTCTCATAACCGAAGAGACGGTGGACCGTGCCGGAGATCAGGTGCTCGCCCGAGTGCTGCTGCATCAGGTCGAAGCGGCGCTCCCAGTCGATGATTCCATGTACCGTGCCGGAGAGTGGGGCGTCTACCGTGTGGACGATCACGCCGGCCTTCTGGTGCACATCCAATACCCTTGCGCTGCCAAGCGTTCCCAGATCGCAGGGCTGGCCGCCGCCCTCGGGGTAGAAGGCCGTGCGGTCCAGCACCACGGCATATCCGACCTTTCCGAGCTCGCAGGAGAGCACCTGGGCGTCAAATTCTTTCAGATAGGGATTGCTTTCAAAGAGCTTTTCGGTTATCATAGTATCACCTTATTATTTGGAACTTTTTTATATTTCTATCGTCTTATTGGCATCCAAAGGAAGGAGGACGCGAACATGAAAGGCAAGAACAAGTGCAAGATTTTGAAGGAGATCCGCCAAAAGATTGCCGATGAAAACGATATTCCTTACGTGACCCGGGAATGCGGCTATCAGGGCGAGTGCACGGGCACCTGCCCCAAGTGCGAGGCGGAGCTCCGCTATCTCGAACAGGAGCTCGAAAAGCGCCGCAGCTTAGGCAAGACCGTTGCCGTGGCTGCTGTGGCGGCCGGGCTGAGTCTGTCCATGACGGCCTGCGTCGCGCGGGGCGGTTCCGGCAGCGGCGGCAGCGAAGTGAACGAGCCGAGCCTCCCAACCCTGAAACCGCCGATTTCCACGGAGCTGGCCGGAGACGTTGCGACGCCTCTGAAAGGGGAAATCGCCCCGGCTGAAACGGAAACAGAGGAAGTTGAGGTCCTGGCGGGCGAGGCGCTTCCGCTCGAAACGGAGCCTGAGCCGCCCGAACTGCTCGGCGACGTGGCCTATCTGCCCGTGGAGTCTGAGCTGCCCCAGAGCACGGAGACCCCGGAGACGACAGAGGCCCGGTGAGCGATATGGAGGAACGGCTTCCGGGATGGGAGACCCGTCCCCTGCGCCCTCGGTATGACGGCGGCGAGCCAAGGTATCCGCTGCTGGCGCTCTCCCGGCACCGCATGGAGCTGGACGGCGAGGGCGTGACCACCCTGGTGGCCGGCGCGGGCTGCCCGCTTTCCTGTGCCTATTGTATCAATAAAAGCGTGCTTTGCCAAGCCCCAACTTTGGTATCTGCGGCGGAATTGTACGAAAAAACGAAGATCGACGACCTCTATTTTCAGGCCACCGGCGGCGGCCTTTGCTTCGGCGGGGGAGAGAGCCTGCTGCATCTCGATTTTTACGAAGCGCTTCGGCCGCTCTGCCCGAATTGGCGCTTCACCTCCGAGACCTGCCTGAACGTGGACCCTGCGCTTGTCGCCCGCGCCGCGGCAATCTTCGACGCCTTCATCATCGACGTCAAGACCCTGAACCCGGCCATCTACCGCACCTACACCGGCCGGGAGCAGGGCCCGCTGCTGGACAATCTGCAATTTCTTGCCGCGTCCTTCGATCCCAACCGCCTCCACGTCCGCGTCCCGCTGATCCCGGACTACAACGACGAAGCCGACCAGACCAAAACCGAAGTCGCCCTACGGGAGATGGGCTTCATACACATCGAGCGCTTTCCCTACGTGGTGCGGGGTGAATAGCTTATAGCTCAAGGCTCATGGTTCAGAGTTCAGGGTTCAGAGCCCGGTAGCGGCGCACACCAGTGCGCCACGATTCAAGGTTCAGGGTTCAGCGTGTCCATACAAATGCACCCTACTGTAGCGCGGGCAATCTGCCCGCAAAAAACCGCGCCCCGGTGATGGCCGGAGCGCGGTTCATAAATATATGGTGCTTACTTGCCCATGTTCATCTGAGCGGCAACCTCGGCGGCGAAGTCTTCGACCTTCTTCTCAATGCCCTCGCCCTTCTCGAAGCGGACGGCCTTGACGAAAGTGACCTTGCCACCCAGAGCCTTGGCGGCGGAGGCGATATAGCCTTCGACGGAGCCCTGGAACAGGTCGGCGCGGACGAAGTCCTGCTGCAGCAGGCAGTTCTCCTCGTAGAACTTGTTCAGCTTGCCGGCAGCGATCTTTTCCTTGACCTGGGCGGGCTTGGAAGCCATCTTGGGGTCGGCGTCCATCTGCGCCACCAGGACCTTCTTCTCCTCCTCGAGGACGTCGGGGGTGACGTCGCTCTTGTCCCAGAAGCGGGGGTTCAGCGCGGCAATCTGCATGGCAACGTTCTTGCCGATCTCGGTGGCGTCAATGCCGCCCTCAACAGCCAGGTTCACCAGAACACCGATCTTGCCGCCGGCGTGGACATAGGCCACGGAGGTGTTGTCGGCGTAGCGGGCAAAGCGGCGAATCTGCAGGTTCTCGCCAATGGACATAACCTTCTCAGGCAGAACGCCTTCCACGGTCAGCTCGGTGCCGGGGAAGGGGGACTTCTTCAGCGCGTCCACATCGGCGGGATTGGAGTCCACGACGACTTGGGCAATGCCCTTGACGAATTCGACGAAGGGAGCGGACTTGGCGCAGAAGTCGGTCTCGCAGTTGACTTCCACCACGGCGCCCACATTGCCTTCGACAACGGCGTAAGCCATGCCCTCGGCGGCGATGCGGCCGGACTTCTTGATGGCCTTGGCCAGGCCCTTCTCACGCAGCCACTCGATGGCCTTTTCCATATCGCCGTCACACTCGGTGAGGGCCTTCTTGCAGTCCATCATGCCCACGTTGGTTCTCTCGCGCAGGGTCTTCACATCAGCAGCAGTAAATGCCATTGTATTCTTCCTCCATTTATTATTTGTGGCGGCCGCTGTACGAGCTATGCGTCGCAGCGGCCAAGGGGGAGCGGCCGCTGCGGTCTGCCCAAGAAGGGAGAGCCGCGGCCACTGAGATATTCCATTATTCAGCAGCGGCTTCGGCTGCGGGAGCTTCCTCGCTCATGGTGAGCTGCTCACCCTGACGGCCCTCGATCACGGCGTTGGCCATGGTGG
>CAMKED010000094.1 GCA_946411475.1 uncultured Clostridia bacterium | reverse complement strand
TCTCGCCGCCCATCATGGCGGTGAGCTCCTCGTTGACCACCTTGACCACCATCTGCGCCGGGTTCAGACCTTCGAGCACGTCGGTGCCCACGCAGCGGTCGGTGACGACTTTGACAAAGTCCTTGACGACCTTGTAGCTGACGTCGGCTTCCAGCAGGGCCAGGCGGATCTCCCGCATGGCCTCCTTGACGTCGTTGGGCGTCAGGCGGCCCTTGCTCCGCAGGCGCTGAAAGGCGGCGGAAAGTTTTTCGGTTAAGCCTTCAAATGCCATAGAGGCCTCCCTTCGGCAAAATTGAGAATTGAAAGTTGATAATTGAGAATGATCGGTGTTTTTCAAATTGCAAGTTGAAAAACAATGATCCAATCAATGATCAAGCTTCCGCAGCGCTGTCGCCGCAGTCAAAACGGCAGCCCCAGTCTGTTCCGGCAGGGATCGGACAATTTCTTCCAGCCTGGCAGCAATCTCCGATGTCTTTTTTTGCATTGCCAGGCAATGCGTGACTTCCTCGTAGCGCAGGAGTTGGGCCTCGGCGCGGCTTACGGCGTCGTGGACGCCCTGGCGGCTGGTCCCCATCAGCTCGGCGATCTCCGCCAGCGTCAGATCCTGATTGCAGTAGAGGTCGAAGCAGTCGCGCTGCTTTTGCGTCAGGAGCTCCCCATAGCAATCCAGCAGCAGCGACATCGTCAGCTTGTCCGGTTTCATGGGGTTTGCCTCCTTGTCAAAGTAATTCCATTGACAGCTTGCTCAGTATAGCATACTGTTTTGCTTTTGTCAAGGGAAAAAATTTGACAAAAACCGTCGCAAGTTCACGCGCAGCAGGCGGAAGCGTAAATCCGTCTCAGGGCATATCCTCCGAGGTGGCGCTTCTGGGAACCGTCGGCGCGGGGGCCGCAGTTTCCTCCGGCTCGCTTGGATTCGGCGTCAGGTCCTGCGGGGTTGCTTCCCGCTGGGCGGGAGCCGTCGGCGTGGGCTGCGAAGGCTGCGACGGCTGCGAGGGATGCGCAGGCTGGGTGGGCTGCGCGGGATCCGTGGGCTGCGTCTCCCCGTTGGAAGGATCTTGGCCATGGAAGCCCTTGGGCAGCGAAGGAAGCGTTTTCTGCGTCAGGTCCTCCCCGCTCTCGTCCGCGGCATTTCCGGCGGGCTGCGTCGAGCCCGCGTTTCCGCTCTCACTTGCCGTCTGCGTTCCGCTTTGGTTTTCCGTCCCGACAGCGGCGGTCTGGGATTCGGTATCCGATTCGTTCCCGCCGCAGGCAGTCAACAGGCCCACGCAAAGGGCCAACGCCAGCAACAGGGCAGCCATTTTTTTCAAATTCATGATTCAAGCCCTCCTTTTTGATCTTTCCGGGGCAGGGGGCGTTTGTTGCCCTTTTCGTCAACGATGTAGGTGTTGTCCAGATGGCCGACCAGGCTGGCCTTGACTGCGGCAATGTATTCCCGGCGCAGCTCGTCGCGCTCGGCAGTCTCTTCCGGGGTCAGCCCCTCGGCCTTTGCCTTGCGGGCCAGCTCGTTGATGCGGTCAATTCGTTCTTGTTTCATGTCGTTTTACCTGTCAATTCTCAATTCGTTCAGCCTACCGCGTTGGACACCGTTGCCACGACCTTCAGTCCATCCGGGTCGATCACGCTGACCTGGGCAGGGCTGCAAACATACAGCAGGCCGTTCAGCAGCAGGGTCCGGGCGTCGCCCGAAACGAATTCCGGCTTGACGGAGCCCTTGTCCGAAAGCTTGGAGCCGGTCCAGTGCACGAGCCGGTATTCGGTCTTGTCCTTGCCGGCCGCGGGCCAGCCGATCAGGCCGGAGGCGGCGTCCGCAATGAGCGTGCCGCGGGCCGTCAGGTCTCCGGCCGGCGCTGCGTCGAGTTCCTTGGAATCGAGCTGCTTCGGATTGGCAGGGTCCGTGACGTCATAGGCCGTGAGCCGCGTCTTGCCGCCCGCCGCGGGGATCGAGAACGCGAGCACGCAGCCGTTGCCGAGCGTCCGGAGCAGCAGGGTCTCCCCTGCCGCCGCAAAGCTGCCGCAGATCTTCGGCTCGGCGGGATTGGTGAGATCCACCGCCGTAAGCGTGTCCCCTGCGGTAATCCACGCATGGGAGCGCAGGAACGCGCAGGACGCGACGCCCCCCTCACCGCCAAGTCTGGCCAGCGCGCCGACCACGGCAAGGTTTTCGTCCAGAACGGTAAGCTGGCTTTCGGTCACATGGCTCTTTTCCTCGCAGTTGGTCCAGCCGTGGGCATCGTCGGTATAGACGGAGAAGCTGCGCTCGTCCACCTCGGTTGCAATCCGAAGCTGGCCGTTCCAGGCGTCCATCGCGCCGGGATCGGAGAGCGCGCCATAGAGCACGCAGCCGTCGGCCAGACTCAGATAGCCGTCCAGCTTCAGGCGCTTGATCTCGGTCTCCGCAGAGCTGGCATAGTCCACCACGGAATAGGACGCCTCCGTGTGCGGCGCGGAAGCCTGCTCGCTCCAGCGGGTCCGGGCCAGATAGAGGTTCTGTCCCTCGGCGCAGACCGCATCCGTGCCGTCGGTAAAGGCCAGCGCGTCGGCAAAATGTCCGTCCTCCAGCCGGATCGCGGCGACCACGGTCAGCGCAGCCCTTGCGGGCTCCTGGCAGAGATAGATCTCCCCGGCTTGCAGGGTAAAGGTCTTTCCGTTCTCATGAAGCTGCGGCAGGATGGTCTCGGCCTTGTCGGCCTGCGGCAGATTCGGCAGATTTTTCTGCGTTACCATGCAGAGCGTCCCGTCCAGCAGGACAGCGTCCACCAGGCCGCCGTCCACGGAGAACTCTGAAAGCTGCTTCGGCGCGGCAGGGTCCGCAACGGAGAAGATGACGATCTTCGTCTCAACGTTGCCCTGCCAGCTTCCGTCGTCCTCATATTCCAGAGCGGTCCAGACGACGGCGAGCTGATTCTTCCAGAGATAAAGGCAATCGCCCCAGTGCTCGCCCGGCCGCTCGATCTTGGTATAGGCGCGCATCTCGCTCGCCGTCCCGGCAGCGGAAACAGAGATCAGACCGTAGCCGTCCACCATATAAATGCCGGCGCCGTCCGTAACCGCGGTTTCCCCGCTTGTCTCTCCGTTGACGTTCAGACGCGGGCCGTCCTTGGGCGTTTCCGCGTAGTCCGGCTGCCAGCGGGCGGCGGCGGTCTGTCCGGCCGCCGCCAGCGCATTCAGAACGCCGCTTGCGTCAGCGGCCGGGCTCAGGCTGCCCAACGGCTCCCGCTTTACCTCGCCGCGTTCGGCGTAAATCGGACCAACGGCAGCAGGCTCGTCTCCGCCGCAGGCGGAGAGCATCGCGAGGAGCAGGCAGAGGAGCGTCACAAGACAGATTGTTTTCTTCATTGGAACATCTCCATTCACAGGGGAATTCGGTAATAGTTGAAAATTGAAAATTGAAAGTTGAAAATGACGGTGTTTTGCAGATTGCCATCTGCAAAACGACTATCAACTGTGCCTCGGGGCGTCCCCCGTCCCAAGCCTTCCCCTTGAGGGGAAGGTGCCCCCGCAGGGGGCGGATGAGGTGGAGCCCAGTCAACGGACTGCTCCCCGTGGCGCATGATGTGCGCCGCTGCTTCGTCAGGGCTCCATTCTGATGTACGTGTCATCATAAACGGTGATCAAGCCGCACAGCAGCGTCACACGTGCCCCAACAAGATAGCCAATTTGTCCGTTTTCTTCTACAATAATACGGTGTGGAAGCTCGACCTGCCATAATACGGTGCTATATGCTACGGTTCCTCCGTCATTGTAGTCTAACTTAATCGGGATCAACATGAGGGCGAGCATGATAACAGCAAGCACAGCGGCCAGCACGCGTTTGGTGTTCTTTTTCATTTTTCCTCACATTCCGTAGGGGACGGGTTTCCCGTCCCGGGGTTGCAGCCGGGCGCAGGTGGGAGACGGCGGAGGCGTCCGGGGATACCTCCCTACGGTCGGGTGCGGACGGGAAACAGCAGAGCGTCGAAGGCGCCCATACAGATGAGAATTCTCAATTCTCAACGCTCAATTCTCAATTGAAAAACCCCCATGCAAAGCGGGAGGCCTTGCATGGGGATGGGCGATTGTTCGCTTACTGTGCCTCAACAGCCTCGGCAGGCTCGACGGTCGCGGGCTCATCGGCGGGAGCCTCTTCCTCCTCCGCAGTGGGCTCGATCAGGGCCCGGATGGAGAGGGAGATGCGCTTGTTCTCCGCGTCGATGTCGATGATCTTGGCGTCCACTTCCTGACCGACGGTCAACACGTCCTCAGGCTTGGCGATGCGGCGGTCCGCAATCTGGGAAATATGGATCAGGCCGTCCACGCCGGGAACGATCTCAGCGAAAGCGCCGAAGGTCATCATCTTCACGATCTTGACCTTGGCCACGTCGCCGACGTTGTACTTGGCGGTGAACTGGTTCCAGGGGTTCATCTCAGCGGTCTTGTAGCCCAGGGAGATCTTGTGCTTCTCGGGATCCAGGCCGATGACGTAAACTTCGATGGTGTCGCCGACTTTGACGACCTCAGCGGGGTTCTTGACCCGACGCCAGCTCAGCTCGGAAACGTGAACCATGCCGTCCACGCCGCCGATGTCCACGAAAGCGCCGTAGGAAGTCAGGGACTTCACAACGCCGGTGTACTTCTTGCCGATCTCGATCTCGGACCAGACCTTCTCCTGCGCAGCCTTGCGCTCTTCGCTGGCTACGGCACGGATGGAGCCCACCACACGGCCGCCGCGGCGCTCGCGGTTGACCTCGGTGATGCGGACGCGGACCGTCTGGCCCTTCAGCCCCTCCAGGTCGCCGCCGCGGGCAACACCGGAAGCGGAAGCGGGGATGAACACCCGAACGCCCTTGACGTTGGCGACCAGGCCGCCCTTGTTGGTCTCGGTGATCTTGGC
>CAMKED010000093.1 GCA_946411475.1 uncultured Clostridia bacterium | reverse complement strand
TCTGGGGCACCAAGGTCAAGGGCGTGGAGAACGGCAAGCAGGAGATCATCACCTGTGAGAACAACTTCCACGGCCGCACGATCTCCATCATCAGCTTCTCCACCGACCCCCTGGCCAAGGACGGCTACGGCCCCTACACCCCGGGCTTCAAGACCATCCCCTACGGCGACGCCCAGGCCCTGCGCGACGCCATCACGCCGAACACGGTTGCCTTCCTGGCAGAGCCCATCCAGGGCGAGGCCGGCATCATCCTGCCGCCCGAGGGCTATCTGACCGAGGTCCGCGAGATCTGCACCAAGAACAATATCCTCTTCCTGGCCGACGAGGTCCAGACCGGCTTTGCCCGCACCGGCGATATGTTCGCCTGCTGGCATGAGAACGTCGTGCCTGACATCTACATCATGGGCAAGGCCCTGGGCGGCGGCGTGATGCCCCTGTCTGGCATTGCGGCCAACGAGGACATCCTCGGCCTCTACACCCCCGGCTCCCACGGCTCCACCTTCGGCGGCAACCCCCTGGCCTGCGCCTGCGGCGTCAAGGCACTGGAGATCCTGCAGCGCGACGACTATCCCAAGATGGCCCGCGAGAAGGGCAAGTACTTCATGGACGGCCTGAAGAAGATCAAAAACCCCGAGATCAAAGAGATTCGCGGCCGCGGCCTGCTGATCGGCGTGGAGTTCTACGGCGACGCTTTCGACTACGTCAAGGCCTGCATCCATGAGGGCGTGCTCTGCAAGGAGACCCACGACCATACCATCCGCTTCGCGCCTCCGATCCCCGTCACCTATGAGGAACTGGACGACGCCCTGGCCCGCATCACCAAGGCTTTGACCAAGTAAGCGGATCCCCTATCCCGTTATAACAAAGCGCCTGCCAAAAACGGCAGGCGCTTTTCGTCCAGGAGCAAACGGAACAAAACATTGATACAGATTTGGGGCCGTCTTCGGTGGAAGACGGCCCCGTTTGCAGGGGAAGGGAGAAAAAGGAACATGAAAAAGCGTTTTTGTGAATCATCAATACTCCAGGTTCCGGTCGTCTTCCTTTGAGAAGACGTGGGCCACCTTGCCGGCGAACGTGAAGTGCAGTTGATCGCCCATGCGGGGAATGCGATCCATATCAACCGTGGGGACGATGATGATGACGTCGCGGCCCTCCGCGGTGAGGTGGAGATGGACCGAGGATCCCATCATTTCGGAGACGTCGACTTTTCCTGTAATGCCGACGTCGGACAGGTCGGTATGCTCCGGGCGGATGCCCAGAGTCACGTCCTGTGTTGGGACGTTTTTCGCCGCCAGGCGGGCGCACTTGTCTTCGGAAAGATGCACCCTATGGCCGCCCAGCTCGGCAATGTAGTGATTGCCTTCCCGGATGAGCTTTGCGTCAAAGAAATTCATGACGGGCATTCTCGACATTGCCTCCATTCAGTTCTCCGATGGCAGCACCTACCATCAGTACCAGCCCCTGACCAAGCGCGGCAACGCCGACGTGGGCTCCGGGTTCAACGACGATCCGCTCTGGCTGGTGGCCTGTACCTGCGCCTACGTCCGGGAAACCGGGGATTTCACCATTTTGGACGAACCGACGCCCTTCAACAACGAGGCCGGGACGGAGGTCCCCCTGCTGGAGCATATGCGCCGCAGCGTAAACTATACCGTGACGCACAAGGGACCGCACGGCCTCCCGCTGATCGGTCGGGCGGACTGGAACGACTGCCTGAACCTCAACTGCTTCTCCCGGACCCCGGGAGAGAGCTTCCAAACCTGCTCCAACTTTGAGAGCGGCAAGGCAGAGAGCGTCTTCATCGCCGGAATGTTTGTCAAATACGGCGCCGAGTACGCGGCGCTCTGCGAACGGATCGGTCTGACGGAGGAAGCTGCAGAGGTCCGGACGAGCGTCTCCGCAATGGAATCAACCGTTCTTGCGCACGGCTGGGACGGCAACTGGTTCCGCCGGGGCTACGACGCCTTTGAGCAGCCCATCGGCAGCAAGGAAAACGAAGAGGGCCAAATTTTTATCGAGCCCCAGGGATTCTGCATCATGGCCGGAATCGGCGGCGACGACTACGGAAAGAAGGCCCTGGCCTCCACGGAGCGTCTGCTGGGCAATGCCTTTGGCATTGAACTCCTGTCCCCCTGCTACTCCGAATACCATGACTATTTGGGGGAGATTTCTTCCTATTCCCCCGGCTACAAGGAGAACGGTTCTGTTTTCTGCCACAACAATCCGTGGATTACCCTGGCCTGGTGCAAGGTCCGGGACGGCAATGCAGCCTTCGACCTCTACACCCGCAACGCGCCGGCTTACATTGAGGACAAGAGCGAGATCCATCGGACCGAACCCTACTGTTACAGCCAGACCATTGCGGGCCGGGCCGCGCAAAACTACGGCGAGGCGAAGAACGCCTGGCTTACTGGCACCGCCGCCTGGTCCTTCGTGGCAGTCAGCCAGGGAATCCTGGGGATTCGACCGGACTATGATGGGCTGGTCGTGGATCCCTGCCTGCCCGACCGGATCGATTGCTGTCGCATCGAACGTCTCTTCCGCGGCACGCGCTATGAGATCACAGTCCGCCGCGGAACGGAAAAAGGCCTGACGGTGGAAGGAAAGGCAATCGCCGGGAACACGGTCCCGCTGACCGACGCACCGGTTTGCCGCGTCACGGTGACGATCTGAACAGATCGGAAAGGGAGACGAGCGTGATGAAACGGGGAATTGCGCAATTGCTTGCGCTGCTTTTGCTGCTGAGCGCTTTTACGGGCTGCGCTGCATCCGCAACAGCCGTGCGGGACGGCCGTGACCGCCCCTCCTCCTGCGGGCGGCTTCAGGTTCTGAACGGCAAGCTGTGTTCCGAAGCCGGAACGCCCGTTATGCTTCGGGGCGTCAGCCTGAACGGACTGGTTACCTCCGAATCCTTTCTCAACGAGGAGCTCTTTCGGGAACTGTCCCGGGACGACGGCGTCAATCTGATGCGGCTTGCCATGTATACCTACGGCGTGGGGATCGTCGGCTATTGCACCAACGGAGACAAGGAACGCCACAAAGCGGATATCGCGCAGGGCGTGGAACTCGCAAAAAATGCGGATATGTACGTCATCATCGACTGGCACGTCCTCAGCGACGGCGATCCGAATACCTATCTGGAGGAAGCAAAGATTTTTTTCGCGGAAATGGCGGAACGCTACGGCAAGGACGATCACGTGCTCTACGAGATCTGCAACGAGCCGAACGGTGTGGATTGGGCGACTGTGAAGCGGTATGCCGAGCAAATCATTCCCGTGATCCGTGAAAAAGCCCCGGATGCGGTCATCCTGGTGGGCAATCCGGATTGGTCAAAGGACCTGTACAGCGTTTCCGCAGATCCCCTTGCCTTTGACAATCTCCTGTACAGCCTCCATTTCTACGCCGCCTCCCACGGGCAGACGTACCGGGATATGACAAAGCAGCTCAGTCAAAGCGGACTGCCCGTGTTTGTGACGGAGTTCGGCATCACCGCGGCCAGCGGCGGCCTGCCGAGAGACACGGAGAGCGCCGACGCCTGGATCGAGCTGCTGGAAAACGAGAAAATATCCTACTGCATGTGGTCCTTCGCCAAGGTGGCGGAAGCCTGCTCGGCAATCCGGTCCACGGTGCCAAAATACAGCGGCTTCACCCGGGCGGATTACACGGAAACCGGCCTCTGGCTGCTCGACACGCTGGATAAGCATCGGTAACAGAGCTCCCGGCCCAAGCAGCAGAGAGTCCAATCATCATTTTTGGCGCTGGTAGACAAAAAAGTGCAGGATGATAAAAATTATACCGATCACTATGAAGAAAGTAAAGTGATGTTTGCGCCCGCGGCGCAAGTGATGCCGTGCCTGCGGCACAGTGATGTTGCTCCCTTCGGTTGCAGTGATGCGATGTGTTCCGCTCACGTCCCTCAGCATACATCACGCCCGAAGGGCACATCACGTCCGAAGGACCCATCACGTTCCGCGCAGCGGAACACAACGTTCCAACAAAAAACAGCCTTGCGGCTGTTTTTTGTTGGTGCAGGATGATAAAAAAGATACCGCTTTCTGTAGTTATATTTCGTTTTATGGCTCTGCTGCGGATGATTTCGCCGGTGTGTTTCCGCTGCTCCCTGCAAAGTGCATCAGCAGAAGCGTAATCCCTCCGGGACCCAGAATGACGAGCAGATCGACCGGAGCGAGCACGATGGTGGGCAGGCCATCATAGAAGAAGCCTGTGCCGAAGCGATAGAGATGGCCATGCAGCAGGATCATTTCACCAATGTACATGACGAGCGTCGTTGCCGCAGAAGCCGCGGCCGGGAGCCAAAGTCCAATCGTCCGCCCCCGATTCAGCAGGAACGATCCCAAAAACAGGCCAACCGTAACGCCCAGCAGAATGAAGAACGCCGACATCAGGGACGCGGACAGCGGCGAAACCAGGATACTGCCGTCCCGCCAGAAGGCCGTGAAGCAGGCCAAGATGCAGAGCCCCAGAAAGAGCGCCGCGGAAACCGATTGCAGGATCAGCGCCTTATTCCTGTGCCGGTCTCCTGTCCGAATCATCTGCGCGAAGCCGTAAACGCAGTTCAGGATCGCAAGGATCAGCACGACGGAGATCAGATAGAAGTGCAGTTTGAAAGCGGGGTTATACTCACCGATCAGGAGATCTGCCGCTGTTTCGGTACGAACCGTGATCACTGTCTCCCCTGCGTATTCCTCCGGCGGAACGTATCTGCACAAAAACATTTGCCAATCCGCAAGCGTTGCCACCGCCTCCGTCGAGGTAACGACAACCTTCCGCTCAAACAGGAGTTCCAGCCCGAAAAACGCGCTGACCGACAGCGACGAGCTGCCGAGCACCGCGAAGCGTTTCATCAGCTTGACAAACAGCGGCAGCAGAAGAACGCCCAGGATCACAGCGACCGCGATGGGTGTATAGGGAATGATGTACTTCGGATAGTTCTCCTTGAGGACCGTGCCGTCCCGCAGCATATCGGATATGACTCGGACGCCCATGAGAAGCGGATAGAAGGACGCCGCAAGCACGGCGGCGAGAGAAAACAGCCAAAAGCGCACATATTTTTTCTTCATATTGATCACCTCTGTATTTAGTGTCGCCGTGTTCAACCGAACAGCATCCCGCGGATTTCAGCAATGTACGCCTCTTTTTTTGCGTCCAGATCCTCGCCACCGAAGTCGATGCAGTACTCCGGGAGATAGCTTGAGATCGGATTCTGCCAGGGGATGATATAGATACCGTCCTCGGAAACGGCATAGGCCGCCAGGATATCCCGTATCTGCTCTGCGCTGACGCCTTTGAGATTCATCAATTCCCTGCTGATCCAGTCTCGCGGCGTTTCGGAGTGCTCCAGCAGGCCGAAGGAATAGCTTTCTCCCGCCATCTGCCAGACGATCACATCCAGCCCATTTGCAGGGTCCAGCCCGAAGTATTCCGGGAAGCGTGCCATAAGCGCTGTCTGTTCTTCGTTCAGGTCACTGTTCCAGACCGATGCAGAATCCACTGTGATCGAAAAAACCATTCCGTCCGTCCACTCGAATTGGCTCTGGGGGATCCTCGACT
>CAMKED010000092.1 GCA_946411475.1 uncultured Clostridia bacterium | reverse complement strand
CCGCATCCTCGGCATGGGCGACGTGCTCAGCCTGATCGAGAAGGCCGAGCAGGCCATCGACCAAAAAAAGGCCGCCGAGCTGGAGGAGCGTCTGCGCCAGAATAAATTCACGCTGACGGATTTCTACGACCAGCTCGCCCAGCTCAAAAACATGGGCAGCATTCAGGATCTGCTGGGCATGCTGCCCGGCATGGGCGGCATGAAGGACATGCAGGTGGACGAAAAAGCCCTGACCCGCGTGGAGGCCATCATCCAGTCCATGACGCCGCAGGAGCGGGAGAATCCGAACATCCTCGGCTCCAGCCGCAAGCGCCGCATCGCGGCCGGCAGCGGTACGAAGGTGGAGGACGTGAACCGGCTGCTCAAACAGTTCGGCGACATGCAGAAGATGATGAAGCAGTTCACCGGAAAGGCCGCTGGCAAGAAAATGAAAAAGCTCCAGAGAATGGGCTTCCCCGGAATATAAAATTGACAATTGAGAATGGAGAATTATCAGATTTTTTCAGATCGCGATCTGAAAAACACATTCATTCTCAATTCTCAACTCTCACCTCTCAATTCGATGCCGTGCAGGTTTACGAATAAAACACAATTTAATTCATCAAGGAGATTGAAAAATGGTTAAGATCAGACTCAGAAGAATGGGCGCCAAGAAGAACGCCTACTACCGTATCGTTGTTGCCGATTCCCGCAGCCCCCGCGACGGCCGCTGCATCGAAGAGATCGGCTCCTACGATCCCCTGACCAACCCCGCCACCGTCAACGTGGACGTGGAGAAGGCGCAGACCTGGATCAAGAACGGTGCACAACCCACCGATACCGTCAGAGGACTGCTGAAGAAGGCCGGCGTTCTGTAAGAACAGAGGGCTGAACAATGAAGGAACTGTTGCTCTATATCGCCCGCAACCTGGTGGAGCATCCGGAGCAGGTCACGGTGGAGGCCTTTGAAGGCGACCCCATGACCCTGGAGCTTCGCGTTGCCCCCGAGGATATGGGCAAGGTTATCGGCCGCGGCGGACGGATTGCCAAGGAGATCCGCGCCATCATGAAGTCCGTGGCTCAGCGCCAGGGCGTCCGCGTCAACGTGGAAATTGTCGATTAGCCGAAAAGGGCTGCTGCTGAGAGGCAGCGGCCCTTTTTGCAAGTAAGAATTCAGAAGCAAAAATGTAGAATTGTTTCGTTTTCCAATTCTGCGAATTGGAAAACGAAACAGTTTCCGTAGGGACGGCACGCTGCCGTCCGCAAAAAACCTCCCCTGCTCGCAGGGGAGGGGGACCGGCCTTAAGGCCGGTGGAGGGGTGCATCCCCATTTTGCAACTGCCTCCGGGGGACCGGCCTTAAGGCCGGTGGAGGGGTGCATCCTTGTTTTGCAACTGCCTCCGACGAACGCTGCGGGAGAGAAAACGATGAAAAACGAACGAAACGATGGAAAGCAAGCGTCTGGCGGTGTTTGCACTTGCTCGCCCTTGCCGCATGCTTGATCATCGTTGTAATTGGCGTCGTGGATGAAATTTTAGGTTCTCCCGCGTGGGAGGGAGTTCTCGAAAAAATCGGGATCTCCAACGGCTGGCGCTTCTTCTGGATCGTTTGCGCCTGTGGAATTTTTCTGTTTTTCCTGACCGATCGGTTGAGGCAGTGGGATCCCCGCAGGCAGCCGAAAAACCCTGACTCTGCTACGCAAGAGAGGAAAACACAATGAATGAAACATACCTGGAAACCGGCAAGATCGTCTCCACGCATGGGATCAAGGGCGAGGTCAAGGTGCTGCCCTGGGCGGACGCGCCGGAATTTTTGACCCGTTTCAAGAACTTCTACCTCGTAGGGGCGGCCACTGGCCGCCAGCCCGAGGCGGAAGGCTCTCCCGTTTGCGGGCGGCCAATGGCCGCCCCTACGGCGTTGACCGTCGAATCGGCCCGCGTGCAGAAGACTTGCGTGCTGATCAAATTCAAGGGCATCGACACGGTCGAAGACGCGCAAAAGCTGCGGAATCAGGTCCTCTCCATCGCCCGGGACGACCCGCATATCCCGGCCGGAACGGTCTTTCACGCCGACCTGATCGGCAGGCCCGTCCGTGCGAACGGCGTCGAGATCGGCAAGATCAAAGAGATTTTGTCCATGCCGTCCTCCGACGTCTGGGTGGTAAAAGGGGAGAAGGAGTACATGATCCCCCACGTCAAGGCCTTCGTCCCTTCTATCGACTTGAACCTGGGCTATATCGACGTGAACCTGATTGAAGGAATGGAGACCGATGCGGAATAGGGAAGAGGGAAGAATTAAGAGGTAAGAATTAAGAGTTCAGAATTGAGAACGAAGGAAACTGTCCTGCCCGCACTCCGCTACATGTTTAATTCTTATCTCTTCCCTTTTACCTCTTACCTTGAAAGGAGGTCTGCCTATGCGAATTGACATATTGACCCTTTTCCCGGATACGGTCGGCGACGTGCTCTCCGAGTCCATTCTGGGCCGCGCCCAGGAGCGGGGCTTCATCACGGTCCGTACCCATCAGATCCGGGACTACACCACCAACAAGCAGAACCAGGTGGACGACTACCCCTACGGCGGCGGCCGCGGGGCCGTGATGCAGGCCGATCCGCTCTACCGCTGCTGGGCCCACGTCTGTGAAGAAACCGGGACCCGCCCGCATACCATATATATGTCCCCCTGCGGGCAGGTCTTCGACCAGGGCCACGCCCGCCGTCTGGCTGCCGACTATGAGAACCTGATCCTGGTCTGCGGCCACTATGAGGGGATCGACCAACGCTTCATCGACGAGTGCGTGGACGAGGAGCTCTCCCTCGGCGACTTCGTGCTGACCGGCGGGGAGATCGCCGCGATGGCGATCACAGACGCGGTCTGCCGCCTGCTGCCCGGCGTGCTCTCCGACCCCGAGTGCTTCGAGGAAGAGAGCCACTGGAACGGTCTGCTCGAATACCCCCAGTACAGCCGTCCCGCCGTTTGGCACGACCGCCCCGTGCCGGAGATCCTGACCTCGGGCGACCACGCCAAGGTGGCCCGCTGGCGCAGGAAGCAGTCCATTTTGCGGACCATGCGCCGCCGTCCGGATCTGTTTGCCAAGCTTCGCCTGCCCTGCAAGACCAAAGCCGAAAAGAAATTCATACAGGAATTGGAGGAGGAAGACCATGAATTCAAAGATAGATACGCTGAAAACCTGGGTCGATGAGGCCCAACGCATCGTCTTCTTCGGCGGCGCGGGGGTCTCCACCGAGAGCGGCATCCCCGACTTCCGCAGTGTGGACGGCCTGTACAACCAGAAATTCAAATATCCGCCCGAGACCATCATCTCCCACTCTTTCTTCGAGCGCAGGCCGGAGGAGTTCTTCGACTTCTACAAGGAGAAGATGCTGCCGCTGGGCTTCGAGCCCAACGTCACCCACAAGGTCCTGGCCCGCTGGGAGCGGGAAGGGAAGCTCAGCGCCGTGGTTACGCAGAACATCGACGGCCTGCATCAGAAGGCGGGAAGCAAAAACGTTCTCGAGCTGCACGGCTCCGTGCTGCGCAACTACTGCACGCGCTGCCATAAGAGCTACTCCGCCGAATTTGTCAAGAACAGCAAGGGCGTGCCGCGCTGCGACTGCGGCGGCGTGGTGAAGCCGGACGTGGTGCTCTATGAGGAGAGCCTGGATCAGGACGTGATGGGCCGGGCCGCTATGGCGATTGCCGGGGCGGATCTGCTGATCGTGGCCGGGACCTCGCTGACTGTCTGGCCGGCTGCCGGGATGATCCGCTACTACCGGGGCAGCCGCCTGGTGCTGATCAACCGCGACGAGACGCCCTTCGACGGCGAAGCGGACCTCGTTCTCCATGAGAAGCTGGGCGACGTATTCCGCACGCTGTAATAACCTGAAAATTTTTGTACGGTTTCGGAACAAAACGGCTGTTTTTGACAGTGTACCAATCGGAAACAGAGAAAAAATGACAGATTTCTGTATAAAACGGCCAAATTTATACAATTTATGCGAATGTGATCCGTGATTCTTCATCATTTTGACAAGTTCCTTTCAGAATCTTAACGGTGAATATTCGCATTTTTCATAATTATATACAGAAATTAAAGAAAAAAACGGAAAAAAACCGTCAAATCACCGGGAGAAGGCCGGCTTGCGTATCAGGAATTTTGCCAAATCTAAGAAAATATGAAAAAACTTTTAAAATTGAATTGAAAATTAAAAAAACCTGTGATACAATGAATTAGAAAGAGGGAGAAGCGGTTTTTTTCGGAAAACGACGTCTCCGAAGAACGGAGGCGGCAGGAATGGCCAACCCAAAACCCAAGTCCGGCAAGAATTCCGAAGAAAAATCCCACAAGCTCATCGGCAGACGCTACCGCTATACCGGCGATTATCAGGTCGTGTCCTCGCTCGGACCCTACGGCGGCCGGCAAAAGCAAATGATCTACATCGGCCAATGGATCCGACCCTCCAACGAGACAGGGGAGTACAAGAACATCGTTCTTTGGATGCGGATTCTGACGGCGATCGCCGTGGTCACTGCGGTCTGCGCCATGTGGCTGCATCCTGCCGAAATGACGCACCGCTGGTACGTGCCCGTTCTGGTCGTCAGTCTGTTCCCCCTGCTCTATCAGGTCATGGGGGCCGTGACGATCCCGGCGGAGCCCTCCTATATGGAGCGGCAGCGCTACGACAAGAGCATCCTCCGCGTCGGCCACAGCGCCGTCGCAGCGCTGGTTCTGTTCTGTATTTCCGCGCTGGGCTGCGTGATCTATTGGATCGTTGCCTCCGTCAGCGAACTAGAGGGCAGCGTTCCTTACAGCCTGATGGACGGCGTTTTCGCGGCGCTTTTGATTGCGTCCGGCGCGGCCGAGCTGACGACCTACCGCTTTTTCCGAAGGATCAAAACCGATACGTTCGACAACGACGCGTATCATCCCTGATTCCGTATCGGCCACATACGTGGAGCCTCACGTGTGTGATCAGATAAATCTTTTTAAAATTTTGTAAGGAGGAAAAAAATGCAAAACGTGAAAAGAATGCTCGCGCTTCTTCTGGCTCTTGTGATGATGTTTGCTCTCGTGGCTTGCAAGCCCGCTGAGACCACCACCACCGGCGCGCAGGGCGAGCAGACCACCACTGAGGGCAACAAGCCCTCCACGCCTGACAACAGCAAGTCCGACTACAACAACACGACTCCGCTGGTTGTTGCTTACAGCCCCTTCTCCGCAAAGTTCAGCCCCTTCTACGCTGACACCGCTTACGACCAGGACGTCGTCAGCATGGTCAGCCTGAGCCTGATGACCACCGACCGTATGGGCGGTATCATCTACAACGGCATCGAGGGCGAAACCGTCAACTACAACGGCACCGATTACACCTATCATGGCTGCGCCGATCTGGACGTCAGCTATGACGCCGGCACCAACACCACCACCTACACCGCCAAGATCCGTGACGACCTGAAGTTCTCGGACGGCACCCCCGTCACCGCCAAGGACATCATGTTCACCTACTACACCTATCTTGACCCCGCTTACGTCGGCTCCAACTCCCTGGCCTCCTACGACATCATCGGCCTGACCAACTGGCGTACGCAGACCTCCGACGCTGTCTACA
>CAMKED010000091.1 GCA_946411475.1 uncultured Clostridia bacterium | reverse complement strand
AGTATCCCCTGGGGATCGACATCAGGCAGCCACGCTTGATGTGGAACTGCGCGAAGGGGAGCAGGCAGTTTGCCTACCAGATCGTCACCGAGGGTTGGGACAGCGGAAAAGTGGAATCGAGCATCATGCAGGCAGTTTATCCCGTGGAGTTGTCCTCCCGCGAACGAATCAACTGGAAGATCCGCCTGTGGGACGAGAATGATGAGCCGGGTGACTGGACCGAAAGCTTTTTCGAGATGGGGCTGCTGGAGCCTTCCGATTGGCAGGCAAAGTGGATCACCGGCAATTATACGCCAAGAAAAAAGGACCGATACCCGGTTGACTGCTTCCGCAAGACGTTTACGCTGAAGCAGCCGGTCAGATACGCACGCCTCTATATCACCGCCTGCGGCATCTATGAGGCAAGGCTGAACGGCAAGCGGATCGGTGGTTTTGTCTTTGCACCGGGCTATACGGACTACCGCAAGCGCGTCCAGTATCAGACCTATGACGTAACAGAGCTTCTGAAATACGGAGAAAACGAGCTGACGGTGCAGCTGGCCGACGGCTGGTACCGGGGCTCATGCGGAGCCTGGGGTCTCCGGAATCAATACGGCACGGCAACCAAGCTGCTGGCGCAGCTGGAGATCACGGCTGAGGACGGAAAGACCCGCATGATCGGCACTGATGGGACCTGGCAGTGGTCTAACGACGGGCCTATCCGTTTTGCTGACAACAAGGACGGGGAGATCGTAGATGCCTTCCGCACACCCTCCTACCGCAGTCTGGCGAAGGAGACGAAGCACATTGCCATTCCGACTTGCTCCAACAATGTGTCTGTCACCGAGCATGAGCGCTTCCATCCCACGATCACCACCGCCCCGAACGGGAAAAAGCTTTTGGACTTCGGCCAAAACATCGCAGGCTATGTGTCCTTCTGCGTCAATGCCCACGTCGGTCAGCGCATGATCTGGCGCTTCGGAGAGATGCTGGACGCGGACGGCAACCTGACCCAGAAAAACATCCAGCTCTCCCGGAAAAACAAAACAACCCCTCTGCAGAAGATCGAATATACCTGCGGCGAAGGTGTGAACGAATATCAGACCACCTTTGCAGTCTTCGGCTTTCAATATGCGGAGGTCGAGACCGACGTGGAGCTGCATCCCGAGGACATTGAATCCATCGCGGTTTACTCCGATCTGGAACAGACCGGCTTCTTCGAGAGCTCCAGCGAGTTGCTGAATCAGTTTTTCCGTGCGACAGTCTGGTCCGCCAAGGGAAATCATCTGGATATCCCCACCGACTGCCCCACAAGAGAGCGCCACGGCTGGACCGGCGACGCGCAGATCTTCTTTGAGACAGCAGGCTATCTCTTCGATTTTGCGGCCTTCTCCCGGAAGTGGCTGAACGACGTCTATGACTGGCAGGAGAAAAACGGCCGCCTACCCCACATCGTCCCGGACGGCGGCGCAGATTTCTATATGCGCACCATGAACGGCTCCGTGGGCTGGGCGGACGTGGGCGTATTGATGCCTTACCGCTTTGCAAAGCTCTTCGGAGATCAGCAAATCCTGCGGGAATTCTATGACGGTATGGCGAAATATGCCCGCTTCATGGAAAAACGCTGCGGCAAAACTATGCCGATCTTTGGCGAAAACCTGAAGCTCAGCGGCGAGGTCAAGCGCTATTTGGTCAACGCCGGGCAGAGCTACGGCGAATGGGCGGAGCCTGCCGACGTCAGCGCCTTCCACTGGAAGGACTTTGCTGCGCCGCATCCCGAGGTTTCCACGGCCTATACCGCGTATGTGCTGCGGCTGATGGCGGAGATTGCCGATGAGCTTGAACATCCGGAGGATGCGAGCGAGTTCCGCAGCTGCTCGGATGGGTGCAAAAAGGCCTATCAGGAGCTGGTGTCCGTCGGGAAATACAGCCTGGACACCGACCGACAGGCGCAGCTGGTGCGTCCGTTGGCGCTGGAGCTTTTGAACGAAGAGCAGACCAGCTACGCCCAAAAGCGTCTGCTGGAGGCTCTGGAGCACTACGGCTGGCGTTTGGGCACCGGCTTCCTCTCCACGCCGTTGATTCTGGATGTGCTGGCCAGCATCGACATCGAAGCTGCCTACCGCCTGCTGGAAAATGAGGAGATCCCCGGCTGGCTTTCCATGCCCAAGGCAGGAGCTACCACCATCTGGGAGGCCTGGGAGGGACCGAACTCCTCCCAGGGTGGAATCGGTTCGCTGAACCATTATTCCAAGGGCGCCGTCTGCGAGTGGCTTTTCAAAACCATGTGCGGCATCCGGGTCGATGGCGAGAATCATTTTCGCATCGCTCCGCGGCCTGGCGGACGCTTCACCCACGCAAGTGCACGCTACAACAGTGTTTACGGCGAGGTGAAAAGCGGCTGGGAGCGGAAAGACGGCAAAACGAATTATATGATCACCGTTCCCGCCAACTGCTGCGCAGAGATCCGGCTTCCCGGCGGAGCTACGCACAGCGTCCATGCCGGAACCTACACCTTCACGGAGGAATAAACCATGCGGCGTTATCTGGCCATTGACATCGGGGCCTCATCCGGTCGGCACATCGTCGGCTGGATGGAGGGCGGAGAAATCAAAGCCAAGGAAGTCTACCGTTTCCCCAACCGGCTGAAAGAGCAGGACGGGCATCTGGTCTGGGACATTGAGGCTCTGCTTTCTCATGTGAAGACAGGCATCGACGCGGCGCTTGCGGTGTACCCGAAGCTTGAGAGTCTGTCCGTTGATACCTGGGGCTGCGACTACGTCCTCATGGACGGCGATACAGAGATTTGGCCCTGCTATGCCTATCGGGACCATCGCACCGAGGCCATCCACGAGGAGGTCCACGCCGCCGTCCCGTTTTCTGAGCTTTACCGCCGCACCGGCAGCCAGTTCCAGCTGTTCAACACGGTCTACCAGCTGGCGGAGGATCTGCAGGCCGGACGTCTGAACAAAGCGACGGACTTTCTGATGATCCCGGAATATCTGATGTACAGGCTCACCGGCGTCAAGAAAAAGGAATTCACCAACGCTACCACCACGGGGCTGGTCAACGCGCATACCCTGGAATTTGACCGGGAGATCATCCGCCGTTTGGGCTTCCCGGGACGACTCTTCCCGAAGCTGTCCCAGCCCGGAACCGTCCTCGGCGCCTACAAGGGCATCCCGGTCGTCCTCTGCGCCACCCATGACACCGCTTCCGCCGTGGAGGGCATTCCCATGGAGGAAAACCATCCCTATATCTCCTCCGGCACCTGGTCGCTCCTGGGCGTCAAAACAGAGCGACCCATCACCGACGAAGCCAGCGAGGACACCAACTGGTCCAACGAGGGCGGCGTGGGCTACAACCGCTACCAGAAGAACATCATGGGCATGTGGCTGGTCAACCGCCTTCGCGCCGAGCTCTGCACGGAGAAACCATGGAACGAAATCGTGGCGGAAGCTGAGGACAGTCGCTTTGAGGAAACCGTGGATGCCAACGCACAGGCATTCCTGGCACCTGAAAGCATGAAGGCAGCTTTCGATGCGGCGCTGTCCGTGCAGCCGCAGAACAATGGCGACTATTTCCGCTGCGCCTACCGGAGCCTGGCTCTGAGCTATCTGAACGCCATCGGCGAGCTTCAGCACAACACGAAAGCCCATTACACCAAGGTCTACATTGTCGGCGGCGGGGCAAAAAACCAATTCCTGAACAGGCTCACGGAGGAATTCACCGGAAAACAGGTAATCGCCCTGCCCATCGAGGCCACGGCGATCGGTAATTTGAAGATTCAGATGGAGGCATCGTTATGTTAGTCGAAACCAAAGCCAGAATCGGCGTGTTTGCCATTGCGTTAGGGGCCTACTTGCCCCAGTTCCCGTCGTTGGTGCCGGAGTTTGAAGCGCAGTATGCAGACTTCAAAACCCGGATCCCCGATTCCGTCGAGCTGATCGACGGCGGTATCGTCACCACAAAAGAGAAGGCTATGGAGGCCGGAGACAAATTCCGCGCCGCAGACGTGGATCTGGTCATCCTCCAGCTTCTCACCTACGCCACAAGCTACAATATGCTCCCTGCTGTCCGCGACCTGGACGTGCCGGTGGTGCTGGTCAATCTGCAAAAGAAAAAGGCGCCAGACTATCCCAACACCGATACCGCCACATGGCTGGGCGAGCTTTATGCCTGCGGCGCGGTGGGCGAGATGGTCGCGGATTTGGAGCGTGCGGGAAAGCGCCACGCGGTGATCACCGGCGTCGTTGAGGGCGGCGATCCTCAGGTTGACGCAGAACTCGCAGACTGGTGCAGGGCTGCGCAGGTGCGCCGTCGGTTTCGCGACACAAATCTGGCGCAGATCGGCAGGCCTTATCCCGGCATGATGGATCTGTACATCGACGAGACCAATCTCTACCACCGCATGTGGCTCTACACCAAGCAGTTCGACTGGGAGAAGCTCTGGGCCATTGCCGACGACATCACGGACGAGGCTGCCATCCGCGCCAAGGCGCAGGAGATCCTGGATACCTTTGAGATCGAGGGCGGGGCAACCGTGGAAACTGTCTGGGAGATGGCCAAGTATGTTGTGGCCTTTGAAGCCTGGGTTAAGGAGGAGAAGATCGCCTTCATTGCCTCCCACTATGACGGCTTCGCCCAGGGAAAGGCTGGGGTTCTGGACTCCATGCTGATCCCGGCCTTCTCCATGCTGATCAAGCAGGGTGTCGCCTGTGCGGTCGAGGGAGATATCAAGGTCTCCATGGCCATGTCCATCCTCAAGACCGTCTCCGGCATGGGACAGCTCGGCGAGATGTACTCTATCGATTTTAACGAGGATATCTGCATCATCGGTCACTCCGGCTCGGGCGACGCGGACATCTCGGCAAAGAAGCCCACGATGAAGATCGTTCCCGTCTTCCACGGCAAGACCGGCGGCGGGTATCTGACGCAGTTCTATCCCCATCTCGGCCCTGTGACCTATCTCGGCATCACACAGGACAGGGACGGCAACTTCAAGTTTGTTGCAGCCGAGGGCGTCAACGAGGATGGCCCCATCTTTACCTTCGGCGACACCAATATGCGCACCCGCTTCACCTGTGGCGCGCGGGAATTTTGCAACCGCTGGAGTGAGGCGGGTCCCACCCATCACATGGCCGCGGCCTCCGGCCGGCACATCGACACGATCCTCAAGGTCGCCAAGATCTTCAACGTGCCGGTGGACGTTATTACCCGATAAAGGAGAATTGAGCATGAAAGATATTCTGACCGCACCGTTTCTCGTTGAGCTGGTGCGCACCCTGACCAATATGTACGCCCACGGCTGGGACGAACGCAACGGCGGCAACGTCTCCGTTCTGCTGGACGAGGACGATCTTTCCGATTATCTTGATTTGACAGAGGTTGTTCGTGCGATCCCCACGGGCTTTGCAGCCCCGGAGCTGGAGGGGAAATACTTCCTGGTCACCGGCACCGGCAAGTATTTCAAGAACGTGCAGTATGATCCTGCGAACAACCTAGGCATTGTCCGTTTGATCGAAGACGGAACCAAGGCCGAGCTTCTCTGGGGCTATACTGACGGTGGAAAGTTCACCTCTGAGTTCCCGGCCCACATGATGAGCCACGTGGTCAGATGGAAGGTCGATCCCGAAAACCGCGTTGTCATGCACTGCCACCCCGCCAACCTGCTGGCCATGACCTACGTGCACAGCCTGGACGAACGGGAATTCACCCGCACGCTCTGGCAGATGTGCACCGAGTGCATCGTGGTCTTCCCCGACGGGGTCAACGTCCTGC
>CAMKED010000090.1 GCA_946411475.1 uncultured Clostridia bacterium | reverse complement strand
CTATAAAGGAGTATACGATGAAAAGAATCAGCTGTCAATACAACATCGACACCGCCTGTGTCGAAATCAAATATGACAACGGCGCAGTTGTCTCCATCGACTGCGTCTCCATAGAGGATGAATATGCCCGGAATATGCTTGAGCGTTCTGAACTGGATTGGCTGCTTTGCAACAAACCGCTGGAGTACGTACAGCTCGTCCTCAGCGGCGGCCTGGAGAAATACCTGCAGGGGCCTTATGAACATCGCTTATCGGATTGAATAAAAGACGCACCGTTCACAGTTTTTCGTGATCTATGAACGGTGCGTCTTTTATATCGGTATTCAGGATGACTTTTGCTCGTAGTGGATATAACAGACCTGCGGTGTGCTTCGGGCAGACCGGTCCATAAAATCGAAGGCCTGTCGGCAGAACTCGGCCTGCGCCTGCCGGGGCGGCAGGGCCGGATCAGGGCGAAGGATCTCCGAGAAGGTCACGGTCATGCCGGGCTTTTTGCACAGGGCAAAAAGGCCTCTGCGTCTGCGGTAGGTCGTCACCATGGCGACAGCCGGCGCGCCGGTCATCACGGGATAGCGGAACGAGGTGTCCGGGAAGGGCCGGATCCCCGTGTACCAGGGCCAGATATGCGCTTCGGGATAGACGGCCACGCAGGCACCCTGGCTGCAGCGTGTCTTGATCGCCTCCATAAAGCGGCGGAAGCCGGAGAGCTCCGAGGGGACCGGCAGAGTCCCGAGCATCATCACGATGTGCCGGAGGCCCGGGATGGACACTGCGTCCGGGTTGGCGACGATATAGGCCTTTTTCGGGAACGCAGCCAGGGACGGAACGTAGGCGTCCAGGATCTGGGTGTGGTTGCCGTAGAGGAAAAAGCCCTGTCCGCGCAGCTTCCGCATCACCTTCCGGTTTCTGAATTTCAGGCCCAGCACCAGCTTCGCGGTGAGCCAGACCAGCGGGAAGGCAATGATGTAGTAGACGATAAAGCTCAGCATCCGCCAGCCCAGGGACTTATGCACATAGCAGAAGTCTCCGGGCACCTGGCGGGTGTTGATGCCGTTGCCCGCAAAATCGTCGTGCAGCGGGTCGGAATAATAGATCACACGCTCATTTTTCACGGTGCTTCTCCCCTGCCTCGATGATCATTTGCTCCATCCGGTCCATACAGCGGTCAAAGGCGAACTGCTCGGCGTAACCGAGATAGCGCTCAGAACAGGCCTTGCGCTCCTGCGGATGCTCCAGCCACCAGTCCATCTTCTCCGCCAGATCCTGCGGGCTGTTATAGTGGAACAGATTGCGCTCCGTCAGGGCAAAATAGCGGGTCGCGCTGCGGGGGGAATCCGCGATCAGCGGCACCTTGCCGCAGGCGATGGCCTCCAGACAGGAGATGGCTTCGATTTCGATCTCAGCGGGATGGACGTAGAGGTCTGCGCAGTTGATGACGTCCAGCAGCGTTTTCCGGTCGTAAAACTCCATGATTGGCATGGGGATGCCCCGCTTCTTCGCACGGCGGATCAATGCCTCCCGACGCGGGCCGCTGCCCGCAAAAATTAACTGGAGCTCGTCCCGATGCCTGGAGAGCGCAACGGCGTCGATCAGGACCCCGTGGTTCTTCTCCGGACCGTAGCGGCCGGTGAACAGGACGACAAAGCGGCTGCGCAGCGCCTCCGGCTTCTCCACGGTTTTCGGGCGAAAACTCTTGTGTACGCCGTTGGAAATGATGCGATGGGGCGTCGGTCCGACGACGGACTCAAAGGTGTCGCAGATGAACTGCGTCGGGTAGTGAATCAGGTCGCAGTACCGATACAGATTGTGGTAAAATGTCTGATAGGCCAGGCGATTGGCAAGCCCCAGGTCCTTCAGAAACAGGTGCCCGGTGAGGTTTTCCGCCTGACAGTGGAAGCCGGCGGTCAGAGGAAGGTCTTTCTTTCGCGCCAGCTTTGCCGCCTCCGTGCCGAGCGGGAATGGAATCATGACGTGAACGTGATCGGTGCCTTCCAGCGCGGCATTCAGAATGTTGCGGTCCGGCCGCGAGAGGGCCACGCCGTTCTTGGCTACGTAGCTGTTGAGAGGGCCTAAATTCATGCGCGGCACGACATAATATCCCTCCTTGCCGGCCCGCTCCGGGTCGGAGCAGACCACGCGCACCGAGTGTCCCCGCTCCTGCAGGGAGCGGATCAGGTTCATGGCGGCAATGGTCGTGCCGTTGTTTTCTTTGCCTAAGACGTCGCAAACGATGGTAATTGTCATTTCATAAACTCCTGTGGGCAGTCTGGTAATTATTTCTGCAGCACGCCGTCCGGATTTCGTTCAGAATACGGGCCTGGCCCTTCTGATTGGGGTGAATGCCGTCCTCGCACAGCAGCTCCGCCAGCGCGGTTTCGTCCTGCGGGAATGCCGCGCGCAGGTCGATGACCTCTGCCTGTTCCTCCCGGGCGACCTGCAGCGCAAGCTCAGAATACAGTCTCTGTCGGCGACCGATGGCGCCTGCGTCCCCAAGCCACCGCAGAAGATTCTCCTTTATCAGTCCGTTTCTGCATACAAAGTTCAGGTAGCGAAGCGAGTGGATCGGCGGCAGCGTCATGGCGACGGGGCGCCGTCCGCTCTGCCGGATCAGCGCAAGGGCCTCCCGGTAGAGGGCGGCGAATTCCTCCGGCGGCGTCTTGCATTGAATGCGCAGAACAGGGTTCTGTGAAATCCGCGCCCAGTCGTAGTCGCAGTCGTTTCCGCCGAATTCCAGCACGACGCTGTCCTCGGGCTTCCCCGACTCTTCGCAGTCGCGCCGAATCCACCTAATGGCCTTGCGGATCGTACAACCGAAGCGAGCATAATTATGAATCTGAATCCCGCTCTCCGCCGAAAATTCCCGTTCCGGTTCCATATTCATGCGGTATTTCCCGTTCTCATACAGGACCGCTTTTAAAATGGAATCCCCAAATATTGTTGCCTGCACAATATCACCCGGTTTCAGTATTTATTTTATCTGGTTTTCAAAACTATATTATACCATAATAAATATTGTGTCAAGCATTTTTCATTTTTATCTTGCTTTTTTCCGACATTTGATATAGTATGAAAGAACAGATATGAATCGAGAGAAAGGTTGGAGAGATATGGCTGACAACAAAGAACCGGCTGAATTGCTCTGTGCGCGGCTTCAGACAGCGAGGCTTCCCCGGTGGGAGGAGCTGCCGGATCTGGATCTCTATATGGATCAGGTGCTGGCTCTGATCAAAAAGTATTTGTCTCCCTACCCGGGCTTCGATGAAACCGGCCTGACTGCGTCGATGGTCAACAACTACGTCAAAGCCGGCATCCTGCCTCCCCCGGTGAAAAAACGTTATTCCAGGCGGCACCTCTCCGGACTGCTGATGATTTGTCTGATCAAAAGCAGCCTGTCGATCGCGGACATCCGCCGTCTTATGGGAATTCTTCCGGACGCAGAAGAATCCGTCCTCTACAATCGCTTCTGCGAGCTGGCGGAGCTGTCCGCGAGGGAAGCGTTCGATGCCTTGCAGAAGGATCAGAAGGAAAACAGCGTTCCGGTAATCATTCTTCGCGGCGCTCTGCGTGCGCATGCCGAGCAGGCAGTAGCACAGAGTTTCTGTTCCGAACTGCCGGAAGGTTCCGACGAAGGGAAATCGCTCCGAAAATGAATATAAATATGAAAAAGCTGAGCTCTCAAACGGGAGCCCAGCTTTTTCATTCGACCTTATCCTCCGATTTCCTCGGTGCGGTAGATGAACTTCACCGTTCCGGTCGTATCCGGCGCAATACCGGTGAAGGTTTGATAGGCATTGGAAAGCGAGGAGATTGCGCGCAGCCGGTTCAGCAGCGCGGGCAGGTCTTCGTCGACGGCCTCCAAAATCTTGGAGATACCCTCGTCATAGAAGGTCTGCAGGCCCTCGGACAGCTCCATCGCGCCGTCCCGAAGCTGGGTCACGCCGTCCGTCAGGGCAGGCATGGCCTCCTGCAGCTTGGCAATTCCGTCATACAGGGATCTCTGTCCTTCCGCCAGGGCGTCCGCGCCGGTTTTCAGCGAAGAAGCGCCGTCTGCCAGCTTTCCGGTACCGTCCGACAGGGCTGCGGCTCCGGAGGAAAGCTTTGCTGCGCCGTCAGAGAGATCCTTTGCGCCGGAAGCAACCTGGTCTGTACCGGCAGCCAGGGCAGCCGCGCCGGAGGACAGGCTGGCAGCGCCGGATTTCAGCTCCGCGGCGCCGGAGGCCAATTCCTTTGCGCCGGAGGCAGCGGTGCTGACGCCGTTCGTATAGGCGAGAAGGCCGAGATAAAAGGCGTTATAGCTGTCCAAAGAGGTCTTCAGGGTCATGATCTTCTGTGCGCCTTCCGAGGCGGCGGCAAGCTGCGCCTGAACCTCGGGACCGGCCATGGCGTCGGCAATCGCCTGCTGGATCTGCGCTTCGACGTTCTGCGCGATCACAGACTGGATCTCGTCGGAGGCCATCTGCTGTGCCGTCAGCTGGGCAATGGTTGTCTGTACCTGCTCGCTCTGCAGCTGCTCGTCGACCGCTGCCGCGATCGCGGCCTGCGCGTCCGCGCCATTCATGGCCAGATCCAGCTGCTCCTCGATGGTCTGTTGGACTGCGTCGCTTGCCATCTGCTCGTCGGTCTGGGCTTCGATGGTCTGCTGCACGGCTTCGCTCGCCATCTGGGCCTCGATCTGCGCCTGAATGGCAGCTTGTGTGGCCTCGTCGATCTGTCCGGCTGCTGCGGCGGCGTTGTAGCTGTCCACGTCCAGGCCTGTGGCCGCAAGGATCACTTGTGCTGTGACTGTCTCCCGCACGGCAGCTTCCACCTGCGTCCGGACCTGTGCCCGGACGGCGGCCTCCACCTGGGGACGCAGCTGCTGGCGCACGGCAGCACGCACCTGCGTTTCGACTTCCGCACGCACCGCCTGGGTGACCTGGGCTTCCACTTGGGCCTGCACGGCCGCGGTGACCTGCTCGGTGATGTAATCGCGTTTTGCCTCAACGGCTGCGGTCACGGCAGCGAGGGCTTTCGCGTAAACCGCGTCGGGGTCCAGGGAGGCGATCAGGGCGTTCAGAACGTCCGCATAGTTGGAGACGGTCAGCTCCGGGCAGTCCAGGCCCGCTGCGGTCAGCTGGTCCCGGGCAGTCGCCAGCAGAGTGTTGAACACCTGCAGGGCTCCGGCGTTCAGGGTCGCGCTGTTGGAATCCAGCGTGGTGAGCCCGTCAGAAAGATTCTGCGCGCCGCTTGCAAGGCTGCCCGCGCCGGAAGACAGGGCCGCGGCGCCGTTGGATAGCTCTGCCGCGCCAGTATCCAGCGCAGACGCGCCGGAGGCCAGATCCTTCGCGCCTCCCGCCAGAGAGGACGCCCCGGACGCCAGGGTCCCGGCGCCGGTTTTCAGATCCTGCGCGCCGGAGGCCAGATCACCGGCCCCGTTTGCCAGCTTGTCGGTTCCATCCTTCAGCGCAGCAGCGCCGCTTGCCAGTTCATCTACACCGGCGGAAAGCTCGTTTGCTTTCTCCAGCAGGGTGCAAAGCCCGTCATAGAGGGCGGAAGAGCCGTCCAGAAGCTGCGTCATACCGTCCACCAGCTGATCCAGGGAATCCTCCAGCTCCTCCGTTCCGATGCTTTCGGTCAGGCGGTCGGGGTCCAGGGCATTGAAGGGCTCGTTTGTGACCACCGTGAGAACCTCGCCGAGGGTGAAATCCACGGCGTCCGCGCTGATCTCCACGGCCTCCGGAATCTCCAGCTTGTCGCGGGAGAGGCCCAGATCCTCCTGCAGGCCCGGGAA
>CAMKED010000089.1 GCA_946411475.1 uncultured Clostridia bacterium | reverse complement strand
GGACGTTCTTTATTCTTTCCCAGACTGTAAAGTATGATTGACAAACCTACAAAAAAGAAAAATTTTGGGGACGCATGTAGCGTTACAATAGATGTGAGACTGTGGGGATAGAAAAAGACGGTTGAATTTGCGAAGGTCAAATCGAATTGCAATGTCGCTGCTTGGCTGGAAGTCGCCGATCCAAAAAAGGCAGGAGTTGGAGGCCGCCCGCGTGCTCTGACTTCGGTCGGGCTACGCCCTCCCTCCGTCAGAGCACGCGGAAGCCCGTTCTAACAACTCATCTTTTTTTCGGTCTCACATCATTGTCAAACGCACAAAAAAGAAAAATTTTGGGGACGCACATCGTTTTTGCGAAGCTCCATATAAATGTATGCTATTGGATCTTCACCCATAGCTATTACGTGCTCAGGCATATCCTTACGCTTAAAACCCAGCCTGTCATACAACGCAAGCGCTTTCTCATTCTGCGGATCAGGATCAACCCATACCGTTTCAGCCCCGTTCTTAAATGCTTCTTCTATAGCGTGTGAAAGCGCTTTTGTTGCGATACCTCGCCCACGTGCGAATCTAAACAGCTTAATATCCAGAGACGCACTATTATGGTGTTCCGTATCAATTTTATAACTTGTTTCGCCGCAGTATGTATCATCTTCATATATTGAAAAACAATTGGCCAACGGTCTATTCGAAATACTCCGATTTAACCATTTCTCCATATTCTCATCTGTTTCGTGATATCCATCGGGAAAACCAACAAAACGCATCACATCTCCATCTGCCCAAAGCCGTTGGACATTCTTAACGTCCTCAATAGTTGTTTCTTTTATTATAATCATAATTAACCTCCAACTTATGATAATAATTTGTTTATTATTGTTTTTAGTATCATTTTCAGTATGTTCTTCCTCCATAATTACCAAGTAAGATTGAATGCAACGTTTGGAAAAATAGGCGCAAAAATACCGCAACGAAGCAGCTCTCGTCTGTGGCTGCGTCCTGCGGTTTCCACGTAATCCGAAAGTTACTTAAAAACGGCGCACCAAATCAGAGGGAATGACCCCTCTACCATGCTTTGCGCCTCTATTCAGTTAGCTGACGATAGCCTCTCTGTTCATCATTGTTCTGCGCCCCTTTCTTAGTTTGTTATAATATTATACCAGATAACATCATGATAGTCAATTCTCAATTTCAACAATAGTGTCCTGCAAAAAAGAAAAATTTTGGGGACGCTCCCGCGTCCCCAAAATTTTTACCGCAGATCACCGCCTAAATAGCGGGCGCGTTCGCCGCCGATGAACTTCATCCGGGTCCGGGCGCAGACCAGGGAGGCCTCGCCGATGCGCTTGACCGAGATGCGAACCGGCACGGCCACGTCGCGCAGGTGCATACCGATCAGCGTGTCGCCGACGTCCATCCCGGCGTGGGCGCGAATGTGTTCCACCGCGACCGGGTCGGTCAGACGCTGGAATGTCACAGTGGCAAAGGAGCCGCCGCCGTGCGCCCAGGGGCAGACGTTGACCGGCTCATAGCCGTATTTCTCCGCCGCCGCCCGCTCCAGGATCAGCGCCCGGTTCAGATGCTCGCAGCATTGGGCTGCCAGATAGATGCCGTTTTCCTGCAGCAGCGGGTAGATTCCCTCAAAAACTGCTGCCGCGGCCTCGGGACTGGAAGCCTTGCCGATCTGATTGCCCAGAATCTCGCTGGACGAGCAGCCGACGACGAACAGCTCGCCCGGCTTTACGTGCGCCACGGCCAGCAGCTCGCGCACCGCGGCCTCCGCAGTGCGGCGAATTTCTTCCATCTGCATGATTTTCCCTTCTTTCTGCAAACGAACCGATTACAGCATTATTAAAGTAGCACGATTCGGTTTTTTTTAAGTAGGCCTGCTTCATCCGAAACTCAGAAAATCCTTGAGGCGGAAATAGGCTTCCGGCGTGCGGGTTTCCAGATAACTGGCGTTTATTGCGATCAACAGGCAGACGGCCAAGGTGAATACAGTGACTGCGGTGAGAAAAACGCGCAGCCTGCGCCGCTGCTGCGGCGCTGCCTGTTCCAACAGGACCAGATAGACAAGACTGGCGGAGAGATACAGCAGGGCGAGATAGTCGCCCGTATAGCGCAAAAGAATCCCGGCCATTTCGGTGTCTGCGATGATGACGACGACAGCCAGCAGCACCGGCAGCAGGAAAAAGAGCCAGAGCTTTTTCTCGCGCAGCAAGCCCTTGACACGGCGGGCGCAGACGATCAACCAAAGGAAGGGAAAAGTGACCAGAGAACCGCCGAACATCGGCTCGGTAATGGTTCTGCCAAGATAGATGGGGGTTGTATCCACACGGTGCAGATAGGGAAATTGCAGCTTGACGTTTGGCAGCGTGAACAGATAAGCAAACAGGCCGTCCGGCAGACGGTCCGGCTTGATCCCCCGCAGGCGCATATCGTTGGTGGTCAGATTGTAGTTTGCGCCGAAATCAAAGGGAGAATCAAATCGGATGTAGTTGTAGTACATCAGCGGGATTGCGACCGCGATATAGGGCAGCGCAAAGGCGACGATCCGACGCAGCGTGACGGCGCGGCGGCTTTCTTTGCGGATGAAAGGCCCCAGAATTGGCAGCGCCAGCGCGGTGAATACGAGGAACTGAGGTCTGCAACCGGCAACGAGCGCAGCCAGCAGCGCGCCAAGCGCGATACGAAAACCGATTCCCGCCGCACGCGGCGCAGCGCAGACCGGGACGAAGCACAGCGTTTCAGGATCGGCCGGATCGACGGAGCTGCCGAGCGTCTTTTCCCAGCGTTCCGCTGCCGAGATCCAGAGCGCCAGTGCGAACAGGACAAAGGCCAGCGCCATGCAGACCGGGACGATGTAGAAGGAGGGTTCCAGCGTGTAGAACAGGACGCCCGTACAGTTGCCCAGCAGAAGGGAAAGCAGCACATAGGCGGGGAAGGACGTCGTGGGGAAGCAGCGGCGAATCAGCGCGCGCAGAAAAGCAAAAGCGCCGATCAAAACCAGGACAAAGCAGACCCAGGCAATCAAATAGGTGGGAAGATCGCTGCCCGTAATCAGATAATAGGGCAGATACCCCAGCACCACCGGGACCACGCCGAAATAGACGTACAGATGATCGCCGTAAAAGGCGGTGTCCCACGGAGGCGTGATGTTCTGACCGTAGAGCGGCGTGCGTTGGTCGAGGTCATAGGGATTGCTCATCTCCTGGAGCAGAGGAATTGCCTGCTCCTGCTCAGGAGTTTCAACCCAGGTTGTTCCCTCCGCGAATGCGCGTGCCAGCAGGGCATATTGCCGGTGATGCGTCCAATTGTCCGCAATATGCACAAATGCATCGTTGCAGGTTGTCAACTTGAAGCAGACGAAGGCGTTGAGCGTCAAAAGAAGCAAGACGCAGACGCCTTTGACCCAGCGGCGGCGATTCCAAAGACGGTTGTCATGCAGGACGGAGGAGGGACGCAGAAACCAGAACAGCATCAAAACGGCGAAAATTCCGCCGATGCGCGGGAATGAGATATGAAACGGGATACTTCCGTTGACCTCGGCAGTTACGAAAGCCCAGGTGCATAACCGCTCCGGCGCTTCAACCCGGAAGACCAGATTGTGGACGTCCCCGTAGCTGTTAATACAGAAATAGGAAGCATGATCGTGTTCCAGGGTGTACCGGACCGAACCGGCCCGATAGAGGTCGGAATGGCCGTCGTCGGTATACTGAATGACGAGGTTGGTGCCGACGGTATTGCCGTCCCTGTCATAGACGGCAACGGCAACGTGACACTGACGGATATTTCGGTCCACCCCGTAGAATCGCAGGGTGAGCGTCTTTCCGCCCGCCAGATCGTCTGTGATCTCCGGGGCCGGAAGCGGCGTCCATTCGCGTCCGATACTGGTCAGCGGTCTGAAATTGAAGAGAAGCAGTTCACACGCCAGGGAAATCGCCAGCGCAATGAGAGCAAAGAACAGCGTTTTTCGTTTATTCATGCATTACCTCGCTCTGTTTTCGTTTGTATTCCTCGGAGATCCCGATCAGCCGCGCTTCAAAGTCCTGGCGATCCTTTTGCCGCATCGTGTGCAGGATCAGCCCGGAAAACAGCGATTGCAGCGCCGCGACGGCGGCAAAGCCGCAGGTAATCAGCGTGGGGAAGCGACGGACCAGACCGGTTTGGAAGTACTCGACCAGTACGGGAATAAAGAAACCGATTGCGAACAGGAACAGGATCGCTGCGAACAGACCGAAATAGCCGAAGGGCTTGTAGCTGCGGAACAGCCGTCCCACGGTGCGCAGCACGCGGAAGCCGTCGGAATAGGTGTTCAGCTTGGAAACGCTGCCCTCCGTGCGGTCACGGTAGTCAATGACCACGTTTTCCACGTACATGTTCTTGTCGATGGCATGAATGGTCATCTCCGTTTCAATTTCAAAGCCCTTTGACAGAACGGGGAAGCTCTTGACGAACTGGTAGTTGAAGGCCCGGTAACCGGTCATCACGTCCTTGATATCGCTGTGGAAGATCGTGTTGATCGAGGCGCGCACCAGCGTGTTGCCGAAATTGTGAAACGGACGCTTGTTCTCGGCGAAATAGGTCGAGGAAAGCCGGTCGCCGACTACCATATCCGCCTGCTTTTCCAGCACCGGCGCAATGAGAGCCGGCGCGCATTCGGCGGGATAGGTGTCGTCGCCGTCCACCATGACGTAGCATTCGGCGTCGATCTCCCGGAACATCCGACGGATCACGTTGCCCTTGCCCTGGCAGTATTCACGGCGCACCACGGCGCCGGCCTCCTCAGCCAGCGCCGCGGTACCGTCGGTGGAGTTGTTGTCGTAGACGTAGACCGTGCATCCGGGCAGCTCGCGCAGAAAATCGCGGACGACCTTGCCTACGGTTTTGGCCTCGTTGTAGCATGGGACCAAAACTGCAATCTTATCCATACCGTACTCCTTTTACAGATGCGTTTTCGGCCGGTGCCGAAGCACCGGCCGGAAACGGTGTTATTCCGCGAAAACTTTTTTCAGATGCACGAAGGCGGGCAGACCGTTTTCCTTGGGCTGCCTGGTCTCGCCCTGGATCAGCGGCAGGCAGTAGTTGATGAAGTCCTGGGTCACGCCGTTGTGCGCGGGGGTGATCCATTCCAGCGGCACCTTCTGCTCGGCGTTGGCCACGTCGGCCAGATCAAGCAGGACGTACTCGCACTTGTAGCCGTTCGTGCGGTCGCACCGGAAGCCGACCATCTTGCCGGTGATGCCGGCCAGGGCGGATTCGACGGCGATCTTGCCGGAGTTAAAGCTCTCCTCAATGTCGGTGGCGGAGGCGCAGTGAGAGGCGCAGCGCTGCAGCAGGCTCAGCTCGATCCCGCGGACCTTCGCGCCGGTGGCAGCCTTGACGACGGCGGCCAGACGGGCGGCCAGCCCGCCGAGCTGGGCGTGACCGAAGCCGTCGGTGCCGGAGGTCTTTGCCTCGGAGACAAAGGAGCCGTCCGCATAGTGGACGCCCTCGGAGACGGCCACCAGGCAGTTCTGCTTCTCGGCGTAGACCCGCTTGACGTCGGCGATGAACTGATCCATGTCGAAGTCCACCTCGGGCAGATAGATCAGATCGGGACCGTCGCCGGACAGACCGGCCAGAGCGGCTGCGCCGGTGAGCCAGCCTGCGTGGCGGCCCATGCACTCGATGATGGTGATCATGCCGACGTCGTAGACGTGGCAGTCTCGGCTGACCTCCATGAAGGAGGTTGCGATGTACTTGGCGGCGGAGGAGAAGCCGGGGCAGTGGTCGGTGCCGAAGAGGTCGTTGTCGATGGTCTTGGGCACGCCGAACACGCGGCACTCGTAGCCGACCTTGGCGCAGTAGCGGCTGATCTTGTTGCAGGTGTCCATGGAGTCGTTGCCGCCGTTGTAGAAG
>CAMKED010000088.1 GCA_946411475.1 uncultured Clostridia bacterium | reverse complement strand
TCCACGCAGCGCTCCATGTCCTCCACGGGGATGTACTCAAAGCGGCCGTGGTAGTTTTCACCGCCGGTGCAGAGGTTCGGGCAGGGCAGACCTTCGAAGCTGAGGCGTGCGCCGTCCGTACCGCCGCGGATCGGAACGGATACGGGATTCATCCCTGCGGCGCGCATGGCGGCCTCGGCCCGTTCGACGACGTGCATCACAGGCAGAATCTTTTCCTTCATGTTGTAGTAGCTGTCCTTGATCTGGACGCTGACGACGCCCTCGCCGTAGCGCTCGTTCAGATAGGCCGCAATGCTCTGGAAGCGGGCCTTTTTCTGCTCGAACTTGAAGCGGTCATGGTCGCGGATGATGTAGCGGAGCGTGGCGGATTCCACGTCGCCTTCCATGCCGTGCAGCATGGAGAAGCCCTCGTAGCCCTCGGTGTGCTCGGGCCGCTCCTGGCTGGGAAGCATGTTGTGGAAGTCGATCGCCACCTGCATGGCGTTGATCATCTTGTTCTTGGCGCTGCCCGGATGGATGGAGATGCCGCGCAGCGTCACCGTAGCGGAGGCGGCGTTGAAGTTCTCATATTCCAGCTCGCCCAGGGTGCCGCCGTCGGCGGTGTAGGCGAAGTCCGCGCCGAAGCCCTTCACGTCAAAGCGGTCCGCACCGCGGCCGATCTCCTCGTCGGGCGTGAAGCCGATGCGAAGCGGGACACGCGGGCCGCCCTCGGCCAGCAGCTCTTCCACAGCGGTAAGAACCTCGGCAATACCGGCCTTGTCGTCCGCGCCGAGCAGAGTGGTGCCGTCGGTGACGATCAGGTGCTTGCCCTCGTTCCATTTCAGACTTGGGAAGTCCTTGACCTTCATGACGACCTTCTCGGCCTCGTTGAGCACCAGGTCTCCGCCCTTGTAGTCCACGATCCGGGGCTTGACGTCCTTGCCGGAGCAGTCGGGCGCAGTGTCCATGTGGGCAATCAGACCGATCACGGGGCCCTCAACGGTGCCGGGGACAGAGCCGTAGACGTAGCCGTCCGCGTCCATCCGGGCGTCGGCGATGCCAATGGCCTTCATGTCCTCGACGATGCAGGCGCCCAGCAGCTTCTGCTTCTCCGTGGAAGGACAGCTTTCGCTGTTTTCGTCCGATTGGGTGTCAAATGCGACATACTTGAGAAAACGCTCTGTTACATGCATGTGTGATACCTCCGCTTTATTTTTATTAAATATTGTTTTCGATTAACCATTCAATAATCTTTCCGGCTCTGCTTTCCAGAATCGGAAGTTGGTCTTTTCGGAAATAGGCCAGTTTGCTGCTTTCCCCGTCGGTGATCTGCAGTTCACCCGAGACGCCCTTCGCCAGATAGAGTGCAACCACGGAATAGAGCTCGTCGCCGTTTGGGTACTTGAAATAGAAATCCGGGCCGGAAAACAGATGCAGCAGCGTATAAGATTCCGCCGTGAGATTGGTTTCCTCCCGAAGTTCCCGGGCTGCCGTCTGTTCCAGGGTCTCGCTCAGCTCCAACGCACCGCCGGGAATGCCCCAGGTGTTGGTGTCGGAGCGAAGATTCAACAGGATTTGATTGTCTTTCAAGACGATGACCGTCGCCCCGGCGCTCAGCATCGGCGCGTGTCCGATGTGTTTTCGCATTTCTATGATGTAACTCATGTTTCGCTTGAAGCCCTCCGTGCATGTTCCCAATTTTCTGCCGCCGGGGGATGCGGATTCTTCACTTCGTTCAGAATGACAGACGGGGGAGCCTGTCCCGTGGCGCACCGGTGCACGCCGCTGCGAAAGACCTGCGTTACTGGAAAATTCTCACTTCTCACTTCTCAATTCTCAACTGGAATATACCCGTACAATCCCCGCACGGAGACCTCGCCGCTTTGAACGGCTTCGATCCCGTTCTCCGTCTGAACGATCAGCTCCGCTTCGGGGCCGACGTCCAGGGCTTTTCCGTGCCGAGGGGACTGGCCGGGGGCCAGGATCTGCACGTCCTTTCCCAGGTTCACACAGGCGGCGCGGTATTCTTCGCGCCAGTCCAGCGACGGCAGGGCAGAGAGCTCGCGGATCATCGCGGCGGCGAGGGCGTTGCGATCCACCCGCTTTCCCGTTTCGGAAAACAGCGATCCGACTGTCTCCCGCAGCTCCGGGGGGTAGCCTGCGGCGTCCAGATTGCAGTTGACGCCCACGCCCACCACGGCGTAGGCCACCAGGCCGCTCTCGGCCTCAATGGACAGCTCTGTCAAAATGCCGCAGAGCTTTTTTCCGTTCAGAACCAGGTCATTGACCCACTTGATCCCGGTCTCGACGCCTGTGACGGCGCAGATCGCGCGGCGGGTCGCCACGGCGGCCTGGGCCGTGAGCGTCATAAGGGCCTGGGGCGGGCAGGCAGGCCGCAGCAGCACCGAAAGGAAGACCCCGGAGCCCGACGGCGAGATAAAGCTTCGCCCCATCCGTCCCCGGCCCCCGGTCTGGCAGTTGGCCACAGCTACGGTTCCGTGCGGGGCCCCCGAAGCGCCGCAGTTTTTTAAGTAATTGTTGGTGGAATCCACCGTGGGCAGGACCTCCACGGTTCCGGCCCAGGGATGCGCGCCAAGCGCTTCCACGATTCCCACACGAGTCAGAAGATCCGGCTCCGCGACGAGCCGATGGCCCCGATTTGGGATGGATTCAATGTTGTAACCGTCCCGTTTCAGCGCGGTCACGGCCTTGGAGATTGCCGCCCGGGTCACGCCGAGGCGTTGACCCAGCTCCGCCCCGGAGACGTATCCGTCCCGGCGCAGCAGCGCCAGCAGCGCCTGCTTGTCCAATGGCGATTCCTCCTTCTTCACAGTCTGCATTCCGACAGACTTTTCTCTGCAATGCTGCTATACTGTCCGTGCAGCTTATCCAATTTGAACGCGACATCTTCCCGGACGCAACCACCGCGTCCAAGGGAATTGCCCTCCCGCAGCGGGAGGGCAAATTTTTATGCCGCAGACAGCCTACGGCTCAGATGCAGCAATTGCCTCTCTTGCCGCCACGGCCAGCTCGTCGCAGCGGTTGTTTTTGGGATTGTCCGCGTGGCCCTTGACCCAGTGGCAGCTGACGCTGTGCTGCGCCGTGAGCGCCAGCAGCCGCTCCCAGAGATCGGGGTTCAGCGCGGGCTTCTTGTCGGGCTTGATCCACCCTCTGGCCTGCCAGCTTTTGGCCCAGCCCAGGGTCAGCGCGTCGATGACGTACTTGGAATCCGACCACAGCTCCACCTGGCAGGGCTCCTTGAGCTGCTCGAGCGCGCGGATCACGGCGGTGAGCTCCATGCGGTTGTTGGTGGTCTGCGCCTCGCCGCCGGAGAGTTCCTTTTCGCGGCCGCGGTATTCTAAAATTGCGCCCCAGCCGCCCGGCCCGGGATTTCCGCTGCAAGCGCCGTCGGTGTAGATGGTTACGGTCTTCATTTCTGTCTCCTGAGTGCTTTTTCTCCATTATAGCATAGCTTTCGCTGTTGTACA
Organism: uncultured Clostridia bacterium; assembly: GCA_946411475.1. Lineage (GTDB taxonomy): Bacteria > Bacillota > Clostridia > Oscillospirales > Oscillospiraceae > JAFRPC01. Next base: position 2,611 of record CAMKED010000088.1, on the reverse strand, counting down.
AGTTGAAAGTTGAACGTGTAAAGCTGAAAGTTTTCGGCACGTTCATTTTCAACTTTCAATGTATCTGTTCAGTAGGGTCGTAGTGGCCGCGCACCCGCGCGGCCATAAAGCCCCGAAATAGCAATCCGCGGCATGGCCGCGCAGGTGCGCGGCCACTACGGAGCAGATGCGACTGAATAGATACCTTTCAATTTTCAATTATCAACTGCTACGGGCAGCGCAGCAGTTCTTCCACATATTGCGCCAAATATGGCATGGCCGCACAAGCTTCCGGGAGCGTGTTTTCCGTGGATCCCACCTCCACGATCAGCGAACCTCGTGTCAGGTCCCCGTTGAAGCGGGACTGCCGGAAGGAGATCCGCTTGAACAGATCCGGGTCTTCCCGGTTTGCCAGGGCCTGCAGCTTGAGCCCGCAGGAGAGGTTGTCCTCCCAGTGCGGGTGATGCAGCCCGCCCTCGTCCGTGCCGATGACCAGCATCAGCGGGGCGACCGTCTGCCCGTCCAGCTCGACCGTCTCGCGGACGGGATTCTCCAGCGCATCCCGGTGCAGGTCGAGCACCATCACGATGGAAGGGTACTGCTCCAAATAATCCTGAATCTTTTTCCGTGCCACGGCGTAAGAGCTGTTGTAGTCGGGATAGTCATTGTAGGTCCTGTCGTGGATGAGCTCCACACCCAGCGCGGCCAGCGCCTCAGCCAGCGCGTCTCCGACCGCGACCACGTTGTTTTCCAGATCCAGCGTTCGGTAGTTTGCGCTGGGGATGTACGAGTGACCGTCGCACTGCGTGTAGGATTCACAGGAATGCGAGTGGATGATCAGCACCTTCGGTCCGGCTTCATTTTGCCATCCCAGCGGACGCAGCAGCAGTTCCGCCTTGTCCACCTCATAGCTGCAATCGCCCCGGAAGCGGATTGCGTCCGCCTCTTCCGGGGAAAACGAGATTTCTTCAACGGGCGAGGTCGTCTCCGTGACGGCTTCCGCAACGACTTTGGCTTCCGGCATTTCGGGGGCTTCCGTTTCCCCGACCGTTTCGCAGGAACTGAACGCGGGGACGTCCGGGAATACGTCCGCATCGGCCGGCAGCGCGGCTTCGTTCCGGTTCGGCAGGATACCGGTTTCCAGAAAAACCACCGTCCGGAGCAGCGTTTCACTGCGCAGAACGGCCGTTATCGTTTTCCAGACGGATTCTCTTGCCCCCGGCGTGCAGAGCAGGCGGATGCAGAGCGCCAACAGGAGCAGCGCGGCGAAAAAGCGTAGTTTTGTTTTCTTTCGGTATAAGATCGGATGCATGAATAATCCCTCCCGGATCATTGTATGACCCGGGAGGGAAATATAGAACTCTTTTTGCAATGGGAAGGCGCACGGAGCGGTACGGGCCGGGCGGAGTGTTATCGCTTCGGCAGCAGATCGGCCAGGCTCACGCTGTCCAGATAATCGGCCACGAGCCGTTCCAGCTTCTCCCACACGGGGAGGGTCGGGCAGGGATGCTCGCAGGGCGAGTTGCCCGCTTCCAGACAGGCCACGGGAGCCAGACTGCCTTCGGTGAGCCGCAGGATCTCGCCCAGGGAATAGTCCTCGGCCCGGCGGCAGAGCCGGTACCCGCCGCCCTTCCCGTGCTGGCCTTCCACCAAACCGCCCTTGGACAGCGTAGTCATGATAGCTTCCAGATACTTCTGAGAAAGACCCTGATGGGCGGCGATCTCCTTCAACGGCACGACCTGATCCGCTTCGTGCTCCGCCAGTTCTGCCATCACCCGCAGGGCGTAGCGCCCCCGGCTTGAAATCATGGCTGCCATGACTTATACGCCGCAGTGCTCGCAGTCGTGACCGGCGGGGAACTGGCTCTCGTCGTAGGCGATGCCGTGGCGGTCGTAGTAGTCCTTCATAGCTGCCTTGATGGCCTCCTCGGCCAGAACGGAGCAGTGCAGCTTGTGCGCGGGCAGACCGTCCAGTGCCTCGGTGACGGCCTGATTGGTGAGCTTCAGCGCCTCGGACACAGGCTGGCCCTTGATGAGCTCCGTGGCCATGGAGCTGGAGGCGATCGCGCTGCCGCAGCCGAAGGTCTCAAATTTCACGTCATCGATCTTATCGTCTTTGATCTTCAGATAGATCTTCATGATGTCGCCGCATTTTGCGTTGCCGACTTCGCCGACGCCGTCGGCGTCCTCAATGACGCCCACATTGCGGGGATTGCGGAAGTGGTCCATCACTTTATCGCTGTATAATGCCATTATTGTATTCTCCTTTCACGATGCCAAGTTGAAAGTTGATAGTTGAAAATGGATGTGTTTCGCAGATTGCCATCTGCAAAAGCAAAAAAAGTGCGATGGAGACATTTGTTTCTCCTTCGTTCAAATGGCAATTTGAACGACACCGAAACTTTCAACTTTCATTTTTCAACGGTCAATTGATTACAAACTGTCTCTTCCCGGCCACCAGGTCCCGCCATACGGGGCTCATGGCGCGGAGCTGCTCCACGACGTCCTTCACGGCGTCGATGATCGCGTCCACGTCCGCCTCGGTGGTGTCGCGGTCCAGGGTCAGGCGCAGGGAGCCGTGGGCGACCTCGTGGGGCCGGCCGATGGCCAGCAGCACGTGGCTGGGATCCAG
>CAMKED010000087.1 GCA_946411475.1 uncultured Clostridia bacterium | reverse complement strand
CGTCCGCGGGATCATACTGCACGGAGCGGTCGATCTGCTTCGCGCTGTCTTTATATTTTTTACCTCTAAACAATGTTATATCCTCCTTAAAGTGGTGATGCGGAATAATCCTCCCACATTTTGAGACGGTGTCTCAGTCAGTTAGTCAACAACAGTGATACCCATGGAGCGGCAGGTGCCTGCCACCTGGCTCATAGCAGCCTCGATGGTAGCTGCAGTGAGGTCGGGCATCTTGCGCTCGGCAATTTCCTTCACCTGCGCCTTGGTGATGGTGGCGACCTTGGTCTTGTTGGGGACGCCGGAGCCCTTCTCGATGCCCAGAGTCTTCAGAATGAGGGTGGGCGTCGGGGGGGTCTTGGTCACGAAGGTGAAGCTGCGGTCGGCATAGACGGTGATGACCACGGGGATCTTAAAGCCGGCCTGGTCCTTGGTGCGCTCGTTGAATTCCTTGATAAACTGGGAAATGTTGACACCGTGCTGGCCCAGAGCGGGACCAACCGGAGGGGAAGCGGTTGCCTTTGCAGCCGGGATCTGCAGTTTGATATAGCCTGTAACTTTCTGTGCCATGATAAGCACCTCCTGAAATAAAGTGGTAATTTGGCGGGGACTGTGCCCCTCCCACGTTCTGACTGCCGCTTTGGCGGTCGGGTCAATCGGAGATGGTCTCCACCTGATCGAGCTCCAGCTCGATCGGGGTTTCGCGCCCGAACATGGAAACAATGACGCGAACACTGTTTTTGTCGATATCCAGCGCCTCGACTCTGCCGGTGAAGGAAGTCAGCGGGCCGTCCGCGATGCGGACCGTGTCGCCGACCTTGTAGTTGACCACGACCTCGTGGCGCTCAACGCCCCACTGGATGGTCTCCTTTTCGGTCAGGGGAAGCGGGTTGGTGCTGCTCGCACCGACGAAGCCCGTGACGCCGCGAACGTTGCGAACGATGTACCAGGTCTCGCTGTTCATCACCATTTTGACGAGCACGTAACCGGGGAACAGCTTCCGTTCGTAGGTCTTGGGTCCGTTTTCCGTCACCTCCGTGACTGTCTCCATGGGGATCGCGACCTCACAGATGACGTCCTGAAGCTGGCGGTTTTCGATCGTCTTCTCGATGGTAGCCTTGACCGTATTCTCATAGCCGGAATAGGTCTGGACGACGTACCACTGTGCGTTCTCTGCCATGCCGGATTACCCGATCAGCCTGAGCAGGGCCTTGATGCCTTCATAGGCAGCCCAGTCGATCAAGCCGATGATGACCGCGAAAATAGCGGAGACAACAATCACGACCAACGTGTTGTTCCAAACCTGAGCCCAGGTGGGCCACACGACCTTATGGAGCTCGCTCTTCATGCCGCGGAACCACTTGCCCAAGCCGGAGATCTTCCGCTTGAACCAGTTTTCCTTTTTGACTTCAGCCATGGTTGTTCTCCCTTCGCTTACTTCGTCTCGGTGTGCAGCGTGTGCTTTCTGCAGAATCTGCAGTACTTCTTCATTTCGAGCCGGTCAGGGTCGTTCTTCTTGTTCTTCATGGAGTTGTAGTTTCTCTGCTTGCATTCGGAACATCTGAGAGTGATTTTTACGCGCATTACGGCACCTCCTTATATTGCCTCCCTGTATCACCGCGGCTATCAAAAATTTAGCGGGGATGGCCCTCATCCGCGGCTGAAAAAGGCGCACAAAAAAAGAGCCCTTTTTCACAGGTAGAGTGAGTATAACACAGAATTCCTGATCTGTCAACGAAAATCTTTCTATTTTTTCAAAACGCTTGACACAGGCAGGTGGAATGAAGTATGCTTCGCATATAAAGTACGCTGCGCGTATGAAGACGCTTCGCTTATGAAGTATGGCTGCGCCATATCTTTCAAGACGTAGGGACGGCGCCCTGCCGTCCGCGTTCCTCCGTAGCGGCGCACACCGCTGCATCACAGAATGCAAAACGAAAGACGGGGGACGCGGATTCTTCGCTTTGCTCAGAATGACAAACGGGAGAACCCGCCCGTGCGTCCGAATATGCGCGGCAGCGCATACTTCATATTTCCGAAGGAAATACTTCATATCCGCGTCAGCGGATACTTCATTCAAACGAGGGGGGCAGCAGCAATGAAAATTCTTGCCATCGACTACGGCGACGCCAGAACGGGTGTGGCTGTTTCCGATCTGACCGGCTCCATCGTGGGATACACCACGGTCATCCACTCCTGGAACCGAAAAAAAACGCTGGATGAGCTCGTCCGGCTGGTCAAAGAGCAGGGCGCCCAGCGCGTGATTATGGGTTTCCCGCGGAATATGGACGGCTCCGAAGGCCCGCGGGCCGAGCTCTACCGGGCGTTTGCAGCCGATCTGGAGGCAGCCCTCGGCATGCCCGTCCGGCTCTGGGACGAGCGCCGCACCACCGTGGAGGCGCACAATATTCTGACGGAAACAGGCTATCACGGCAAAAAACGGAAAAACACCGTGGACGCAGTGGCCGCAAGCCTCATTTTGGAGGGGTATTTATCGTACCTGCGGCTGCACCCGGAGGAATAGGGAAAACGTAAGAGCTAAGAATTGAGAATTGCCCCCTACAAGCGGGTTCCGTACCTGTCATTCTGAGCAAAGCGAAGAATCCGCCCCCCGTCCCTTCATTTTGCATTCTGCATTCTGCATTTTGCATTCCGTCGGCGGGTGCGTTTTGCGGGCGGAGTGCGTAATTCTCAATTCTCACTTCTCAACTCTCAATTCTCACTTGCCGTCTCGGCTTCGAGCAGCCCCATGGTCAGCCAGAAGAAGGGCATGATGATAATGGAGCTCGGGCAGAAGAGCATGGCGCAGAGGAAGCAGACCAGGCCGCCGCCCAGGGTGCGCACGGCGGGCTCCGTCCTGTGCCGGAACCAGTGGACGAGCGTCAGACCCACCAGGCTCAGCCAGCTCAGCAGCGCCGGGAGTCCCTGGCAGAAAAGAATTTGCAGCGGGTAGCAATGGGCGTCCGTGATGCCGGCGCGGGCGATCTCAGCGCCGTTTTCATATTTGATGAAGGGTTCCAGATCGGAGAAGCGGACCATATCGGGGCCCACGCCGAAGAGCAGCCGGTTCGGGATCCGTTCCAGCATCTGCCGCCAGATATAGAAGCGGCCGGTGCCGAAGGTATCGTCAAAGCGGCCGTGCAGAAGTTCATGGAGTTCATGCAGAAACTTGATCGGAAGATCAAAGGTCCGGAGCAGCCCCAGACCGATCAGGGCAAGCAGGCCGAGCGCAAGCAGGACCCGTTTCCGCGCTCTGTCCGGGCAGAACACCGCCAGACAAATCACGCCGCCCGCAGCCATGCCGACCAGACCGCAGAGGACGCGAAGCCAAACCGCGATCCACAGGCAGACGGCGGCCAGCAGCCAGCAGGGCCAGGCCTTTCGCGGCTTCTGCCCGACGCTTCGGAGCAGGAGCATCGGCGTGACCAGGGCCAGGAACGCCGAGATAAAATCTACGTTGCCGATCGTACCGGCATAGCCGCCGGGGTATTTGACGCCGTAGCCGTCATAATAATTCAGCTCGCCGGGATAAAGGCCGAAGGGGTTCTTCCCCGCCGCCTGGAACAGGCAGAGAACGCAGAAGAGCGCCATCGTCCAGAACAGGACGCGGAACAGCCGCTCCGTCGGCTTGCCCCAGCGGGAAACGATCAAAAACAGCAGCACGTAGAGGCAAACCGTCAACGCAGCCTCATGGGAAGCGGCGTTATACCAGGCTTTGCCGCCATGCTCGGAGACGGCCGCGGACACCAGCGTGCAGAACAGGAACAGCAGCGCGGCTGCCTCCGTTGTGCGCAGCGGACGGAGCGCTCCACGTCGCAGGTCCCGGATCAGATACCATACGCCAAGCCCGAACAGCGGGGTGAACAGGACGTAAAAGCTTCCGGTCTTCGCCCCGGAAATGGCGCGGTAGCCCTGTGTACCGGGGTACAGCAAATAGAACGCGACAAACAGACCGATCCAGATTTCGATCCACACCCCGATCCAGTCTGTTTGCCGCGTTTTTTGTTCCGTTTTCCGCTGCTTTTGCCGTGCCATGGGAGCCTCCTGTAAAATCATCCCCCGGTCGAGCCGGGGGATGAAGTCTGTTACTCCTCGGGAGAAAAATCCTCCTTGCCCACGCCGCAGAGCTCGCAGGCAAAATCCTCGGGAAGGTCTTCCCACTTCACGCCGGTCTCGTCCTCGTCGTAGACCCAGCCGCAGACGTTGCAAACGTATTTCATGTGATGGTCCTCCTTGTGATTTGATTGGGTATCCTGTTGTTATTATAGCAGTTCGGCCGGGCTTTGGCAAGATAATTCATCATTTCACGGAAAAAAGAAAGATCATCTTTCTTTTTTCCCAAAAATCATGTACAATAGGCGTGTAACACGGGCGCACGCTGTGCGCCCCTACGGATTGAGAATGCGGGTGGTATGATATGGAGCTTTGCAATGCACAGCAGATGAAGGCGCTTTTGGAGGAGAACGGGTTTCACTTCTCCAAAGCAAAGGGGCAGAATTTTCTCACCGCGGCCTGGGTGCCGCAGCGGATCGCCGAGGAGGCCGGGGTGGAACGCGACGCAGGCGTTTTGGAGGTCGGCCCGGGCATCGGCCCGCTGACGGAACAGCTCTGCCTGCGCGCAGGCAAGGTGCTGGCCGTGGAGCTGGACCGGCGGCTGGAGCCCATTCTGGCCAAAACCGTCGGACACTTCGACAATCTGGAGCTCCGTTTCGACGACGTGATGCAGCTTGATCTGGCCGAGACGGTACGCGAAGCCTTTCCCGGGCTGCGGCCGATGGCCTGCGCCAATCTGCCCTATTACATCACCTCGCCCATTCTGACGCGGCTGCTGGAGGCCCGGTGCTTTGATTCCGTGACGGTCATGATCCAGAAGGAGGTCGCGCAGCGGATCTGCGCCGCCCCCGGCTCCGGCGACGGCAGCGCGTTCACGATCTTCTGCCATTGGTACGCCGAGCCGCAAATCCTTTTCGACGTGCCGCCCTCCTGCTTCCTGCCCCAGCCCAAGGTAACCTCCACGGTCATCACGCTGAAAACCAGGCAAACGCCCCCCTGCCCCGTGCAGGACGAGGCCGTCTTCTTCCGCGTGGTGCGGGCTGCCTTCGGGCAGCGGCGCAAGACCCTCTCCAACGCCCTGAGTTCCGGTTTCCCGGCCTTGGGCAAAGCGGGCGTGAACCGCGTATTGGAGGCCTGCGGCCTGCCCGCGACGGTGCGCGGCGAGGCGCTGACGATCGGGCAGTTTGCTGCAATCGCAAATGAAATGGCTGGAGGGAAAACGGATCCTTCGACTCCGCTTCGCTCCGCTCAGGATGACAGACAATGAACTATGAATTGTTGCGCTGTCCGGTGTGCGGGCAGGCATTTACGGAAGACGGGCGCTCGCTGCGCTGCGGGTCCGGGCACTGCTTCGATCTGGCGAAGGAAGGCTACGTTAACCTCTTGACCGGTTCGAAGCCTGCGGACGCCATGGGCGACAACAAGCAGGCCGCCCGCTATCGGCGGGACTTTTTGAACAAAGGCTACTATGCCCTGCTGCGGGACGCGCTGGCTGCGCGCTTTGCGGGCCGGTCCGGCTCCCTGCTGGATCTCTGCTGCGGCGAGGGCTATTACACCGCCGCGCTGGGGCAGAACCCGGCGCTGACGGTCTACGGCTTCGATCTGGCGCGGGAGATGGTGCGCCTCGCCGCCAAGCGGAACGCCGGGCTGACCCTCTTCGTGGCAAACCTCGCCCGCATTCCGGTGCAGGACGGCGCATTTGACTGGGCGACCCTGCTCTTTGCGCCGTTCGGCGAGGCGGAGCTCTGCCGCGTCCTTCGTCCCGGCGGGCGTCTGACCCTGGTGGTTCCGGGACGGCGGCACCTGTACGGGCTCAAGCAGGCAGTCTACGACAGGCCCTACGAAAACGACGAGGCCCTGCCTGCGGCGGAGCGGCTCCGGCTGCTGGGAACGGAAAAGCTTGCGGGACGGATCCGCTTGCAGGGGCAGGCGGATCTTCAAGCCGTCTTTCGCATGACGCCGTATTATTATCGGACGAGCCCCGCGGACCGGGGAAAGCTGGAACGCCTGGACGAATTGGAAACGGAAATCGAATTTGTTCTGGCAGAATATGAAAACCCGTAATTTTTTCTTGCTTCCGGGCAAAATATATGCTATACTGAATGAAACAAATTATTACGACAGGAGGAACTACCATGAATAAGACCATCAAAACCGTTTTGGCCGTGATCGGCGCGCTGGCCGCCATCTGCGCGGTGCTGCTGATCCTCAAGAAGAAGTTCGGCTGCAAGTGCTGCTGCCAGGACGACGGGGACTGCTGCTGCAACAAGCCCGACACCGTGGAGGACTTTGTGGAAGAAGCCACCGAGACCCTGGAAGAGAAGG
>CAMKED010000086.1 GCA_946411475.1 uncultured Clostridia bacterium | reverse complement strand
AGCCGCCGGGAGCCGCATGGACGGAGCGGCAGATCCGCAGCGTTCCCGCCGTCTCGTCGAGGTCGCTCCATTTTAGGCCGCAGATCTCGCCCCGGCGAAGGCCGGTGGTGATCTCCGTGTAGAAGAAATCGTACCACAGGGGCTCCGCCCGGATTGCCTCCATGAACTTTTCCAGCTGCTCCTCGTTGAGGATCTTCTTGGGAGCCCTGCCGAGCTTCGGGATCACCGCGCCTTCGGTGGGGTTCTGTACGATCAGTCTGGCGTTCACCGCCGCCTCCATGATCTCGTGGAGCAGCATGTGGATGCCGCGGACCGTGGCATCCGAAAGATGCCGCTCGGTCCCGTCGGCGGCGTGGTAGGTCTTCCTGCCCAGGGCGTTATAGAATTTCTGCACGTCCCGCTTGGTGACGGAGCGGAGCATCTTCTTTCCCAGAGCCGGGATGATATGATGCCTGGCGTCGCTGCGGTAGCCGCGGACCGTGCTCTCCCGCAGGATGGGCTCGGCGTAGGACGTGAGCCAGCGCTCGATCCATTCCGCCACCGTCATGTTCCCTTCCTCGCTCAGGTCCGCGCCCCGGTAGCAGTCGATGGCGCTGTGGAGCTTCGGCATCAGCTCCTTCTGAGTCCTGGCGAAGACGGACTTGAAGATGGGCGTCCCGTCCTCCTTGTGGCCGATGACGATGCGGCCCTCCCAGCGGCCGTCCCCGCGCTTGCGGACGAGGCCGTCTCCGTCCGGTCGTTTTCCTGACATAGGTTTCACCTCCGCTACAACAAGTACCACAACTGATTTCGAATATCCAGTCTGAAATCTGTCAGACACAGAAAGTTATCTTTTCTTCCGGGAGCACGACCCGGGGAACCGGCGCGTGCAGATGCAGGGGTATGCTGTTTTTTGGTGGAACAAGTGGAACAGCCTCCGATTTTTGAGGCAGGGCAAGGGATTGCGGGCTCCTGTTCCACTTGGGACAGCTTTTGCGCAGGAGAGACCGCTTCTGCAAACGCAGCGTTAATATGACTGTTCTTGATCGTAGTCCTGATAGATTTGCACGCTGCCGTCCGTTTTCAGACCGTGGGCTGCCTTCTTCTCTTCGATCTGCGAGCGAAGCTTTCTGTCCACCTGCCCGCGCAGATGCTTGAGCCTGCGATTCTGTTCCTCTCCCATCATCATCGCCAGCGCATAGGCCAGCGCCGTCAGCGCTGACACCATACAGGACGGAGCCCTGACGCCGGAAGAATAATCACTGTTGAAGACGTAGGTCATGGGAATGATTGGCGCTATATCCTCCGGCGTCAGATTCAATTCCTCCGCCTCTTCGATCTCTTCCGGCACTTGCGGCACTGCAAAATTTAGCGTCGCTTGCGTCACTTGCGTCACTGCGCAGGCGTTCTGCGGAAGGAAATGCTCGCCCATCCTCGCAGCCTTGGCCGCGTACTCCAGCTCTTTTTCAGACACCGGGTATCCGATCTCCTGCTCGGGATCGTAATCCGCCGGCAGAGGAAGTCCGATCGCCGCCATGATGATCTTGTTTTTGATGCTTCGGAAGACCGGATTCTCCTCCAAGGGAAGGTCCGGTTCTTTCTTTTCCCGGTAGAGAGACAGCTTCTCCCGGTTGACCTCGTTCCACTCTTCATAGAGCTGCGCGATCCCTTTGCTCTTTGCGAGGTCCGAGACGAGCTGATCCACGATCTCTTTGACGTCCTTCGGGAGATAAGCGTAGAGCTTTTTTCCGGAAAGATTTTTCAAACGGGAGGAGAGTTTTCGGAACAGGATCACCGATTCCGGCGTAGGCTGGTACATCTTTTCTGCCTCTGCCACTCTCTTCAGCAACTCAAAGCCGGTCTCATCCTTGAGCTTGTTCCGCAGTTCCGTCTCCATCCGGAACAGTTTTTGCTGTTCGAAGCGAAAGATATCGTTGCCGAAGAAGCTGTGCAGCTCGTCGATCCCCTTCTTCGTCAGCCAGCCCTGACTGGGATCTTTCGAGTAGACCACCAGATGCATGTGGGGATGATGAGACTTGTCATGGTAGGCCCCGTACCATTGGAGCTGATCCGGCGCGATGTTGTGGGCCTTCGCCAGCTCCGTCACGTTGCGGCGCACCAGCTCTTTCCAGGCGTTGGCGTTGTTGTAACCGAGACGCTCGGCGTCCTCCCGACGCAGACTCACCACGTAAGTCCAGACGGGACCGGTGTGAGAACCGACCTCCTCGGCAACGGAATCCAGGTTGATCCTGTCATCAAGCTGACCGAAGAGACCGTGAGGGCCGAGCTTCTCCACGCCGGGACGCTCCGCCATGTACTTCACAAGCTTATCGACTTCGTTGATGCGATCCGCGTTTCGCTCGATGAAGGCGTCGATGAACTCCGTGGCATTCTGCTTCGACGGATCGTTTTCATAGTCCCGGTACTCCAAATAATTTTTCGCGTCGGCGTCAGCTTTCAGCAAATCTTTTATGAGACGCTGCTGACGAACGGTCGCAGGCGCAGGCTTTTCCGGAGAACGAACACGCTCCACGCCCTCTCTCGTTCCCATGTACTTCACAAGATTTCCGGCGTTTTGCTTCGGCGAGTTGCGAATGAACCGGCTCGTCACAATGATTTTTGCCATTACCAATCCTCCCGCTGCCACTTGTGCGCGTCTTCTGCTGTCAGGATTCCGTTGATCTCAGCGACGGTATCCGCGCAGGCCTTCCGCAGTCTTTCCACCGCTTCAGGGTCATACTCAAACTGCGCGGCGAACAGATTGCTGCTGACTGCCTGCTCCACCGCCAGCTTGAAGAGCATTTCACCAAGGAATTTCACAGACGACCGGAGCTCACTTTTCATGGCACTGAGCAGCAGCGGCGAGAGATAGTTGACGGTCTTTTTGTGATTCAGATAGCCGAGATAGAAATCAACTGCCTGGCAAACGAACTCACCTTTTGACTTTACGTTTGCCAAGTCCAGCGAGGCTTCGATCTCCGCGACCATCGAAGGCTTCATCCAGTAGGCATATTTCTTCTTATTATCGTCCATTATTACGCTCCTTCCGATAGACCCCTGTTACAACCCCTGTTTTGACAAGGTGAAATAACCGCAAAAACCCCGAAAAACCCCCGTTCGGTCGGCTCTGCCAGCCGATGTGGTGGTGTGCGGGTAGACCCCGCACTTTGTCCTGCTTCCCCGTCGTGACGCCCGAAAACGCCCCGAAAAGGGCTCTACGGCCTCCCTTCCGGGATACTCGGCTGTACCGTGAAACCCGGTGTGCGCGCGGCGATCTTCTGGGCCCGGTAGAGCTGGCGCTCCCGTTCTGCGCGCGCCAGCTCCTCCGCGTTCCGCTGCGCGACGATCTCCTTGATCGGACGGATACGGTACTTCAGATTCCCGTTCCATTTTGTACCGTCTTTTCGCGTGACCGTCGTGGGCTCCGTTGTGATGAAATCCTTGTTCTCCAAAAGATGAACGTACTTCCGAACGGTATTCTTGCTCATGTGCAGAGCCGCGCCGATGGTACGAAAGCTGGGCCAGCATTCATAGGTCTTACGGTCCTCCCGATACAGAAGATAGCCATAGACCGCAAGCTCTCCCACGGACAACCCGAAACCGAAAATACAATACGGCATCGGAAAGAAATGACCGACGCGAGGCTTCAGCGTGTTCGTCAGATGGAGCGTGTCCCGCACCGAAAGAACAAGAGGAAAAGAAAACCGATGGTGCTGCACGACGGTCCATTCCCGCCTCTGCAATCGGTACACATATTTTTTCAACGTGTTCCGGCTGAGACAGAGATTTTTCCGGACCGTTGTCAGCGTCGGCGGATCCAGCTTTCTCTCCTTGCGGGACAACAGGAAAGCGAGGATCGCAAACTCACCGGCAGAGATTTCCTGACGGAAGACCTCATTCGGCACGGGGAAATAGTACGGTCTGGGATTCAGCGGCGGCCAGAGCGGCCGACTCATAAGTCGCCTCCCGTCTGTTTGTCCACCCAGGAGATGAACTTGTACTTGGGAACCACCAGCCTGGTTCCGATCTTCAGTGCCGGGAAGCCCTTCTCGTGCATCAGCTCATAGGCTCCGGAGACGGAGATCCCCAGCAGCCCGGCAATCATATCGACGTTCAGCATGACCGGCAGCTCGTCATAGCTTTTGTAAATGCATTCCTTCATTTTTTTGTCCTCCTTTTTTCATCGATGGTACCCCTTATGATACCGCCTGTGCTAAGATTATAGAAAACGAATTGTACCATAATACGCCCTGTTAAGGACCCCCAAAAAAATTTTCGGGACCCGGATGCATCCGGGTCCCGCATTCGTACTCTTTGTTTACGGCAAACCAATTTCTGACAGTCAGAGGCAGGCAGCCTCGTCAGTCATTTGAATCAACGCAGGCGTCAGTCAAGATTTCCGGGGCCTTACAGCTGGATCGGATTGTCTCCCCACATCTTCTTTTTGTCCTCGCTGGTCATGGCCGCGGGGACTCCGCCCTCGCCGAGCTCCCGGATGCCGTTGTTGGCTTCCTGGTACTCCGTCTGCCGATTCTGGATGGCGACCTGATCCTTCGCCTTGAGATAGGCGTCGGTGAGGGAGCTGTTGCCGGCGATGATCTTGTCCGCGATCTTCAGGGCGCCTTCGTTCTCCATCATGCGCCGGAAGGCGGGATCGTTCTTGACCTGCTCGACGGTTTGATTCAGCTTTTCCGTACAGATATCTCTTTTTAATAATCTATTCGTATGCTGTCAATAATCTCCACCAGCTCTTCTTTTGCCGCCTGAGCCTCCGGGTCCATCAGATAATAGGTCAGGACCACGGTGGTTCCGGTCGTGTCTCGCAAATAGCAGAAGCAGGGATACCAAACGCTGATGGTGCCGCCTTCCGGCCAGCTCTTGCCCAAAAGCCAGATATAATCCCGTCCGTTTGCATCGACTCCACTGGTCACGGAAAGGTATTCCGTTTCGCCGTCGGGCTGCGTGAGATCGAACTGAGCGAGTTCCGCCCATTTCACGTCATCCATTTCCTTGAGCAGGCAGACCGGTTCCATCACCTTGCGGACACCGCCGTCCAGGGGGCAATAGAACAATCCCGCGTCCTCGGTCCAATCTGCAGGGATCTCCAGAGACAGGCCGGCGGATCGTGCGCCATCCTCGGGCCAGAAGCTGACAAAATCCTCTGTGTTCATGAAGGGAAGCGTAAGGCTGACGGTTTTCGTTTCCGGCTCCGGGGATCGCGGTTCTGTCTGGGTTTCTGTCGGTTCAGAATCTGTCTGCGGTTCCGCCTGGGTCACTGCCGGTTCTGATTCCTTCTGTGTTTCTGACGGCCCGCTATTGTCTTTCGTTTCCGCAGAGCTTTCCATCGGCGCGGACGCAGTTTCCTTGTCGGACGGAACGTCCGCGGAAGGCTGCTGCGCCGCGCAGGCGCATAAGCCGCTAAGCAGCAGTACCGCCAAAGCCAAAACTATGATTCTCTTCATTTTGAAATCTCCTGACATTATTTTTTCTTTTTGCTCGTAAACCGGTCGCTGGATTTAAAGTTGTAGATCGGGCGAATCTGTTTTTCAATGCGGACGGTATCGCCGATGGCGGAGATGATGGTCTGCGGATCCTTGTAGGCCATGGGGCACTCGTCGAGGGTGTCCTGGCTGACGGTGGAGGTATAGATGCCCTCCATGCTTTTCTTGAAGGCGGAGAGGGTGAAGCTGCTTTCCGCCTGGCTGCGGCTGAAGAGCCGGCCCGCGCCGTGGGGCGCGCTCTGATTCCAGTCGTCGTTGCCCAGGCCAATGCAAATCAGGGCGCCGTCCCGCATATTCAACGGGATCAGCAGGCGCTCTCCTTCCCTTGCAGAGACTGAGCCCTTCCGCAGGATGCCGTGCTCCAGGTCGATGTAGTTGTGGACGGTGGTGAAGAAGTCCGCCTCGTGGAGCTTCAGGCCGTCCAGGATGCAGTCCCGGATGGTCTGTCGGTTGAGGGCCGCGTAACGCTGCATGATCGCCATGTCGTGCAGATACCTGTCCCGGTCCTCGCCGGTCAGATAGGCCAGCTCAAAGGGGATCTCGGTCTGAGACCTGCCGCCGACGTTCTCATAGGCCAGCTTCTGATAATACTCCGCCACCTGCAGGCCCAGGTTCCGGCTGCCGGTGTGGATCACCAGGTAGAGATTATCCTCCTCGTCCCGGTCCACCTCGATGAAATGGTTGCCGCCGCCCAGAGTGCCGACGCTTTCCAAAGCACGGCGGGTATCGATGCTGCCGAAGCATTCCAGCTCGGAAAGGTCGATCCGTCCGCTGTTGCGGTGGGGCTTCTCCCGCACGTCTCTGCCGTGGGGGATGTTTTTGCTGATAAACGAGTCGAGGGCAGGCAGGTTGATCCGCTTTTCCTTCAGCTGGACCACGTCCATGCCGCAGCCGATGTCCACGCCCACTAAGTTCGGGACCACGTACTCGCCGACGGTCATGGTCGTGCCGATGGTGCAGCCCTTCCCCGTGTGGACGTCCGGCATGAT
>CAMKED010000085.1 GCA_946411475.1 uncultured Clostridia bacterium | reverse complement strand
GGCCGCGCAGGTGCGCGGCCACTACGGAGCAGGTGCGACTGAATAGATACCTTTCAACTTTCAATTTTCAATTCCGCGTGCGCCCGCTTTGGACAAAGATGCGCCTGTGTCTGAATTTCAGACACAGGCGCATCTTTGCACATTTTCTTTCCGGGTGAATTGGCGTATATTGGGCACAACAGGAGGCGTGAATATGAAACAACAAATCTCCATGCGGCTGGCCCAAGGCGTGGTCAAGCTGCGTATCCCAATTCTCATTCTGGCCGTGCTGCTGATGATTCCGGCGGTGTTCGGCTACGCAAATACCCGCGTCAACTACGACATGCTGACCTACCTGCCGAAGGATATGGAAACCGTCGTGGGGCAGGATCTTCTGATGGAGGACTTCGGCAAAGGCGCGTTCTCCTTCCTGATCGTGGAGGATATGCCTGAGAAAGACGTGTCCGCCCTGCGCGAGAAGCTCCAGAACGTCGAGCACGTTGAGACCGTGCTTTGGTACGATTCCGTCGCAGACCTCTCCATTCCGATGGAGCTGCTGCCGGAAAAGGTCTACAAGGCATTCAATGCGGACAACGCGACGATGCTGGCGATCTTCTTTGACAGCTCCACGTCCGCAGACGTGACCATGGACGCGATCCGCGAGATCCGCTCCATTGCCGGCAAGCAGTGCTTCGTCTCCGGCATGTCGGCCCTGGTCACCGACCTGAAGGACCTGTGCGAGAAGGAGGAACCGATCTACGTTGCCATTGCAGTTCTCATGGCGCTGGCCGCCATGCTGATCCTGCTGGATAGCTGGGTTGTGCCCTTCGTGTTCCTGGCGTCCATCGGCGTGATGATCCTGTTGAACCTCGGTTCGAACTACTTCCTCGGGGAAATCTCCTACATTACAAAAGCCCTTTCCGCTGTGCTGCAGCTCGCCGTGACGATGGACTACTCCATCTTCCTCTGGCACAGCTACAACGAGCAGCTTGGCAGCTTGAGCGATCGCAACGAGGCTATGGCAAACGCCATCCACGCCACCTTCACGAGCGTGCTGGGCAGCTCCATTACGACGGTCGCCGGCTTTATCGCCCTGTGCTTCATGTCCTTCACGATGGGCCGTGACCTCGGCATTGTCATGGCAAAGGGCGTCATCCTCGGCGTGCTGGGCAGCGTGACCGTGCTGCCGGCCATGATCCTTGTGCTCGACAAGCCGCTGCAAAAGACGAAGCACCGCGCGCTGATCCCCAACATGGAGAAGCCTGCCGGCTGGATCGTCAAGTGCTTCCCCGTCTTTCTGATCCTGTTCGCGCTGCTGATCCCGCCCGCCTGGATCGGCTATGAAAAGACCAACGCCGAAGTCTACTACGACATGGGCGAGTGCCTGCCGCAGGACATGGAGTTCGTTACCGCCAACAATAAGCTGCGCGACAAGTTCGGCGTCGCCTCCACCCACATGGTGCTGGTAGACGCGAAGCTGCCTGCAAAAGACGTGCGCGCCATGACGAAAGAAATGGAGCAGGTCAGCGGCGTGAAATACGTGCTGGGCATGGAATCCGTCCTGGGCTCCGCAATCCCGGAGGAGCTGCTGCCGGAGAAGCTCACTTCGGTCCTCAAGAGTGAGAACTGGCAGTTGATCCTGATCAATTCCGCCTGCCGCGTTGCAAGCGACGACGTGAACGTGCAAATCGACGCGCTGAACGCAATCCTCAAGAAATACGATCCAAACGGTATGCTGATCGGCGAGGCGCCCTGTATGAAGGACATGATCGAAACGACCGATCACGACTTCCAGGTGGTCAACCTGATCTCGATTCTGGCAATTTTCGTGATCATTGCCCTGGTGGAGAAGAGCCTGACGCTCCCGGTCATTCTGATCTCAGTCATCGAGGCGGCCATTTTTGTCAACCTGGGCCTGCCGCATTATCTGGGTCAGAGCCTGCCCTTCATCGCGCCGATCTGCATCAGCACGATCCAGCTTGGCGCCACGGTGGACTACGCCATCCTGATGACGACCCGCTATAAGCAGGAACGCATCGGTGGCGCGGATCGGTGTGCGGCGGTAAAGACCGCGCTTGCGACCTCCATCCCGTCTGTCATCGTCTCCGGCCTTGGCCTGTTTGCCGCCACCTTCGGCGTGGCCCTGTACTCGGACATCGACATCGTGGGCTCTATGTGCATGCTGCTGGCCCGCGGCGCAATCATCAGTATTTTCATGGTCATCATTGCGCTGCCCGCGCTGCTGCTGCTCTGTGACCGGATCATTTGCAGCACGACGCTGGGAATGCGCCATATCGGAAATCAAAAAACCTTGAAGGAGGGTTCTGCAAAATGAAACAGCAATGGAAAAAATTGATTTGCTGCCTGACTTGCGTGGCCCTGCTGACCGGCTGCGCGGCAACCGGCCTGCAGCGGAACGGCGCTGAGACAGCGGAAGCTGCGGCGCAGCAGACGAAGCAATATGACACGCCCGAAACCCTGATTTCCTCCGC
Source organism: uncultured Clostridia bacterium (assembly GCA_946411475.1). GTDB lineage: Bacteria > Bacillota > Clostridia > Oscillospirales > Oscillospiraceae > JAFRPC01. The sequence continues at coordinate 4,097 of CAMKED010000085.1, read as the reverse complement.
AGCAGAGGGAAAGGAAGAGACCGTCTTCGTTCTCACGGACGCGAACGGCGCGGTCAAGAACATCATCGTGAGCGACCGGCTGGGCAACCCGGACGGCAGCGCGACGATCTCTGACGTCTCTGACCTGCACGACATTGAGAACGTGGACGGCAACGAGACCTTTACCCAGAACGGAACGGTGCTGACCTGGAACGCCAACGGGAAAGCCATCTCCTATCGCGGCGTGACGGAGAAGACCCCTCCTGTTTCCATGAAGGTGCGCTATTTTCTGGACGGAACCGAGCTTTCCGCCGAAGAAATTGCCGGAAAGAGCGGTCACGTTGTGATCCGCTACGAATTCAGCAACAACGAAACGAAACGCGTGGAGCTCGACGGGAAGCAGGAGACCCTGTACGTTCCCTTCGCGGTCCTGACCGGTCTGATGCTGGACGGCGAACACTTCTCCAACGTCACAGTGACCAACGGCAAGCTGGTCAACGACGGCAGCCGGACCTTCGCAATCGGCCTGGCCTTCCCGGGCTTGCAGGAGGATCTGGGGATCTCCGAGGGGAAGCTGGAGCTCCCTGACGCGGTGGAGATTTCCGCCGACGCCGCTGATTTTTCCCTTGGCATGGGCCTCACCGTGGTCACGAACGAGCCATTCAATGCTTTCGACCCTGACAAACTGACCGAGGACACGGACGCCGAGAAGCTGGAGGATTCTCTGAATCAGCTCGTGGACGGCATGAATCAGCTTCTGGACGGTTCTTCCGCCCTCTACGACGGCCTGTGCACGCTGCTGGAAAAAACCGGCGAGCTGTCTGATGGCGTTGACGCTCTGGCAGACGGCGCCTTGAAGCTGAAAAACGGGACTGACGAGCTGGCTGCCGGCGCCGGAACGCTGGCCGGCGGCGCGCAGGATCTGAACGCGGGCGCCGGGACCCTGGCCGCCGGTGCGGCGACCCTGGCTGGCGGCGCGGACAGCCTTGCCTCCGGCGCGAGCTCCGTGGAGGAAGGCTCCGCTGCCGTGTCCAACGGAGCAGCTGCCCTGCGTGACGGCGCGATGAATTTGGCCGGCGGCGCCAAGGAACTGGCGGACGGACTTGCCACACTGGACGCCAACAGCGCTGCCCTGAGCGGCGGTGCGCTGCAGGTGTTCAACACCCTGCTGGGAACGGCGCAGAGCCAACTGGCTGCGGCCGGACTGGACTGCCCGACGCTGACCGTCTCCAACTACGCAGAGCTCCTGACCGCGCTGATCGCTTCTCTGGATGAGGATGCGGTTTATCAGAAGGTGCTTGCCGCCGTGACCGCGGCGGTGGAGGCAAAACGGGATTACATTACCGAGCAGGTGACCGCTGCCGTCCGTGCAGAAGTCGAAAGCAAGGTCACCGCGGCGGTGCGCGCCGAGGTGGAAGCCCAGGTAATCCCTGCCGTGCGCGAGCAAATTCGGCCTCAGGTTGAGACTGCCGTCCGGGCACAGGTTCGGATGCAGGTCGAGGCCGCCGTGCGTGAGAACGTGACCGCGCAGGTCATTCTTGCCGCTACCGGCATGGATGTGGAAAGCTATAACGCGGCTGTGGCCGCCGGACAGATCAGCGAAGAGGTCCAGGCTGCTATCGCGGCCCAGATCGAAGCCCAGATGGCAAGCGAGACCGTGCAGCAGACGATCGAGGCACAGACCGACGAGCAGATGCAGAGCGAGGCGGTTCAGCAGACGATCGAGGCACAGCTTGATACTGCGATGAACAGCGCCGAGGTTCAGGCCGCCATTGCCGCAGCAGTCGACAAACAGATGCAGAGCGAGACAGTGCAGGCGACGATTGCAGCCCTGACCGAGCAGCAGATGGCCTCTGACGAGATTCAGACCGTCATTGCGCAGAACGTGGATGCACAGATTCAGAAGGCAATTGCCGACACGATGGCGGGTCCCGAGGTCCAGGCGCAGCTTGCTGCCGCCTCGGAAGGTGCGCAGAAGATCATCGCCCTGAAGACCTCACTGGACAGCTATAATGCGTTCTATCTCGGCCTGATTGCCTATACCAACGGCGTCAGCGCGGCGGCGGAAGGCGCGAAAAAGCTGTCGGCCGGAACAGAGACCCTGAAATCCGGCGCGTATGATCTTTCCAACGGCGCGTCGGCCCTTGCAGCCGGAGCCGGTCAGCTTGCTTCCGGCGCGAAAGAGCTCGCGGGCGGAGCTGGCACACTGTCCGCCGGAGCCGCGAGCCTTGCGGACGGGACCGAAAAGCTCTCTGCAGGAGCCGCTTCGCTGAAAACCGGCGCGGATACGCTTGCGAACGGTCAAGCCTCCCTCTACGACGGAATCGCGAAATTACAGGCTTCCATGCCTGCACTGAAGAACGGCGTGACCCAGCTCCGCGACGGCGCGATGGCGCTCTCCGACGGCCTGCAGAAATTCTACGATGAAGGAATCTCCAAGATCCTGGAGGCTGTGGACGAGGATCTGCCCGCCCTGCTCAATCGGCTGCGCGCGATTTCCTCGCTCTCCAACGCATATCAGAGCTTCACCGGTCTGGCCCAGAACATGAGCGGCACCGTGAAATTCATCTATCGCACCGAAGAAATCAACGAGTAAATATGAGAATAAAACAGCAGGCAGCCCCGAAGCCGGGGCTGCCTGCCTGTTATTTTGTGGGGGAATTATTTCATCTCGAGGTTCTCGATGTCGTTCATCCAGCCCCAGAACGTGGTGATGTCGGGGGTCATGGTGTCGATGTTGATGCGCTGCGTGGAGAAGATGATGCAGTTCTGACGCTGATAAGCGGGGATCTCGACGGCCCAGTCAACGATGATGTCCAAGCATTCCTTGTAAGTGGACTTACGGAAAGCCTGGTCGTCGGAGGAACGGGCGTCCATGATGAGCTGGTTCAGCTTCGCATCGTTGATGTGATAGTGGTTGGAGTCCGTGCCGCCCTTACCAACGATGTTGTTGCCGTGGTAGACCTGGTACATATCGGGATCAATGGTGGAGTTCCAAGCGGCGCACCACATCTCCTGATCGCCGGCGTCCAGACGGTTCCACAGGACGTTGGAATCAGCGGGGTCATTGATGACCAGCTCAATGCCGATTTCTTCGAAAGCGGCCTTGGCCATGGTCAGAACGGTGTAGGAGGGGTGATCGCCCTGGCCGTCGGCGGGGATGATGACCTCATAGGAGAGCTTGGCGCCCTCGGGAGCAGCGGTGACCTTGCCGTCAGCCACGGTGTAGCCGGCAGCCTCGAACCAGGTCAGCGCAGCGGCCTTCGCAGCAGCGTACTTCTCGTCGGCGCTCATGGAAGCGGTGTAGATATCGTTGCCCTGTGCGTCCTGAGAGAAAGCGATCTTGTAGTCGGGGTCGGAGGACTGCGGCGCAGCCCAGGAGGTGTTGGAGATCGGGTACTGGATCACGGAAGCAGCTTCGCCGTAGTAGGAGTCGTAAGCCACGTCGCGGTACACAGCCAGGATGGTAGCCAGGGCCTTGCGCAGAGCCTTGGATTCCTTGGAAGCGGGATCGTCGCCGATTTTGATGGTGTCAGCGTTCATGCCGATATAGCCATAGCCGAGGTTGTCGACCTTGGAGGTGGTGATGACGTCGCCGGTGATCTCGTGGTTGGAGTTGTAGTTGGCAACTTCCTCGAAACGAGTACGGGAACCGGTCATTTCGCCCGCGTCGGCGTCGCCGGTGTTGACAGCGGTGGCGACTTCTGCAGCAGTGGTTTCCTTGAACAGAATGGTCGGGATCTTGGGCTGACCCTTGAAGTAGTTCTCGTTCGACTTGAAGGTAACAACCTTGTCCTTGTAGGACTCGTAGACGTACGGACCGGCGCCGCGGGGAACCTCGGTCAGAGCCTTGAGCTTCTCGAGATTGCCGCGCTCGAAGCCGTACATACCATTGTCGGGATCCCACTTGTCGGTATCGCCGTAGTAGTGCAGCGGGGTGATGTAGATGCCGAGAATGTTGTAGATAGCGGGAGCGGAGTAGCCGTTTACGGTGACGGAAACGGTGTAGTCGTCGATCATCTTGATGCCTTCGATGGAGTTGACGCCCTTGCCGGCCATCTCAGCGTCGAGAGGACCGTACTTGCTGATCAGATTGTTGCTGGCGTAATCAATGATGG
>CAMKED010000084.1 GCA_946411475.1 uncultured Clostridia bacterium | reverse complement strand
AGCACCGACTACTTATTAAAGGACGAGCTGGGCCCCGAGGCCATCGGCAGGGAGACCGTCCCCACCCCGGATACCGACCTGCCTGTCCGGCAGGTCTCCATGGAGGAGGCCACTGCCTTTCTGGCGCACCGCACGCAATCCGCCCGCCGGATCGCCATCGGCGTGACGCTGTGCATTCTCTCTCCCATTCTGCTGATCGTGCTCGGCGGCGCGCAGGATGCCGGGAAGCTGGCATTGACGCAGGCCCAGGCCGTCGGCATCGGGCTGGTCGCTCTGATTTTATTGGTCGGCGCAGCCGTGGCCCTCTTCGTCACCACAGGTTTGAAAGGGAGCCGCTTTGAATATCTGGAAAAAGAGCAGATCGAAACCGCCTACGGCGTGGACGGCATGGTCAAGGACCGCCGGGAAAAGTTCCGCGGAAGCTTCAATCTCCGGCTCACCATCGGGATCCTGCTGTGCGTGCTCGCCGTGATCCCGCTCTTCCTCTCACTGATCTTTTTCGGAGAGGGCGAAACCCCCGACAAAGCCTTCCCGCACGTCGTTTCCATCGGGCTCCTGCTGGCCCTGGCGGCGGCAGGCGTTCATCTGATCGTTCATAGTTCCATGCTCTGGGGCGCTTATCAGATGCTATTGGAAGACGGCGATTATTCCAGAGAAAAAAAGACCGAAAACAAGCGCAATGAGACCATTTCCACAGTCTACTGGTGCGCCGCCACGGCTGGCTATCTGACCTGGAGCTTCCTCACCAACGACTGGCAGATCACCTGGATCGTCTGGCCCGTCGCCGGGGTGCTTTACGGCCTGGTCCTGGCCGTAGCCAAGGCCCTGCGGAACAAAAAGTAAGCGCCGCCGCGGAAACGGGTGCGGACGAAAACCCACGGGGCGTCGTAGGCGCCGCCCCTACAAGAGTTACCTCTTACCTTTTCATTCTTACCTCGAATCTATTCAGTTCCTCTTACTTGTCGGTCAACTTCGCAGCATACATATTTTGATTCTTTCCGGGCATTCTATGCGCGGAGGGATGCAAAATGTCGAAAAAGAATCGCAAGCAAAGCACGGAAATCCCCCAGGTCGGCAACGCTCTGGAGATTCCCAACTACGTGACGCCCACCACGGATCTGGAATACAAACGGATCAACGACGAGGTGGATCCCCGCGGCACCGACTGCGAGGACTGCAACACCAAAAACTGCAAGCACTAAGCCAACGGAAATACCCGTCCGACGCAATCCGCGGCGGACGGGTATTTCATACTATTATCGTATCTGTTCAGCAGGGTCGTAGTGGCCGCGCACCTGCGCGGCCATAAAGCCCCGAAATAGCAATCCGCGCCATGGCCGCGCAGGTGCGCGGCCACTACGGAGCAGGTGCGACTGAGCAGATACCTCCAAACAACGAAAAAACACCGAAAAGCTTCTTTCTTTCCATTCATCGTTCAATTGGCAATTTAAACGATACCATAGCTTTCAACTTTCCAATTTCAATTTTTTTCATCAATCTCTGATCAGCTCCGCGGTGACGGCGGAGATCTCGTAGGCGGTGCGGGTCTCGGTCTCCCCGTCGGGCAGGGTCTTGTTATAGTCCCGGCTTTGCAGCCGCCCGGTCAGCGTGATCCGCGCACCGGCGGAGAGGGTCGCGATCTGTCGGGCCGTCCGGCCCCAGAAGATGCAGGGCAGATAGTCCGCCCGGCGATAGCTCCGGTTTACGGCCAGCATGCCGTCGCAGATCTCCCGGCCCAGGGGCGTGCGGCGATAGACCGGGTCGCGGCAGAGCGTGCCGCTCAGGGTCACGACGTCGTCCGGCTCCTCGTCGGTGAGCTCGATGTGCTCGGCATAGACTGAGACGATCAGGTGCCGCCCGGTCTCGTCCACCTGATTGTAGGACCGGACCTGGCCCGTGACCAGGACCCGCTCCCCCCAGGCACATTCCGCGGCGTTCAGCAGGGCCAGATCGGCCAGCACCCGCAGCCGGTCCACCGTTCCGGACAGGCGCTCCACGCCGAGCAAAAAACTGTAAAACTGCCTGCCGTGGTTCTCATGGGAAAAGCTCGGGGCCGATTCCATGGTCCCGCAAAGCCGAATTTGATTGGTAACGTATTCCATTTGTCCACCTCACTGAATGATCTGTGACAATGTATTCAGCAAGGCTATCGGATATGCAGACAGCCGCCCTGATTTCCAGGTACAAGGGTATCTGTTCAGTCGCACCGTAGGACGGCCTGACCACAGGCCGCCGTGCTCCCTGTTTTTTCCGTGCTTCCGGCGGCCAGGGGTCTACCCATAAAGAGCACAGGTGGCCGCCCTACGCAGGAAAGGGACGACTGAACAGATACGTACAAGGAAATCAGGACGGCTGCTTCGCAATTTAAGCTTCGAGCATCCGAATATACTCGCCCAGGACGGGCTCAAACTTCACGCCGTACCAATGCGTGGGATCGGGACGGGTGACCTCGATGCAGCGCAGGGTATAGTCTGCGGCGATCCGGGCGGCGTCGTAGGGCGTCTTGCCCCGAACCAGAGCGCCGACAAAGGCGGAGGCGTACACGTCGCCGGTGCCGTGGCAGCCCTTCTCGTAGCGCTTGTGCCGGTAGTAGCGGCAATCGTCGCCCTCCAGCACCACCACGCCGGTGGTTTCAGGCTCGTAGCTGACGCCGGTAAGCACGATGGTCTTGGCGCCGGCGGAGCGGAGGCTGTCCAGCAGACCCTTGATATAGCTTTCGTCGTACTGCTCCCGGTAAGGCCAGCCGGTGAGCAGGCAGGCCTCGGTGATATTGGGCAGGATGATGTCCGCCTGGAAGGCCAGGGTCTTCATCTGCTCCACAAAGGCCATATCGAAGCCCGGATACAGCTTGCCGTTATCGGCCATAGCGGGGTCCACAATGCTCACGCAGCCCTCGGCAGCGCAGGTCCGAAAGATCTCCTTCACCGCGGCGATCTGCTCCGCGCTGCCCAGATAGCCGGTGTAGATGGCCTGGAAGCGGATGCCCTCCTTGTTCCAGTGGGCGGTGATCCCGGGCAGATCCTCGGTAAGATCCCGGAAGGTGTAGCCGGAGAAGCCGGCGGTGTGGGTGGAGAGGACGGCGGAGGGCAGGATGGCGGTCTCGTGGCCCGCCGCAGACAGAATGGGCAGGGCAACAGTCAGGGAGCACTGGCCCACGCAGGAAATGTCCTGCACGGTTAAAATACGCTTGTAATCCATTTTCAGATCTCCTATTCCGGTGTTGTTATTGTTTCGGGCGAAGCTGCTCGATCACGCCGATGCGGTTCAGCGCTGGACGCAGGGCGGTGTACAGGATGGGCGTGACGACAAACGCAAAGCCGTTGTTGATGAGCGAACCGGGCAGCTTTTCCAGCATGGCGATCCAGGTTCCCTCCAGGGGAACGCCGCCGACATAGTGCTGCTTGACAAAGGTTTTGAGCATGTACAGGGCAACGTAGCCCAGCGCACCGGCCAGGCAGCCCAGAATGACGCGAACGTGTTCGCTGCCCTTCAGCATGTTGCCCTCTTTCCGGTAGGCGCCCGAAATCAGGCCGGCCAGCATGGCCGCAAAGAATTTCATGGCAAAGGTGACCAGCGCCTCCAGAATTCCGTAGCCGTGGACGATGTCGTAGAGGAAGTTGCCGATGCCCGCAGCCAAACCGCCGAACCAGGGCCCCAAGATCAGACCCGCCAGCAGATCGAAGACGTTGCTCGGATGGAGCTTCGTGCCCATAAACGGGAAAGATAACAGGCTGACGACCGCAAAGATGATTGCAGCCATCAGCGCCGTGTAGACAATGTGATGGATCTTGATGGAATTTTTCATGTTTTCAGCCTCCCAAACGATTGACAATCGTTCTGTCTTCGGCTATGATTATAGCACAATCTGGCCCTGTGTATATGCTCAGTTTTGAAACTTTTTATAGGGCCAGATTATTGAAATTGAGAGTTGAAAATTGAAAGTTGAAACTGTCTGTGTTTTGCAGATTGCCGATTCTATAATTCGGTAGTGCCGATTATCAATCGGCCTTGGCCGGCTAATAGCCGGCGCTACAGACTTTCCCGCCTGTCATTCTGCCTTGCCCTGAGCGCAGTCGAAGGGACAGCGAAGAATCCGTGTCCCCCGTCCCCTATTGCCTATTGCCTGGTGCCTATTGCCTGAGCCCTCTGCGGGCTGCGGGCGGCCAGTGGCCGCCCCTACGGGCTCATCCTCGCGTCCCCTATTGCCTATTGCCCGCGCTGCAGGCTCTGAACTCTGAACTCTGAACTCTGAACCCTGAACCCTGAACTCTACGGAAGCTATTACAAACAACAGCCACCCCTCCACCGCCTTGAGGCGGTCCCCCTCCCCTGCTTGCAGGGGAGGTCATACCCTGAACTCTGAACCCTGAACTCTGAACTCTGAACTCTGAACTCTGAACCCTGAACTCTGAACCCTGAACTCTGAACTCTGAACCCTGAACCCAAAGGAGTATCCCATGTTTTCCTTCACCCTCACCCTCGATCCCAAGGGGCGGACGCCCATGTACGATCAGCTCTACGCGGCCGTGGCGGAGGCTGTCCGCGACGGCACGCTGCGCCACGGGGAAAAGCTGCCCTCCAAGCGGGAGCTCTGCGCGCAGCTCGGCGTCAGCCGGGCCACGGTCGAGACAGCCTACGAGCTGCTGCTGGCCGAGGGCTACGTGGAATCCCGGCCCCGCAGCGGGTATTTCGTGGAAGACTATCTATCCACTCCCACCGTAGGGACAAGCATTGCTTGTCCGGCTTGCGAAGCAAGCAATCGACCGGCTGGCGATCTCCATCCCATCCCCGATTCAAAGCCGAAGGAACGGACAAGCAATGCTTGTCCCTACATTCCGGAACGAAAAAAAAGCGCCGACGCGGCGCTGCTGTCCACCTCGGCGGTGGACGTGTCGCTCTTTCCCTACGCCTCCTGGGCCAAGCTCTACAAGGAGGTCGTCTACAACTCCCCGGAGCTGCTGCAACGCGGCGAGCCCCAGGGGGAACCCGCTCTGCGCGAGGCGCTGGCGCGGCTGCTGAACGAATACCGGGGCGTGCGCTGCGCGCCGGAGCAGGTCGTGGTCGGCTCCGGCATGGAGACCCTGATGGGCCAGCTCATGACCCTCTTCGGCCCGGAGGCCGTCTACGCGATGGAGGACCCCTGCTATCCGGCGATGGAACGCAGTCTTTCGGCCCGGGGGCGGGCGATCCGCTGGGTGCCGATGGACGGCAGCGGCATGGACGCCGAGGCGCTCGAACGAAGCGGGGCCACCGTGGCCTATCTGACCCCCTCGCACCAGTTCCCGCTCGGGATCACGATGCCCGCCTCGCGGCGCTCGCTGCTGCTGCACTGGGCCGTCTCGGGCGAGCGCTGGATCATTGAGGACGACTATGACAGCGAATTCCGCTACGGCGGGCGGCCGATCTCCTCGATGCAGGGCATGGACCGGCACGGGCGGGTCGTCTATACTGGGACCTTCTCCCGGAGCCTCGCGCCCGCGATCCGTCTGGCCTACATGGTGCTGCCTGCTTCCCTGCTGCCGCGCTGGCAGGCGCTCTACGGACGGCAGCAGCCCACCGTGTCGCGCTACGAGCAGACGGTCATGGCCCGCTTTCTGGCCGAGGGCTACTACGGGCGCTATCTGCGCCGCGTCGGCAAACGCTATGCGGACCGCCGGGCCGCCCTGCTGGCTGCTCTGAGCGGGATTCCCGGGCTCAACGTCTCCGGGGCCGACGGCGGGATCCATTTTCTGGTTTTCCTGCCGCGCTATGACGAGGCGGAGCTCCTGCGCCGGGCCGCGGAAGCGGGGCTTCCGCTGCGTGGTCTGTCCGAATTCTGCCGCGAAATTGCCCCGCCGCCGTCCACGCTGATCCTCGGCTACGGCGGCCTGCCCACAGAACGGGTGGGCGAGGTCGTGGCGCGGCTAAAAGCCGCGTGGACAGGTAACACAAATAAGAGGTAAGATGTAAGAATGAAAAAGCGCCCTTGCGGGCGCTTTTTCAGCGTTTCATTCTTCTTTGGAATCGTGCTGACGATCCTTCTTTTTCCGCGCGGTCAGACCCAGCAGGCCGGCGAACACGGCGGGAATGCTCAGATACACACCGGCTCCCATCAGGAACGTCGCGAAATCATTTCCACCCTGGCCGCCGGACATGATAAACCCGGCCAGGAGCAGCGTGATCACGATGGCAAAGAAAATCAGGATCTTTAACAGGAAAATGATGGTCTCGTCTGATTTCATCGGATTGAACCTCTATTGGATGATTTCCGCCGCATGGGCGTCACTGAATCAGTCCTTGACGATCTCCTTCAGGCCGCCGGCGAGGGCGGCGAGACCCTGCATATCGCTGGGGATGATGAGCTTGGTCGCCTGGCCGTCGGCCACCTTCTGCATGGCTTCGAGGGCCTTGAGCTTGATGACCTGGTCGTTGGGATGGGCCTCGTTCAACATCTTCAGGGCGTCGGCAGTCGCCTTCTGGACGGCCAGAATGGCCTGGGCCTGGCCTTCGGCCTTGAGGACGGCAGCCTGCTTCTCGGCCTCGGCTCTGAGAATGGCAGCTTCCTTTTCGGCGCTGGCCTTCAGAATGGCGGATTCCTTTTCGCCTTCGGCCACGAGGATGGCGGAGTGCTTCTGGCCTTCGGCCTGCAGGATGGCCTGACGGCGGTCACGCTCAGCCTTCATCTGCTTCTCCATGGAGTTCTGGATATCGGCAGGAGGCAGGATGTTCTTGAGCTCCACGCGGTTGACCTTGATGCCCCAGGGGTCGGT
>CAMKED010000083.1 GCA_946411475.1 uncultured Clostridia bacterium | reverse complement strand
TTTGAGGTCCGCAACGTCCTTAAGGATAAGGGCGGCAAGTATCTGCACCACGGCCGGCTGGTCAGCGGCGAGATCAAGCCCGACGACGTCGCGCTGGCGCAGATCGACGTTCCCCGCCGCCAGGCCATCCGCCGGGCGCACTCCGCCACCCATCTGCTGCAAAAGGCGCTGGAGCAGGTCCTCGGAGATCACTGCCACCAGGCAGGCTCTCTGGTGGAGCCCGACCATCTGCGCTTCGACTTCACCCACTTCTCCGCGATGACGCCGGAGGAACTGCGGCAGGTCAACGACCGGGTCACGGGGCTGATTTTCGCAAACTGTCCCGTGGAGACCATGGTCCTGCCCATTGCCGAGGCCCAGAAGCTGGGCGCGACCGCCCTCTTCGGGGAGAAATACGGCGACGTAGTCCGTGTGGTCAAGATGGGTCCGTCCCTGGAGTTCTGCGGCGGCACGCATCTGCGCAGCACCGCCGAGGTCGGCCTGTTCCGGATCGTCTCGGAGGGCTCCGTAGCCTCCGGCGTGCGCCGGATTGAGGCCATCACCGGCCCTGCCGTGCTCGACGAGCTCGACCGCTTCCAAGCCACGCTGAATCAGACCGCCGAGGTCCTGAAAACCAGCCCCGGCGAACTGCTCCGCAAGGCCGAAGCCACTGTGAACGAGCTCAAGGAGCTGCGCCAGCAGCTTGAGGCCATGAAGGACAAGCAGCTTGCAGGCGAGCTGCAGCAGCTCATCGCGAACGCCAAAGAAGTCAAGGGTCTGCACCTGCTGAGCACCGTCCGCGACGGAATGGACGTGGCCGATCTGCGAAAGTTCGGCGACCTGCTCCGCGACAGGGACCCCGACGTGGTAGGCGTTCTGGCCTCCGAACATGAAGGCAAAATCTCCGTGCTGGCCGTCTGCGGCGCAAACGCCGTCAAGCAGGGCGTCAAGGCCGGAGTTTTGGTAAAGAATATCCTCGCAGCCTGCGGCGGCAGCGGCGGCGGCAAGCCCGACTCCGCCATGGGCGGCTGCAAGGATATGGAAGCCTTAAAGAAAGAATTGGAAAAACTGCCGACTTACATAGAATAAAATGGAGGAGAAAAACATGGAAGACTGCTCATTCTGCAAAATTATTGACGGAACCATTCCGGCGAAGAAGCTCTACGAGGACGACATCTGTGTCGCCTTCAACGACACAAAGCCTCTGGCTCCCACGCATTTCCTGGTTGTTCCCAAAAGGCACATTGGCTCCGCAGTTGAACTCACCGATGACGACGCAATGATGGTCGGTCATATCTTTGCGGTCATCTCTCTGCTGACCCAGATCTTCGGCATCTCCGACGGTTACCGCGTCGTGACCAACTGCGGCAAATCGGCCGGTCAGACCGTCCATCATCTGCACTTCCATGTGCTGGCCGGCAAGGAGCTGGGTACGTTTAACTAATCGGAAGTCCGAATGAATCCGTGAATCGTAATATGCTGTTTTACGCACCCATTATTCAGCATTTATAATTCATCATTCATCATTCCCAAGGGGGGCAGGTCATGCGACGGCTCATGTGGTTTACCATCGGCCTTTGCGTGGCCTGCCTTCTTTGCGTCTATCTGCTGCCCGCAGGGTGGCTGCTTTGGGTTGCGCTGACGGGGACCGTTTTCGCCGCAGCTTTGCTCCTGCTGCGCGCACGCGGCGGGCAAAACGCCGCCCGCCCTGTGCTTCGGCGCGTTTGCTGCGTCGTTCTGGGACTGGCGGCGGGGCTGCTCTGGTGTCTGGGCTATGACGCGCTGACGCTCTCCCCCACTCGGAACGCCGAGGGCAAGTATGATCGTTTGGAGGCCGAGCTCTGCGACTACCCCATCCAGACCGATTACGGCCACCGCGTGGACGCCTGGGCCACGGTCTCCGGCCAACGGACCAAGACCCGCTTCTATCTGCACGGGGAACTCCCCGCGCTGGAGCCCGGCGATCTGATTGCCGGAAGCTTCACCCTGCGGCAGGCGGACCGTACCGCCGACGGCGAGACCCGGCTGGACCTCCGGACGAAGGGGATCCTGCTGACTGCCTCCGGCGAAGTCGACGCCGTTGCGGACGGCGGAAGCCCGCTCCGTTACTTCCCGGTTCGGCTCAGCCGCCGCATCTCCGGACGTCTTTCTGCGCTGATCCCCGCCGACGCCTCCGGCCTGCCCCGGGCCATGCTGACGGGAGACCGCAGCGGTCTGTCCGTGTCGGATCGCGACGCGATGTCACAGGCGGGGGCCTCCCACGTTCTGGCGGTGTCCGGGCTGCACGTGTCCATGCTGATCGCAATCCTGTGGCTGCTCACAGGACGGGGCCGCGTCAGCGCCATACTCGGCCTGCCGCTGCTCCTGCTCTTCGTGCTGATGACCGGGGCCTCGCCCTCCGTGGTGCGCTCCGCCGTGATGCTGGTTCCGATGCTGCTGGCACCGCTGTTTCAGGAGGAGCACGACCCGCCGAGCGCGCTGGCGCTGGCCGGGCTGGTTCTGCTGCTGCACAATCCCTGGGTCGTCGCGGATCTGAGCTTTCAGCTCTCCTTCGCGTCCGTTGCCGGGCTGCTGCTTGTCACGCCGCGGCTTTTGGACGGTTTGGAAGCGCTGCCGCCGGTTCGGCGGCTGCTGCGCTGGTACGGCCTCAAACGGCTGCCGCCTCGGCTGCGCGGCTTTCTGCTGCGGGGCCTGCGGCGCATCGTACATGCGCTCTGCGCAAGCGTCGCCGCTTCGCTCGGCGCGCTCATCTTTACCACTCCAATTGCTGCTGCAGCCTTCGGCTCCGTGCCGTGCTACGCGGTGCTGACAAATCTGCTGATCCTGTTTCCCGCCGCCCTCTGCCTGAGCGGCAGCCTTGTCGTGCTCGCGCTCGGGCTGATCTCCGCAACGCTGGGAAGCTGGGCGGGCACGGCTCTGGCCTGGATCGTGCGGCTGATCTTCTGGGTCTGCCGCTGCGTGGCAGGACTGCCCGGCAGTCTGCTCTACCCGGACGGCTACGGGCTCGGCTTTCTTATCTTTTGTTATAGCTTGATCCTGCTGGCGTTTCTGCTGCGGGAAAAGCGTTTCGGTCTGCTTCTGCTCTCGATCCTGGCCGCTTTGGTCGTTTCGACCGGGCTACAGCGGCTGGAAACCGCTTCGGCCCGCTTTGCCCTGGCCGTTCTGGACGTGGGGCAGGGCCAATGCGTCTGTACCAGGGCCGACGGCTTTACTGCGGTCATTGACTGCGGCGGCACGGTGAGCAGCGAAGCAGGCGGCAGCGCGGCTGCCTGGCTCCGGGAACACGGCGCGGAGCGCGTGGACGCCCTGATCCTCACACACTACGATTCGGATCACGTGAACGGCGTGGAAAATCTGCTTGCCCGGATCCCGGTGGACGCAGTTTATCTGCCGGACGTCGCGTTCGACGCGGAAAACCGCGCCGGCATCGAGACGGCTGCTCTGGCCGCCGGGGCGGAGCTGCACTACGTCACGGCGGATCAAAGCCTTCCCTTCTCCGGCGGGCAGCTCCGGCTCTTTGCCCCGGTCTCCGACCGAACGGACAACGCAGCCTGCGTTTGCGTCTTGTATTCTGTCGGAGAATATGATATGCTTGTGACCGGCGACCTGGACGCGGGCGGCGAGTACGCCCTGCTCGAACGGAACAACCTGCCGCCGGTGGAGCTTTACGTTGCGGGCCATCACGGCTCCGGCAGCTCCTCCACCGAAGCCCTGCTGGAAACGATCCGCCCCGAGACGGTTTTCATCAGCGTGGGCAGAAATTCCTACGGGCTGCCGAGCGCTGCAGCTTTGAACCGCTTTGCGGCCTGCGGGGCCAAGGTCTGCCGCACCGATGAAAGCGGCAATTTAGAGGTATCTGTACAGTAGGGCGGCCGGACCTCTGGCCGCCCTGCGAAAGGAAACGTCATGGCCGATAACAATTTGGAACGTCTGAAATCTGACCTCAAGATGAACGCCCCGGCGCGGCTCTACGTCTTTCACGGCGAAGAAGCCTATCTGCGGCGCTACTATCTCGACAGCCTCCACAAGCTCTTGGTGGAGGACTTTGCCGAGGCCTTCAACTACCACCGCTTCAACGCGGAGACTGTCTCCCTGCAGGGCGTGCTTGACAGCATCGAGGCTCTGCCCATGATGGCCCAGCGCTCCATGGTCCAGATCGACGACGTGAACTTCTTCGCCATGGGCGAGGACGGGACCGCCTACGCCAAATTCTTCTCCGACATTCCCGACTACTGCACCGTGGTTTTGGTCTACGATACCGTGGAATTCAAGATCGATCGCCGCAAGAAAGCCCTGGCTGAGCTCTTTGACCGGGCCACGGTCGTCGAATTCACCCAGCCTTCCGACCGCGAGCTAATCTCCTGGGTGGGCCGCCACCTCAAAAAGCAGGGCAAGCAGATCCGCGTGGACGACGCCCAATACCTGATCCACCGGACCGGCGGGAGCATGACCGCCCTGCTCTCGGAGATCGGAAAGCTGGCCGCCTACGTGGAGGGCGAGACCGTCACCCGGGATCACATCGACCTGCTGGTGGAGCCGGTCTTGGAGGCGGACGTGTTCGCCATTACCGACGCGATCACCCAGGGCCGCTACGAGGCCGCCCTGCAAACCCTGCGCACCGTCCTGCAAAAGCAGGAGGAGCCGGTACGTATTCTCGGCGCGATGGGCGGACAGTTCCGCCGCCTGTTGGCAGCCAAGCGGCTCCTGGACGGCGGCAAGCAGCAGGCCGATCTGATGAAGCTCTGCGGCATCAGCAGCTACCCCGCCAAGCTCAGCATGGAAAGCGCCAAGCGCCTGTCCGAGCGCTTCTGCGCCCGGGCCGTGGTGCTCTGCCTCGAGGCCGACGAAAAGCTGAAGACCTCCTATGACGACCCGGAACGGGTGTTGGAGTTTTTGGTCTTGGAGCTGGCAGGAGAATCCCGGAATGGCTAAAATCAAGATTCAAGAGGCCCTCGTGGTCGAGGGCAGATACGACAAAAACACGCTGTCTCAGCTTGTGGACGCGCCGATCTTCGTCACAGACGGCTTCGGCATCTTCAAGAACCCGGAACAGCTTGCCCTGCTGCGGACCGTGGCCGAAGCACGCGGCTTGATCGTCCTGACCGACAGCGACGGCGCGGGCTTCGTGATCCGCAATCACCTGAAAGGGGCCATCGACCCCGTCCTGGTCAAGCACGCCTATATCCCCGACGTGTTCGGCAAGGAAAAGCGCAAGGCCGCCCCCGGCAAGGAGGGCAAGTTAGGCGTGGAGGGCATGGACCCGGAGGTGCTTTTGAACGCCCTGCGCAACGCGGGGGCAACGGTTTTGGAAACACAGGGATCAGGAAGCAAGGAGCAAGGTGCAAGGTGCGCCACGGAACCCTCCCCTGCTTGCAGGGGAGGGGGACCGGCCGCAAGGCCGGTGGAGGGGTTCCGCCCGCAAGCCACGACGCCGCGGACAAGCAATGCTTGTCCCTGCGAACCTGAACGGGAGCCAATCACAAAAACCGACCTCTACGAACTGGGACTGACCGGGCGGCCGGACAGCAGGGAACGCCGCCGTGCGCTGCAAAAGGCCCTTGGCCTGCCGGAAAATCTGTCCACCAACGCCCTGCTGACGGCGTTGAACTGCATCATAACCCGGGAAGACCTGTTTGCCCTTTAAGCAGTAACTTGCCTTGCTTTGATTTTGGAGGACGTGCTGAATGGACACTGTTGGAATTATGTGCATTCTGGGTTTTGCTCTCTGTATCATCCTTGAGGTCACAGTTGCTTCTCCCGCCCGGAAGCGCTATCTGGAAACCATCCAAAAAGCCGTAAATTGTAACTATAATATGCAGTCCCTTGTTTATCTGGTCCATCTGCCCCAAGACGAGATTCTGCGCCGTCTGGGTACATCATCCGAAACTGACGAGCTGGAATGTAAGTTGGATGCTGGGACCGGAACTGTGATTTTTTCAAAAAGGCATTGGGTTCATGAAGCCGAGTATCAGATTGCTTTTGAAAAAAGGCAAGAAGGAATTCTGATTCGTCTAACGCAGAGCCGTGGGTTCCAGCGAAGAAGAGGCGATATTTCCATTCGATTAAATACCTATTTCATACAAAAGCTGGATGCGGAAATCGTTTCGTATCTGGACTACGAGGAGAAAAAAGTTTGGAAGCCCATCTGACGCAAACTGCGGACCGTGGCCGAAGCACGCGGCTTGATCGTCCTGACCGACAGCGACGGCGCGGGCTTCGTGATCCGCAATCACCTGAAAGGGGCCATCGACCCCGTCCTGGTCAAGCACGCCTATATCCCCGACGTGTTCGGCAAGGAAAAGCGCAAGGCCGCCCCCGGCAAGGAGGGCAAGTTAGGCGTAGAGGGCATGACCCCGGCGGTGTTGTTGCAGGCTCTGCGGAACGCAGGGGCGACGATTTTAGAGGAACCCGTAGGGGCGAGCATTGCTCGTCCCACCCCGCAAGCCCCGGAACGAAGCGACAGGACGAGCGATGCTCGCCCCTACGAAAGCATCACCAAAACCGACCTCTACGAATTGGGCCTCACAGGGCGGCTGGACAGCAAGGAACGGCGGCGGGCCCTGCAAAAGGCCCTGGGCCTGCCGGAAAATCTGTCCACCAACGCCCTGTTGACGGCGCTGAACTGCCTGTACACAAAAGAACAAGTGGAGGCGCTGCTATGGCATCCAGAATCGTCCACCTGGCAATCGCCAACGAAATAAACAAGCTTCATCCGATCCCAGAGCCGGAACGTTTTTTCCTGGGCTCCATTCTGCCGGACGCCTGCCCGGATAAGCAGGCCCATTACAATAAGCTGCTGGCGAACGGGGCGAAAAAGACCAACGACCTTTCCGGCTTCCGTCGAAAATACGGCAGCCGACTGCAAAACGATCCCCTGTATCTGGGATATTATCTGCATTTGCTGCAGGATATTCTTTTCCGCAATGAGATCTACGGCGTCGTCGGCTTCGATCCCAGGCCGGCGGGCAACGTCGCCCAACTTCATCTGGATTATCGGCTGACGAACCGATCCGTGATCGACAAATACGGATTGACAAATCAAGTCCGCGTTCCGGCGGGGCTGGAAGCGGAACCGCTCTGGCAGGAATGGCAATTCGCGCCGGTTCCCTTCTTGGAGGAGCTGGCCCAGGATTTCCGCGATACGCCCCAGGGAACGCCCAAATACTTCACCGAAGCGGTTGCTGACAGATTGATCCACCGCTCCGTGGAGCTCTGCCTGCAAGAGCTGGAAGCGCTTCGTACCGGTGCCGGTTTTTTTGACGAGGATCGCTTCTGCTGGGAGCGCAGAGTGCTATGAACCGTGGCGCACACTGTGCGCCGCTACCGAGCCCTGAACCACACGGCGGGCAGATTTCC
>CAMKED010000082.1 GCA_946411475.1 uncultured Clostridia bacterium | reverse complement strand
CCTTGGCGATCCGGGCCAGCCGGTCCTCCCAGCGGGCCGTCAGCTCCGCGCTGCGCAGCTCCGCGGGCGCCAGCCCGACGAGCTGAATGCCCTTGGAGGTCGGAACCAGGGTCTTGCCCTGGCGCTCGACGTAGAAGCTGGAAAACAGCTTTTCGATGATGTCCGCGCGGGTGGCCGGGGTGCCGAGGCCAGAAGTCTCCTGCAGGATCTTTTGCAGGTTCCTGTCCGAAACCTGGCCCTGCGGGTGCTCCATCGCGGTCAGCAGCGTCGCCTCGGTGTAGCGGGCCGGGGGCGAGGTCTTGCCGTTGGTGAGGCGGAGCTTGCGAAGCTTGAGATGCTGGCCCTTTTGCAGCTCCGGCAGGCGCTGATCCTCTTCCTCGCTCTCCTCCTCGTCCTCCAAGGCGGCGAAGTTGCGGTCGTAGGCCGCCTTCCAGCCCGGATCCAGGACCCGCTTGCCGGAGGCCGTGAAATGCTCCGTGCCGATCTGCACGGTCAGGGAAATCTGCTCGTATTCATAGGGCGGCATCAGCACCGCCAGGAAGCGGCGGACCACCAGATCGTAGATATTTTTCTCGGGCCCCGTCAGCTCATAGAGGCTGGCGGCCTCCTCGGTGGGGATGATGGCGTGGTGGTCCGTGACCTTGGCGTTGTTCACCAGGTACTTGGTCTGGAAGGGCTTCTTTCGCTGCACGGCCCAGGCCAGCTCCTTATACTCGCCCTGTGCCACGGCCCGCAGGCGGTCCGGCAGGGTCGGCACCACGTCGTCGGAGATGTAGCGGCTGTCGGTGCGGGGGTAGGTGAGCGCCTTGTGCCGCTCGTAGAGGCTCTGCATCAGATTCAGCGTCTCCTTGGCGGAGTAGGCGTATTTCTTGTTTGCGTCGCGCTGCAGCTCGGTCAGGTCGTAGGCCGCGGGCGGCGGGGTCATCTTCCGCATTTTGTTGATCTGGGTGATGACAGCCTCCTTGCCCTCGCACTGCTTCAAAAGCGCTTCGAGCTTCTCCCGGTCGAAGGAGCGGCCGTTGCCCTTGTCGTCCCGCCAGGAGGCCCGGAAGCCCTCCAACTCGGCGCAGAGGCCGTAGAAGTCCTTGGGGACGAATTTGCGGATCTCTTCCTCCCGGGCTACAACCAGGGCCAGGGTAGGGGTCTGCACTCGGCCCGCCGAGAGCTGGGCGTTGTGCTTGCAGGTCAGGGCGCGGGTGACGTTGAGGCCCACCAGCCAGTCCGCCTCGGAGCGGGCCTGGGCGGATTTGAAGAGATTGTCGTAGTCCTTGGCGGGCTTCAAATTGGCGAAGCCCTCGCGGATGGCCTTGTCGGTCTGCGAGGAGATCCACAGGCGCTTGGCAGGCTTGTTCCACCCGGCCTTGACCATGATCCACCGGGCCACCAGCTCGCCCTCGCGGCCCGCGTCGGTGGCGATGACCAAATCCGACACGTCGCCGCGCTTCATCAGGGCCGTGACCACCTTGTACTGGCGGGAGGTCTCGGGGATCACGACTAACTTCATCTTCTCCGGGAGCATGGGCAGATCGTCCATGCTCCATTTTTCAAGCTTTTTATCGTAGACGTCCGGGTCGGCCAGGGTCACCAGATGGCCCAGGGCCCAGGTGACGATATAGCGGTCTCCCTCCATATAGCCGTCCGCGCCGCGCTTGCAGCCCAGCACGCGGGCCAGCTCCTTGCCCACGGAGGGCTTCTCCGCCAGTACGAGCGTTTTTGCCATGTTATTCTCCTCTGTTTTCCCGAATGAAAGATTATTTCATTCTTTCATTTTTTCATTCTTTCATTCTTTCAATTCCCCTGATGCACCACAACCTGCGGGAAGGGGATCTCGAAGCCGTTGTCGTCGAGCAGGAGCTTGACGTCCCGGTTCAGGGCGCGCCTTGCCTGGAAGAAGCTTTCTTCGCTCGTAAAGACGGAGAATTTCAGGTTCACGCCGCTGTCGGCCAGCTCGTCCACGCCCATATAACGGATGTCGCTCAGATAGAGGTCGGGATGATTCCGCTGCGTACCGGGCAGGGCCTCGCGCATCAGTTTTTCGAGCCTCCGCAGGTCGCTGTCATAGGACACGGCGCAGATGATGATGGCCAGAGAGTTCTCTCTGGATCGGTTCTGGAAGTTGCGGATGTCGGAATTGTTGACGACCTTGAGGTTTCCGCCGTCGTCTTCGATGACGGTGGTACGGACGCCGATGCTGCGCACCACGCCGCGCACGTCGTCCAGCACGATGATGTCGCCCACGCTGTACTGGTTTTCAAAGATGATAAACGCGCCGGTGATAATGTCTTCAATGAGGCTCTGCGCGCCGAAGCCGACGATCAGGCCGATGATTCCGACGCCGGCCAGGACCGTACCGGTGTTCACGCCGAGGATCGTCAGACCCCAGACCACCGCCACGATGACGGCAAGGTATTTGATCAGACCGGCGAGCATCTCCGTGACGGTGCGGGTCCGATTGCCGCGCTTGCCGATGAGCCGCAGGATCAGCTTCAAAACCTGATAGCTGAGCCAGACGACGCAGAGGGCCAGGGCCAGGGTCACAAGCTGCGCTGCCGTCGCCTTTGCGTCATGGGTGAAAATCATGGCGCCGCGCTCGGTCTCCGTAATCGAGTTCTTCAGTTCCTCAGACAGGGGAAGCCACTGTGGATTTGCCAGTACAACCGCAAGGATGGCCACAATGACCATGCCGATAAAGGTTTTCGCGCCGCTTTTCTTTTTATTCATACGATTCTCTCCTTTTTATTATCGTTTCATCGCGTCAGACGCAGAGCCTGTTCCTGGAAATTGCAGGGATCGTTCGGTATCTTCCCTCCGCCTGTCGGATCGTCAGACACGGAGAAGGTGGTATCCATCGGGATCTCCGCAGAGTCATACACGGTATAGGTCGTGCCCAGATGTTCGTACTCGCCCACCAACTGGACCGTCTCGGGATAAGCGCCGGTGGTGAACGTAAAGGGGCCGAAGCTGCCGCCGGATCCGACGTCGGCGACGGACGACTCGTAGACCACGTTCCCGTCCTCGTCAAAGAACCGCGCCCGGACCCGCAGCTTGGAAGCGGAATTGAGCACCGCGTAGAAATTGAACCGGACCTCATCGCAATCTATGCCGCCGCGTTGAACGTATTGCAGTTCGATTTCCGGAGCTTCAAAAGGTACGCCATCCCCGACTTCCATGCTGTCACTGATTTGCAGCGTGATGCCGCTGAGCTCGTAAGACCCGGTCAGCGTCAGGGTCAGATCCTCGTTGCTGCCGCCGCTGAGCCGGATGGTCCAATTCATGATAGACCCGGTTTCGTTAAAGGTGAACGGGCCGGCAGTGCCGTAGGTCGTGCCGTCCGCACTGACGACAGCGTAGACCGTGAGCGGTTTGCCGGAATTCGGCATGATCCTGGCATTGTAGACGATTACGTCCGAATCTTTCCCGTCGCGCTCCGCGGAGATCAGATCGATCACCGGCGCGACGAATTGGTCGTTCTGAACGCTCAGCGTCCGGGTGGCCGTAACCGTCTTCGTCGTTCCCCGCTCGGTATAAGTGCCGGTCAGGGTCAGGATCACGGTCTTGGGCCGGACAGACCAGCTCAGGGCCGTACTGCGGGTCGGGGAGGTCCCGGAGGCGGTATGCGTATAGGGTCCGTCAGCACCGAGGCTTGCGCCGCTCTCTGACGTGATCGTCGCGGAGACCTGCATGCGCTCGGCGGAGTTCAGCGTCACCTGATAGCTGTATTGCAGCGGCGTAATCCCCGTTCCGTTCAACGAGGCGTCCGCAATGACCAGCGTCGGCGCCTTGAAGGGCTGCTCCGCAGCCTGCAGCGTCCGGGTCGCCGTAACGGTCTTTTCTTCTCCGTTTCTGGTATAGGTTCCGGTCAGCGTCAGGATCACGGTGTCCGGCCGCGTGGACCAGCTCAGCGCCGCACTGCGGAGCGGAGAAGTCTCGGAAGCCGTGTGCGTGTAGGGTCCGTCAGCGCCGAGGCTTGCGCCGGTCCCGGACGTGATCGTCGCGGAGACCTGCATGCGTTCTGCGGAGTTCAGCGTGACCGCGTAGCGGTAGCTGAGCGGCGTGACGTCCGTGCCGTTCAGCGCGGCCTCGGTGATTTCCAGCGTCGGTGCGGTGAATGCCGACTGCGGCACCTCCAGCGTTTTGCTCGCCGTAACAGTCATTTTTTTGCCGTTCTCGGTATAGGTGCCGGTCAGCGTCAGGGTCACGGTATCCGGCCGCACGGAACAGTTCAGGTCCGCACGGTGGAGCGGGGAGCTTTGAGAGACGTTATGCATATAGGGTCCGTCACTGCCGAGGGTTGCGCCGGTCTCGGACGTAACCTTTGCAGAGACCCGCATGTGCGCGGCAGAATTCAGCTTGACCGCGTAACGGTAGCTGAGCGGCGTGATGTCCGCGCTGTCCAGCGAGGCTTCGATAATCTCCAGCGTTGGGGCTGCCGACGTCTCGGTCTCAGTCTCCGTCGGCAAAGCGTTGGTTTCCGTTTCCTGCGCAAGCGTCTCCTGCGCAACTGTCTCCTCCGCAACGGTTTCCTCCGCAGCCGTCTCCGGCGGCAGATCCGGAACCGTTTCCTGCGCATCGCTTTGCGCGGTGGAGACAATGCTGACGGCAGACTCCTCAAAGGAGCCGGACGCTGCGGCGCGGGAATTCCAGCCTGGGGAGAGGAACAGGACGATCAACGCCGTCACCGCCGCAGTCGCCGCAGTCCAGAAGCTGCGTTTGAGACTGTTGTTCCGTCCGGCCCGCTCAGCCGCGGCAAGCTCCCGGGTTCCGCCGACACGGCCGTAATGCCTGCCGCCGCGTATTTTTTCGTAGGGCTCGGCAACCTCGGGGTATCGGTTGTCCACTTCGTACACGTCATCCACGCTCCAAAGCCGCCTCCTTTTCTCTTCATTTCGAATATACATTATTACATAATCGGCCTGAAAAAGCAAGCACGATGTCAAAAAAGGACGGAACTGCGCCCGGATCGCAGCGGACAACTCATGAATAAATCGTTAATTTCCGAAAAGCCTCTTGACAATTTCAGGAAGCGGGTGTATATTGGCACTCAGAAGGAAAGAGTGCTAAGCACTTCCCAAAACGGAGTGCCAGGCTGAACGCGAGGGGAACGGATTCTTCGCTCCGCTCAGAATGACATCCCTGAAACGGAGGTGTCCGCATGGAACTGACGGACCGGCAAAAGCAAATATTGCGCGCCATCGTGGACATTTACGTCTCCACGGCGGAGCCCGTTGGCTCCAAGGCCATCGCGGCCCTGCCCGACGTGAGCTGTTCCTCCGCTACGATCCGCAACGAAATGGCGGAGCTGACCCAGATGGGTCTGTTGGAACAGCCTCACACCTCTGCCGGACGGATCCCTTCTCCTGCCGGCTATCGGCTCTACATCGACGAGCTCATGCAGGACTACCGGCTGAGCCTGGACGAGACCAAGAGCCTGAACGAAGCCCTGGAGCTGAAAAGTCAGGAATTTGACAAGATGATGTCCCAGGTAGGCAAGCTGGTCTCCAAGATGACCGATCTGCCCGCATACACCGTAGCCACCCGTCGCAGCGAGGCCGTCGCCAAGCATTTTGACCTGATTATGGCCGGGCCCGGCAGCATCATTCTGGTGCTGATGCTCTCCGACGATCAGGTGAAGAACAAGCTGATCAAGCTTCCGGTAAGCGTTTCGGAAACCGATCTCAAGCTGCTGGCCGCCGTGCTGAACGCCAGCCTGACCGATTTGACCGCCGAGCAGTTCAACGGAGAGCTGCTGGACAAGATCACCCGCGCCGCCGGCACTGCCAGCGCGCTGGTTCCGCTGGTGATGGACTATGCCCTTGAATGTCTGCGGCAGCAGCACGGGGACGTCCACCTGACCGGCCAGATGCGGCTGCTGGGCCAGCCCGAATACAAGGACGCCGTCGAAAAGGCCCAGGAGGTCTTTGAGACCCTGGACGAGGATATGATCTCCAATCTGCCCGCAGTTCTGACCAAGGACGGCCCGGTGCAGTTCCTGGTCGGCCCGGAGAACGTGGCCAAGGAGCTGAAAGGCACCTCCGTCGTCATGATGCGCTTCGACATCGGCGAGGGCATGCAGGGCACAATCGGCGTCGTCGGCCCGACCCGGATGGACTACGCGAAGATCACCGCGAAGCTCGGATATTTTGCCGAGAATCTGGGCAGGATGTTCCAGAAAACAAATTCGACCCCCATCCCTCCGGCGCTTGCCGAAGGTAACGATACGACAAAGGAATGATAGCCATGTCCAAGAAAGATAAGGAAAAGGAAATTCCCGCAGAGGAGACCGAAGCGCCTGTGAAGCCTGAGGTCGAAGAGACGAAGGAAGAAGCTCCGGTCGAGGAGACCCCGAAGGAAGAAAAGCCCAAGGAGGAGCCCCAGGAGACAGAGCTGGAAAAGGCGCAAAAGGCGCTGGCTGCCGAACACGACAAATACCTGCGGCTGGCGGCGGAATACGACAACTTCCGCAAGCGAAGCATCAAGGAAAAGGACGCCCGCTATGCCGACGCAAAGGCTGACACGGTTGGCAAGTTCCTGCCCGTCTACGACAACCTCGAGCGCGCCCTGGCCAACGAGACCAGCGACGAGGCCTACAAGAAGGGCGTGGAGCTCATCATGACGGAGCTCAAAAAGATCATGACCGGCCTCGGCGTGGAAGAATTCGGCGAGAAGGGCGACGCCTTCGACCCCAACGCCCACAACGCCGTGATGCACGTGGAAAACGAGGAGCTCGGCGAGAACGTCATCGCACAGGTCTTCCAGAAAGGCTTCCGCATCGGCGATAAGGTCATCCGGCACGCCGTCGTGCAGGTGGCGAATTAGGCAATCGGCACCAGGCAACAGGAGACGGGGGATGCGGATTCTTCGCTTCGCTCAGAATGACACGCTGAACTCTGAACTCTGAACCCGGACGGCAGGGTGCCGTCCCTACAAATCTGTTAAACCATACACTGAATATAGGAGGAAACTACAATGAGTAAGATTATCGGTATTGACCTTGGCACCACCAATTCCTGCGTGGCAGTTATGGAGGGCGGCGAGTCCGTCGTCATCGCCAACGCAGAGGGCAGCCGCACCACCCCGTCTGTGGTGGCATTTTCCAAGACCGGCGAGCGCATGGTCGGCCAGATCGCAAAGCGTCAGGCCGTCACCAACGCCGAACGCACCATCGCATCCATCAAGCGTCACATGGGCGAGAGCTACAAGGTATCCATCGACGACAAGAACTACTCCCCCGAGGAGATCAGCGCGATGATCCTCCAGAAGCTGAAGGCGGACGCCGAGGCTTATCTGGGCGGTCCCGTCTCTGAGGCCGTCATCACCGTCCCTGCCTACTTCAACGACGCCCAGCGTCAGGCCACCAAGAACGCCGGCAAGATCGCCGGTCTTGAGGTCAAGCGTATCATCAACGAACCCACCGCAGCCGCTCTGGCCTACGGCGTGGACAAGGAAGCCGAGCAGAAGATCATGGTCTACG
>CAMKED010000081.1 GCA_946411475.1 uncultured Clostridia bacterium | reverse complement strand
ACGGGCTCATCCTCGCGTCCCCTATTGCCTATTGCCCGCGCTGCAGGCTCTGAACCCTGAACTCTGAACTCTGAACCATCCGCGTCCCCCGTCTCCTATTGCCTGTTGCCTTAGGCCGGCTGATAGCCGGCGCTACAGACTATCCCGCCTGTCTGCGGGCTGATTCCGTATCTGTCATTCTGAGCGCAGCGAAGAATCCGCGTCCCCCGTCCCCTATTGCCTATTGCCTGGTGCCTATTGCCTGAGCCCTCTGCGGGCTGCGGGCGGCCAGTGGCCGCCCCTACGGGCTCATCCTCGCGTCCCCTATTGCCTATTGCCCGCGCTGCAGGCTCTGAACTCTGAACTCTGAACCATCCGCGTCCCCCGCCCCCTATTGCCTATTGCCTGTTGCCTATAGCCTATAGCCTATTGGCTATTGGCTACTGGCTATTGGCTATTGGCTATTGGCTATTGCCTGTTGCCTGTTGCCTTAGGCCGGCTGATAGCCGGCGCTACAGGCTCTGAACTCTGAACTCTGAACCACCGGCGGCCAGAGGTCTGGCCGCCCTACGTCCCCCGATCCCTGAACAGGAGCTCTGTCATGCTTGATTCCGAACAAAGAAACAGCAGAATCATCGACGGAACGGTGCTCTGCATCTCTCTGTCGCTTTTGGCCGCTTCCGCCGCCGGGGCACTCTACACCGGCACCGGGGGCACGCTTCTTGCGGACTTTTTCCGGATCCTGAGCTCGCCCGGCCCGTTGATCACCGACTATTTCGGCGTCGGCAGCCTGCCCGCAGCCTTTCTGAACGCGGGGCTCTGCGGTCTGGCAATGTGGGCCTTTATGGTGCTTCTGCCCGGTCCGTCGCACGTCAACACCTTTGCAGGCTACTTCCTTGTGATCGCCCATGCGTTCTACGGGCTGAACTTCCTGAACATGTGGCCCTGCTTCCTCGCGCCCTTCCTCTATCTGCGGATCCGTCGGCTGGATTACAATGAAAACCTGCATATCTGCATGTTCTGCACCTGTTTCAGTCCCTTTGTCAGCGAGCTGCTCTTCCGCTATACGCAGGGTGGAAGCTGGGCCCCCGGCACGCTAACGCTCACCGGCACCGGGATCCTGATGACGCTGTGCTTCATTCTGGTGCTGGCCTTCGTCGCGCCGGCCATTCTGCCCGGAACGCGGGCCTGGCACAAGGGCTACAACCTCTATAACGGCGGCCTCGCCTTCGGCATGCTCGGCTTTTTTCTGTTTAATCTGCTCTACCGCACGGTGGGCGTCAGCGCGCCGGAAGCCGTCGTGTTTGACAACCCGATCTATGAGAGCTTCGGCCGCTCCTTCCGCGGCTTCGGCTACGCCTATTTTCTGCTGCTCTTTGCCGGTTGCGCGGCGGCGGGCTGGTTCCTGAACGGGCGGAGCTTCCGCGGCCTTTCGCTCCTGTTTACGGATACCGGCTACGAGAGCAACTTCGCCGGAAAATATGGGATGCCGCTGTGTCTGATCAACGTCGGCGTCTACGGCGCGCTCTTCCTTGTGTACGTCAGCGTCGTGGTGCGCTTCACCGACGGCGCGGGCTTCACCGGCCCGACCTTCGGCGTGATCTTCGCGGCTCTGACCTTTACCGCAATGGGCCAGCATCCGCGCAACGTCTGGCCGATCTACGCGGGCTATCTGCTGCTGTTCGGGTTTGCGAACGCATTCAACGCGTTGGTGGGCGGCGACGCAGGCTGGACGCTTTCGACCCAGGCCTACATCAACAGCGTTGCCTTTGCCACGGGGCTTTGTCCGCTGGTGGGCCGCTACGGGGTCGTGCCCGGAATTGCCGCTGGAATGCTCTGCGCGTCGCTCGCACCGGCCACCTCCGCGCTGCACGGCGGGCTGATGCTCTACAACGGCGGCTTCACCGCCGGCATCACCACGCTGATCCTGCTGCCGATCCTGGAGCACTACCTTCCCAAGCCTCGCGCCTCCATGAACCAGCACATCGACCTGCGGGATATGATGACCGTCAACGAGAGCGCGAAGAGGAAATAAGGAAAAACCGTCTTTTGTCTCACGACAAAAGACGGTACATGTTTTCACCTCGTCATAATCCGAGCGGAGAAAGTAGAGTGATGTTTGCGCTCTCGCGCAAGTGATGTAGCGGCTGCGCCGCAGTGATGTTTTGCGGCTGCGCTGCAAAGTGATGGGATGTGTTCCGCTGTCACTTGCCGAAGGCAAACATCACGCACGAAGTGCGCATCACGTCGAAAGACACATCACGTTCCGCGCCAGCGGAACACATCGTTCAAAAACCGTCTTTTGTCTCACGACAAAAGACGGTTTTTGTGGCACGCCGGAAGGGACTCGTTTGCATTTTGTCCTTCGGCCAAAATAAAGGTTGCGCCGGCGAGGGCGGCGGCGCCCGACAGTCCCCCGGACTGTCGGATTGATTGTTCGAGTCCCTTCCTCCCGGTCATGATGTGCCAAAAGAGAGGCCGTCCGTTGGACAGCCTCTCTTTTGGCACGCCGGAAGGGACTCGAACCCCCAACCCTCAGAACCGGAATCTGATGCTCTATCCATTGAGCCACCGGCGCATTTGCGCAAATATTATAGCAAAGCGCAATTCAAAAGTAAAGCATTTTTTGCCGTTTTGGGGAAAATAATTTTGTCCAAGCCGGGCAGATTGCCCGCCGTAGGGGCGCACAGTGTGCGCCCGCCCCCCCGCGCACGCCAGCCCGTTCCATTCCCGCCGTAGGGACGAGCAGTGCTCGCCCGGTTTGCGAAGCAAACAATCGTATGCGTCAGCAGACGATCCAGCCGGGTGCGTTGTTCGACCCCGGTCGCGGCGGCGGGACGTTCGGGGCGTCGAGGGCGCCGCCCCCTACGCGGGGAATGGCGTTCCATGTCGTAGGGGCGGCCATTGGCCGCCCGGTTTGCGAAGCAAACGATCGTCCGCCAGGGCGATCCAGCCGGGTGCGTTGTTCGGACCCGGTCGCGGCATTGGGGCGTGCGGGGCGTCGAGGGCGCCGCCCCCTACACGGGGAATGCCGTTCCATGCCGTAGGGGCGGCCATTGGCCGCCCGGTTTGCGAAGCAAACAATCGTATGCGTCAGCAGCCGATCCAGCCGGGTGCGTTGTTCGGACCCGGTCACGGCGTTGGGGTGCGGTTGGATTTGCCTTGCGGCAAATGGCGTTCGTGCCGAACGCCGGAGCGATGTGGTCATACTTCGTGACTCTTCGAGTTCGCTCCCTGCGGGGGAACGAGGGGACGGGGGACCGGGCCGGCTAATAGCCGGCGCTACAGGTGGGTGCGTCCGTTCTCCTATTGCCTATTGCCTGTTCCCTATTCCCTATTACCTATTCCCTGGCTGCAGCCCTACGGCAGCTCCCAGCTGCGCTGCTCCAGCACGTTGCCCGCTTCGTCGCGGGTGGTCAGTTCCAGGTACACGCTGGCATTATATTTTTGCGCCGACTCGTTTTCCGCTCCGTAGCGGGCGGTCAGCCCCTGATATATTTGGGCGGCCCAGTTGTTGCTTGCGTCTACAGCACGTTTGCTTCCTCCGGTGCTGTAGTACGCCATCCAGGCCTGCAAATTTCTGTGGCGTACAAGCGCCCGATAATTATCGCTGATACCGCTCCGTGAAAAGTCGTTCCCCACAACTTTGCTGTCCCATTGGAAGATAAACCATCCGTTTTCGGTTTGCTCCAAAATGAAGGGATAGCGGTAGACGCCGGGCTCCTGGTCGTCCGACCGAGAATCCGATTCCCGGCCGTTCTCCTCCAGGACCAAGGTCAGCGAGGCGTCCGCGCCTTTCGCCTTGACCGCAAAGGAGAATCCGTAACCGTATTTATTAAAGTAGCTGCTGTGAATGTCATAGAGGTGGCTCCACCAGTCGAAGGGCGTGTACCGGACGCCTTCCACGGTGGGAACGCTCCAAGCGACACCGTTGGAGCCCCAGCCCACCAATTCATTCTCTATGACCTCCGCCAGATAGACTCGGTCCGCGTCTGAGCGGATGCCTGCGTATCTTCCGTCCTCCAGCTTCACAACCATATCCGGGTCCGCCTTGGGCCAGCCGTAATCGGACATTGACCGGCGGAATGCCGCCTCCTTCGTCGGAAGCGGAAAGCCCAGCAACCCCCAGACAAGCGGCAGAATCAACACGATGACCGCAGCGTTCAGGGCCAGTCGCTTTCCCTTGGACAGCTTCATCGCAAGTTTTTTCACGGTTCATCCTCCTCCGGCTTCAGCTCCAGCACACAGGCCTCTTCCTCCGTGCCCTGCTGATATCGCAGCTCAAACTGCTGCGCGTTCCGTGTGGTCTCCCAAACCACCCGGTAGTAGCAAAGATCCTGGCACAGAGCGGTTTTATACACGGTGTATTCGACGGGCACGCCGTCGGAGCCCTCGGAGCAGTCGATGATTTGCAGCCTTTCCTCCAGCCAGGTAGGACTCAGGGGCAGCAGCATCGTGTCTCCCCGGAAGATCATGGTGCAGTCCATCAAATATCCCTTGGTGCCATCTTTCTCATACTGGCTCAGGGCGGCCTGGAAGACGGATACCAGGGTCTCACCGGAGGTTTTCGACCTCGCCCCAAACCGCTTCTCCACGTGCAGGTACCGATAGCCATTCAGCTGCTTCCGGCTCCAAACGTAGTCCGTCGTGCCCCGGAGCTCGTCCGGAAGCGCATCCAGGTTCCGGGCCTCCCAAGCGTCCAGGGAAACGTGGAGCGTTTGCTCCTCTCCCGCGTAGTTCAGGCGGATCTCTAGCCGATCCGCATCGGGACGGCTGGGGACGCTGACCTTCCGTACCTCGGCCCAGGGTCGGATCCAGCTGCCTCTGTCGATCCCGTCAACGTAGTAGCAGGGGTACTCGGTGCCGTCCTCTGTGATGCTCAGAGCAGTTACGCCATAGAGATGATCCGGGAGCCGGACCCAGGGGGCCGCCGTAAAGCGCAGCAGGACGGCGGTTTCAAGGCCCGCCGAACAGGACGTTTCGTATCCCTCCGTCTCGCTCTGAACGCAGCGAAATACCACGTCCTCGCAGCGTACGGTAAAGGAGCCGTATTGGAGCTCCTCGTCACAATGCCAGGGCCGCTCCATAATCACCGTTTTGGTGACTGTATTATTGCCATATTTTTCCGTCCCGGTGCCGTAGCCCACGTCGCGCATCATCTGGCCCCCGGTCCTGAACCGAAGTCCGTTTCCCACCAGCCCTATGATTCCAACGACCAGCAGCAAAACGACCGCGATCCGGACCAGACTCAGAGCCCAGCCCAGCCAGGGCTTGTGGACCTGCCGCAGCAGCGCGCCGACCTCCGCCGGGTCGCCCATCCGTTTCAGAGTCTCCCGCCGGGCGTCGCCAAGGCTCAGGCCCCGGTTTTGCAGGCCCTCCACCCGTTCGTCGATGTGGTCCCGCAGCTCCCGCCGGACCTGTCTGCGGTCCGGCGGCCAATACACAGGCCGGGCGGCCTTTTTCAGCCAGTCTGCCAGCGCGTCCGTGCCGGTTTTTTCCTCCCAGCTGTCATTCCAAGCCTTCGCCGGAAGCCATTCTGTTTTTTCCTTCTCCATGCTTTTTTCTCCTGTCTCATTTTGAGCCAACCGTAGGGGCGCACATTGTGCGTCCGCTCCCCGGTAGGGACGGCACTCTGCCGTCCCTACGCGCTCACGCCAAACCCCCGCAATGCAGCACGGTGTTCACCGCGCCGGAGAAGACTTCCCACTGGGATTTTTCCTCGATCAGCTGGGCTGCGCCCTTGTCGGTCAGGTGGTAGTAGCGACGGCTGCGGCCCTTGTCGGTCTGCTGGTTGTAGGCCTTGACGTAGCCCTTCTTCTCCAGGTTGTGGAGGATGGGATAGAGCGTTCCCTCCTTCATCTGGAAGACCTCGTTGGACACGGCCTCCAGCAGGGTGATCATTTCATAGCCGTACTTGTCGCCGCTCTTCAGCAGGCTCAACACCAGCAGCGAGGTGCTGCCGGACAGCAAACTCTTGTCGATTTTCATGGTTTTTCCTCCTTTTTTATCGCTCGTCCCAGGGTGTGCGCCAGTATTCCACGTATTTCTGATCGCTTTTCAGGGGTTGTAAAAACAAACTTCGAAGCTGCGCTTCGTCGGCGTACGGGCTGTCTGCGGCGAGAATGTACCAACGGCAATCCCCGTAACCACAGGTAATCATGCAGCTTTGGCAGTCGTAACTGAGATCTAAATTGCCCCGTAAGAATAAATAAGATTTTTCGAACAAATCCGGGCTTGGAACCCATTCTCCGAAGCCCATATTCCAATACCCCAGATTCAAGTCCCAGTAGAGTCCCGGCGTTCCGTAGCCCAGGACTTCGTGGGGAGTGAGCAGCGGCTGCGGAAAGAGCGCCTCCTGATCCACCGACTCGTCCCAGATCACCTCGAGCTTGAGCTTGTCGTCGCGTACCAGGTAGTCCAGCTTCCAGCCCTTCACGGCAAAGCGAATCTCCGTGACCGTCCCGTCGTACTCGTAGACCCGGCCGTACATCTGCTGCGTGATATGCGTCGGCCAAGGCAGGCGCAGGAGCAGCACGAGCAGAATAATTGCCGCCCGCACCGCGTAGATCCGCGGACGGTAGACCAGCCGCAGCAGCTTGGCGGTCTGCGACGCGTTGCCCAGCGACTCCAGCGCCTTTTCGTCCGCGTCCCGCTCAGAAAGCCCCCGGTCCAGCATCGCGTCGCGGCAGTCCTCAAAGTGGTCGCTGAATTCCCGCCGCAGCGTGCGCCGCGTCAGCGGGAAGCGGATCGGCCGCAGCGCCACGTGGATCCAGGCCCTCAGCCGAATGTTTGTCGCATAATGTACGTTCATTTTTCTCTTCCCTCCGGCGTGTCCGCGCCATTCGATTTTTGCAGTCTTGCGGCGCCTCTGGCAGTCAGGCGGTAGCAGCGGCGCGGGCGTCCCGGCGCGTGCGTGCAGATGCAGGCGCGGACGAGCCCCTTTCGCTCCAAGCCGTGCAGGACCGGATACAGGGACGCTTCCCGTTGCCGAAAGAGCTCGCAGCCCATTTCTTCCAGCATGGAGATCATCTCATAGCCGTGCTTTTCGCCGCTTTTCAGCAGGCTCAACACCAGCCGCGGGACCTTCCCGCGCAGCAGGCTGTCGTCTGTTTTCATATTCCTTCTCCTCTTTTGGATTGCTACGTTTCAAAATACCTCGAAGATCAAATTACCTCGATGTTCTAAGTACCTCCGACATCAATATACCACGAACATCGAGGGTTGTCAAGTGTTTTTTCACCCCAACGGTAATTTCCGTTCCTGCCGTAGCGCCGGCAATCTGCCGGCCGCATTCGGAACGAATGCTATTTACCGCAGGCAAATCCAGCCGGGTTCCGACGACAGACAAGGTAAGAAGCAAGAATTGACAGGCGGGAAGCCGGGTTCCGTGGCGCACCGGTGTGCGCCGCTACCGGGCATTTGCCGTTTCAGACGTAGGGGCGGCCATTGGCCGCTCGCAACTCGGGACGGGTGCAGGGAAATTGAGAATTGAGAGTTGAAAGTTGAGAGTTGTGAATTGTCGGTGTTTTGCAGATTGCCATCTGCAAAACAGGAAAGATTTCCCCGCGTGTCATTGCGAGACAGTGCGCACACTGTCGTGGCAATCCGCATCCCCCGTCTCTATTTCAATTTCATTTTCAAATCGTAATTTG
>CAMKED010000080.1 GCA_946411475.1 uncultured Clostridia bacterium | reverse complement strand
ACCTTGCCCAATACGTCGGCCAGGACCTGGTCCTCACCGACGGAACCACCCTGCTGGGCGGCGACGACAAGGCCGCCATCGCTGCTGTGATGACCCTGGCGGAATACTACGCCGGGCACCCCGAGCTGCCCCACCGGAGCATCTGCATCGCCTTCACCCCCGACGAGGAGGTTGGCGGCCTTGCGCAGGACCTGGATCTGGAACGGCTCGGCGCAAAGTTTGCCTATACGATCGACGGCGATCACCTGGGCTGGTATCAGGATCAGACCTTCAACGCCGCCGAAGCCTTCGTCAAAATCACCGGCCGCAGCGTCCATCCTGCCACCGCCAAGGGCATCATGGTCAACGCCTCCGACCTGGCCGCGGAATTTCTGACCGCTCTGCCCCCGCTCGAAAAACCCCAGTTCACCGACGGCGTGGACGGCTTCTACTACGTGACCTCCGTGCAGTCGGACTGCGAGCACGCGGAGATCCGCCTGATCGTCCGGGACTTTGATCGGAATCATTTCCAGCTTCGGCAGGACCGCCTCCTGGAAATCGCCCGCGGCATCAACGAGCGCTGCGGGCAGGATCGGGTCGCCGTGGAGATCGAGCAGCAGTACCGGAACATGGGCGACGTGCTGGAACAGTACCCCTTCCTGGTTGCAGACCTGGAAGCCGCCATCCGCGCAGCCGGTCTGGAACCGCAATCCGAGCCCTTCCGGGGCGGCACGGACGGCTCTGCGCTGAGCTTCCGCGGCCTGCCGAGCCCCAACCTCTCCGCGGGCTACGAAAACGCCCACGGCCGCTTTGAATTCGTCCCCGTTCCCTCCATGGCAAAGAACGTGGAAATTCTGATCCGTCTGACAGAGAAATAATGTCTGTCGTTTGCTCTCTTCCGAATAAAAGGAGCGTGAAAACATGCTGATCGTCATTGCCGGAGAACGCTGTACCGGCAAATCTGCTCTGGCCAAGGCCATTATGGAGAAGATCCACGCGGAGTTCTTTTCCGGCCGTGATTACGTGCGGCTGGCGCCCACGGAACCCGAAGCAGTCAATCGCTTCCAACTCCTGCTGGCGGAAAAACAGTACGCGGAGGACTACGTCATCTATCTGCTGACGGAGCCGGATCTCTTCGCACTGGTCCCGCCGGACAGTTTCGTGGTCCTGTGCCGGTCCCGTCTGGAAACCAGCAAAGCACGATTTGCCCGACAGATGCCGGACGGCGAGCTTTCCCCCGCCATCGCAGCCATGCTGGAACGGCAGCGGGGCAGCTTCGACCATATTCCCCACAGCCTGACCCTGGACACCGACGGCGCAGACCTCTCTCTGCTGGCCGTGGAAGTCCTGGAGCAGGCGGAGGAGCTGCGCAGCCGCGCAGAAGAACGAAAGAACAACCAATAAAGCATGAAAGAATTGTGGCTTTTTTCTTACGATAAGGGACGCCACAATTCTTTCATTTTTCTCTGTTTCATTGTTTCATTCTTCTACGCCGACCAGGCGCGGGTGATGTCCGCCCGCAGCTTTTCCAGGATGCGTTTTTCCAAACGAGAAATATAGGATTGCGAGATCCCCAGCTTGTCGGCGACCTCCTTTTGGGTCAGCGGCTGCAAGCCGCCCAGGCCGAAGCGCATCGCCACGATCTCCCGATCCCGTACCGAGAGCCGGGCCAGGGCAGCGCGCAGCAGCTCGTGGTCCACACTCTCCTCCAGCCCGCGCAGCACCGTGTCGCCGTCGGTGCCCAGCACGTCGGAGAGCAGCAGCTCATTGCCGTCCCAGTCCGTGTTGATGGGCTCGTCCAGAGAGATTTCCCCCTTCTGGTTGGAAATCTTACGAATGTGCATCAGAATTTCGTTTTCCACGCAGCGCGAGGCGTAGGTGGCAAGCTTGATGTTCCTGTCTGCTTTGAAGGTGTTGATCCCCTTGATCAGGCCGATCGTGCCGATCGAGATCAGATCCTCGATGTTGACGCCCGTGGATTCATAGCGCCGGGCAATGAAAACCACCAGCCGGAGATTGTGCTCGATCAAGAGCCGCCGTGCGCCGCGGTCCCCCTGCGCCAGCAAGGAAAGGGCCGTTGCTTCTTCCTCCCGCCCCAGCGGCGGCGGCAAAACGTCGCTCCCGCCGATGTAATGCAGCGGCCCGCGCCGGGCCAAGAGCAATTTCAAAAGCTGCTTGATCGTGTTGATTGTCATACGCTCCTCCTTAACGAAATGATGTATCTCCATACGGCAATATGAAGTATCTCCTTTTGAGATATGAAGTATTGCCTGCGGCAATATAGCGGTATCGTTATTTTCCCAATCAAACAATAAAATAATATATGGCGAAGCCATACTTCATATGCGCGTCAGCAAATACTTCATATGCGTAGCATACTTCATGTTGCAAAGCAACTTACCCCTGACACAGCGCCTCATACCCTCCCCCGTCTGAGAGCTCCGTGGGCGAAAAGGCCACCAGCCGCGTTTGCACCGGTCGCCCGTCCTCGGTGATCCGATCCATGCGTAGCGCCGAGAGCAAACCGCCGTCCGTTCCCACGGCCCGAAACGGGATCAGCCGCACCCGCAGCGCCGGACGCTCCGTCCTCAGCCGAACCAGAATCCCGGCCGGATCCTCGAACGCTTCCCGCGTCAGCTTCAAATCCGGCAGAAGTCGGGCCGCGATCTGCCAGCGGGCGACCAACACCGGCTCCCCGGTCGCAGGGTCGGACAGCGTGTTCCCCGTGTCCCGCAGGGCCAGACAGCTCAGGCTTTCCCCTGCGAGCGTCAGCTCCAGGCGCACCAGCTCCCGCCCCCGGTTCCGGGCAAAGCAGTCCAGACTAAGCCGCACCGCCGCAAAGACAGCCCCGGCCAGCAGCACCAGCAGACGCCCCGTGACCCGGTAGTAAACCACTCCACCCTGGGAGAAGGCGGGCACGCGCAGCAAGCCGCAGACAGCCAGCGCCAGACCCGCGAAGCCGCAGCAGACGCAGAAAAACCAGAGCCAGCTTTTCCAGACCTGCCCCCGCCAGCCGAAGCAGATTGCGGACAAGCCCGCAAAGGGCAGCACGGCCCCCGGCAGCCGCCCCAGCCATCCCAGCGCAGGCACGCAGGCTGCGACGGCCGCAAGCCCGCCGAAGCACGCACCCACCCAGAGCCGCCACGGCCGCACCCCGCTCCCAGTCACGCTGAGCGCCGTCTTCAACAGCAGCCAATCCACCGCCGCGTTGACGAAGAACACCTCGTCGACGTAAATGACCACGCCATCCCTCCCATCCTGTGCGGGCGGTCATTGGCCGCCCTCGTTTTCTGCCCGCACCCGCCTGTTGCGCGGGCAATCTGCCCGCCGTTCCCCTGCCTGAATGCAGAATGCAAAATGCAGGATGCAAAATGCGGGAACAGGGAACGGCTTTGGTTCAGAGTTCAGGTTTCAGAGTTCAGAGTTCAGGGTTCAGAGTTCCGAACCTGTAGGGACGGCACTCTGCCGCCCGCTACGCGCAACCGCTTCCGTAGCGGCGCACACCGGTGCGCCACAGGGCAGGCTTTCCCGCCTGTCATTCTGAGCGCAGCGAAGAATCCGTCCCCCTCGTCCCCTTGCCTGTCCGATTATACACCCGCCCACGAAAAAAACAGGTCGCTTTCCACATGGGGAAACGAACCTGTTTTTGTTGCTTCGTAACTGTAGCGCGGGCAATCTGCCCGCTGTTCCTCTCCGTAGCGCGGGTAACCTGCCCGCCCAAAGCACACAGCCCGGCAGCGGCGCACTAAGGTAGCGCCACCCGTCAAGCCTACCCGTCCAGTGATTCCAAAAATACCGTCAGCAGTCGCAGCGCGGTCTCTCTGTCCTTTGGATTGCAGGCGTTCAGCCGCTCCCAAAGCTCCTCTTGCCTTGACGCAGCCTCTGCCGCCTCCTCCGTCAGTATTTCGTCTGGCGTAACGTGGAGAACCTGACAAATTCGTAACACCGTCTCTGTCCGCATATTGACGCTGCCCCGCTCAATATCCGCATAGGTGCGATCTGACAAACCAGCCGCCTCAGCAACCTCGGCCTGGGTCATTCCCATGCGTTTCCGAACCTTCAGCAGCTTGTTCCCAATCGCCCGCAAATCAAAAACCAGCATTTTACTTCCCCCTGTTTGTTGTATACAGGAATTATAGTTCCCTTTTTGCTTGACAAACAGGAAGGTTTGTTGTATAATCGCAGGTAGTTAAGTTCCTATTTTTGCAAAGGAGTTTTTGTTATGCGGAATAAAGCGTTTGTATTAGTGGCCCTATCCTTGCTCCTGCTGTTTCTCTGTGCCTGCGGCAGCACAGAAAGCGATATTGTCGGAGAGTGGCAATATACAACAGTAGGTTCAAGTTATCTCAAATTTCGAGACAAATATGGTGATTCTTGGCGCATGGATTTTGATGAAACCTCGATTTTTTCGTTTTATAACGACGGGACATGGAAACTAAGTGGAAAGGATAATGCTTCTGGAACTTACTCAATTGGCCATGACGGAACCGCAATTAGTTTTGTTGCAAAATCAAGAAAGTACGAGCCTACTATTGAATTTGTTGAAATTGAATTTAGCGGAAATCTAATGACTTTGAAGTATGGGGATAAATTTTTATATTTTACCAAATATAGCAATTGAATAAGAGGAGAAAGGCCAAGGCGGGGGAAGAATTTAGATCTTCCCCCGCCTTGGTCGGTTCTTTGTGCGCTTTCTTGCCACAACAAAAAGCAGGCCGCCGTAGGCATGACAGAGCCCTGACGACGCAGCCGGGTCAAGGCAACGGACCTGGGCAGGCGGGCTAATAGCCCGCGCTACAGATGAGTGCGTCAGTACAGGGAACGCGGACGAGGTCACCTGTCACTTGCCCCCTGTCACTTGTCACTTTCCGTGGCGCTACCTAAGTGCGCCGCTACAAAGCGCGATCCTATCGGGCTTCCTCCCGTTCCACCTTTTTGATCCCCTTCTCGGCCTTGGACCGGGGGATCATCACCTCATGGCCGCAGCCCTGGCAGCGGAGCCGAAAATCCATGCCGACGCGCAGCACCAGCCAGCGATCCGCCCCGCAGGGGTGCGGTTTTTTCATGGTCAAAACGTCCCCGACCCTTATATCCATGGGCATCTTGTTTTCACCTCATGTATTCTTTATCTTGTCCCAGTACTGTTTCGTCGCCTGTTCAAACTTGTTGTCCCCATACTCGTAATATGTTGTCCCCACCAGGTTATCCGGCAGATATTGCTGCCTGACCCAGTGGCCGGGGAAGTCGTGGGGGTAGAGATAACCCTGCTCGCGCTCGAAGCCCGCGCCGTCGGCGTGGACGTTTTGCAGCTCCCGCGGGAACGGCCCGGCCTTGCCGGCCTTCACGTCCTTCATCGCCCGGTCGATCGCGACCACCACGGAGTTGGACTTCGGCGCGGTAGCCAGCAGGATCACGGCCTGGGCCAAAGGCAGCCGGGCCTCGGGAAGCCCCAATTGCAGGGCCGCGTCCACGCAGGCCTTGACGATGGGCACCGCCTGGGGATAGGCCAGGCCGATGTCCTCGCTCGCAGAACAGAGGATCCGGCGGCAGGCGCCCGGCAGGTCCCCTGCCTCCAAGAGCCGGGCCAGATAGTGCAGCGCCGCGTCCGGGTCGGAGCCGCGCAGGGACTTCATCAGCGCGGAGACGGAGTCGAAGTGGTTGTCGCCCTCCCGGTCGTAATGCATGGAGGACTTCTGACTGACCGCCTCGGCGTCGGCCGGGGTAATGCGCACCGTCCCGTCCGGGGCGGCGCAGGCCGTGAAGAGCACCTCCACGGCGTTGATTGCCTTTCGCACGTCGCCGCCGCAGGCGCTTGCGATGTGCGCCAGCGCGGCCTCGTCGGCCTCGACCGTGACCTGGAGCTTGTTCGCCATATAGGCCACAGCCCGATCCACTGCCTGCCGCACGGCTGCGGTCGTCAGGCTCTTGAACTCAAAAATCGTGGAACGGCTCAAAATCGCGTTGAACACATAGAAATAGGGGTTCTCCGTCGTGGAGGCGATCAGGGTGATCTTGCCGTTTTCGATGTATTCCAAAAGCGTCTGCTGCTGCTTTTTGTTGAAGGACTGGATCTCGTCCAGATAGAGCAGCACGCCGTTCGGCGCAAGCATCGTATCCAACTGCGAAACGATGCCCTTGACGTCCGCCGTGGAGGCCGTGGTCGCGTTGAGCTTGAACAGCTTGCGCTGGGTCTTCTCGGCAATGATGTTCGCCACCGTGGTCTTTCCGGTGCCGGAGGGGCCGTAGAAGATCAGGTTCGGCACCGTGCCGGACTCAATGATCCGCCGCAGAATGGCCCCCTCGCCCAGAATATGATCCTGGCCGTAGACCTCGGATAATTCCCGGGGCCGCAGCTCGTCGGCAAGCGGTTGATACATATAATTCACCTCCAAGACAATCTGTTTCTATCGTACAATTCCACACCTGCAATTCTTAATATCCTCAAAAGCATCCTGATGCTGTCGATTCACCAGTTCCGGGAAATCATCCAAAGCAAAAAAACGCAACTCCAAGGTCTCCGCATTGGACTCAATTCGTTTTCCCCCGGTCACAGTAAGCTCCAAAAATATCGCAATCGTTTGCGCCTTATCGCCATTCGGATATTCGTCATAATAATCCGTGTAAATTCCTATCAGCCTTGAAGCTTCCACATCCAAGCCCGTTTCTTCCTTGATTTCCCGAATCGCAGCTTCGCTCGCCGATTCACCAAGCTCCATTGCGCCGCCGGGAAAGCCCCACTTGTTCTTATCTGCCCTTCTTTGCAGCAGAACACGGCCTTCGCTGTCACGAATCACCCCGCCGACGAAATTCAGAAAAATCAAATCGTGGCCCACCTTGCTTCTGATCCATTTGATATAATCCTTTGCCATTTCCTTCTGTTCCTCTTCGATTAAGTGTAGCATAAGCATTATATCACATGATTCTGCGTAGGGAAAGAACTTTATTGCGTTTCAAATATTTCCGCGCTATAATAGACACGAACTCAATCTTTCAATTTCTTTCTGCAAGAAAGGTCAATCAATATGAAAAAAGCAGAAAAAGCCCTCCGCATCATAGAGGCCCTGAAAAAAGACTATCCCGCCGCGGAATGCGCCCTCCACAGCCAGAAGGATTATGAGCTGATGATCGCGGTGCGGCTCTCCGCCCAATGCACGGACGAACGGGTCAACCTGATTACTCCTGCCCTCTTTGCCCGTTTCCCCAGCCTGGAAGCCTTTGCTTCCGCCGACGTGGCGGAGGTGGAGGAAATGGTTCACTCCTGCGGTTTCTACAAGCACAAGGCGCGGGACATTGTCCTCGCCTGTCAAATGCTGCTTGCGGATTACGACGGCAGGGTGCCGGACAAGATGGAAGAATTGTTGAAGCTCCCCGGCGTCGGACGCAAAACGGCAAACCTCCTGCTGGGAGATCTCTACGGTGTACCGGGCTCCGTGGTCTGTGACACGCACTGCATCCGCATCTGCGGCAAACTCGGCCTGACCGACGGCACGAAAGACCCGGCCAAATGTGAGGAACAGCTCCGCGCCGTCCTGCCGCCCAAGGAGAGCTCCGACTTCTGCCACCGCATCGTCCTGCACGG
Source organism: uncultured Clostridia bacterium (assembly GCA_946411475.1). GTDB lineage: Bacteria > Bacillota > Clostridia > Oscillospirales > Oscillospiraceae > JAFRPC01. The sequence goes on along the minus strand of CAMKED010000080.1, from coordinate 227 downwards.
CCGGGCAGTCTGCACCGCACGGAAACCCGCCTGTTCGAAATGCAGGCTGGCAGCGTTTTGCGACAGTTTTCTGAAACAAGAAGAATGAGAGTTCCCCTCGCACATCATTTCTAATAGAAATGATGTGCGAAGGGAACAAAAACGCTCCGGCAAAAACCGGAGCGTCATTTTGTGTTGGCGTTATCTATTTTCACATGCAGTCGCCCGCATACTATCGTCGACGAACT
>CAMKED010000079.1 GCA_946411475.1 uncultured Clostridia bacterium | reverse complement strand
ACAACTTCACGGGCATCCGGCAGTATGACCGGGAGCTGTGCCTGGTCCAGGAGGACATCGTGGATATGCTGATCGAGGCCAACGAGCTGGCCAAGCAGCATGGGCTGCGCCTGAAGATCTGGGACGCCTACCGTCCGATCTCTGTTCAGCAGGCGCTGCATGACAGCGCGCCGGAGGAGCTGGCCCCCTACGTGCCCGCGCCGAGCCCCTACTCCATGCACGCACGGGGCATCACCGTGGATCTGACCCTGTGCTATCCTGACGGAACGGAGCTGGATATGCCGACCGCTTTTGACGATTTTTCCACGGCGGCCAACAGCGACTACGACGGCGCGACAGAGGAACAGATCGCAAACCGGGAGCTGCTGAACGAGATCATGTCCGCCGCTGGCTTCAAGCGCTCCAGGCTGGAATGGTGGCATTTCGACGGCCCCAACCGGGATGATTACGAGATTCTGGACGTCAGCTTCGCAGAGTTTGAAGCAGCGAGAGACAGTTAAACGGAAACCGACGCCACGCCTTGCAGCGCAGGGTGTGGCGTTCTTTTGCCTGCGTGCAGACGCAAAGAAATTTTTTTTTATTTCCTGTCAACCAAGCTGCTGCGTCCCGGGTCTTTCAGTCAGAAGCCCGAAAGGAAGTGAGACGCGTGAGCGAGGAAAGCGAATTTGCGGAGCGCTTCAAGAAGCTGATTGACAAGCATTTCGTGCCGGACCCGCAGCGCGCGGGAACTGCACTGGGATCCGTTCTGCAAAAACTGACGGCTTCACCGGCAGGGCGGCCGGGATAAAAAAGGCCGCCCCCCGGCCTTGACAAGCTATGATATGATATTCATTGAATAAAAAAGGAGAAACAAGAATGAAACGCAGCGATGAAAAGAAAACCGAACAGGCAATCATCTCCCCGGAGCTGACGGCCCGCGCCAAGGCGGGCGACCAGGCTGCCTATACGGAGTTGTACGAAAAAACCTACGCGGCCCTCTACCGGACGATCTGTTCCATGACGCGAGATGAGGATACGGCCTGGGACATTCTGCAGGAGAGCTATCTGCGCGCGTTCCGGAACCTGGATAAGCTGGACGCGAACGAGGCCTTTGTGACCTGGCTGCGGCGCATCGCGGTGAACGAGACTGCCCGGGTGATGGGCCGCCGGACGCCGGTGAACTTTTCGGAGCTGAGCAGCGAAGAAGAGGACGATATGCCGGAGATCCCGGACCTGCGCCTCGAGGCCCAGCCGGAGCTGGTCATGGACCAGCAGGAGACTTCCCGCCTGGTGCGGGAGATCATGGCCGATCTGCCCGAACAGCAGCGGCTCATCGTCGGCATGCATTACTATGAGGATCTCAGCGTGAAGGAGATCGCCGCGCTGCTCCGGCTCGCCACAGGCACCGTCAAGGCCCAACTCCACAACGGCCGCAAGCGCGTGGAGACCCGCGTACGCGACTTGGAAAAGCAGGGCGTCAAGCTCTACGGCATGTCCCCCGTGGCCTTCCTGGTGGCCCTGCTGCGGCACATGGAGCCTGCGGAACACGCAGGGCGGGCCGCCCTGGCGCAGACGCTGACCAAGGCCGGCGTGTCTTCCGCCGCTGCCGGCGTCGCTGCCGAAACCGGCACGACGATCACCGCGATGACGGCCGGGCAGGCCCTGGCCCACGGACTGGCCGTCAAGGTGGCCGTGGGCGTTCTCTCCGTCGCACTGATCGGCGGCGGCATCTGGGCATGCAGCCGCGCCCTGCGCAAACAGAACCATGCGAGCGGCGACTGGCAGCCCACGGAGACCCGGATGGCCGTTCCGGTCGAGACCGAGGCGCCCGACGTGACGGAACCTGTTGTCACGGAACCCGCTGTTGAGCAGCCCGGGAAGCTCGGCCGGCCGGTCGACGAGCAGACGGAGGCGGAGCTCCGCGCCCTTCTGGATGACGATACGGATGTCAATCCCGAGGCGATGGGGCATTACGTTCGCGCGCTGAGCAGCGAATACGCGAAGCCCGCGGACGCGGATCTGTGCCGTCTGTTTTCTGACTTCTACGGCTACCTCTCCGACGCGGAGCGGGACGAGCTGCGGGAGATGCTGGGAGATAAGATGGTGGATTGGGCTTGGAATGCGGATCGGGAATGGGCGAAGCTGACCGGCGCGGAGCTGGACGCGATGCTCACAGAGCTCTTCGGCATGGATCTGGCGGAGCTCGCGGCGCAGCGCGGGGTGGAAGCGGCGGAGCTGCTGCACTTTCACTATCTGCCGGACTTCGACTGCTATTACAGGTTCCATACGGACTGTGGCCTGCGCTCCATCCAGATCCAGGAGATCCTGCAGGCGGACGACGGACGGATCTTCGTCAACTATGACTACCGGGATGAAATGCGTGAAAAAATGACCGCGGTGCTTCGCGCGGTCGACGGGCACTATCTTATTCTGGCGAACCTGCCCCGGGATACCGTGCTTGCGGATCCGGACGCGATCGGCACGGAAACCGAGCCCGTCGAGCAGGAACCCACGGAGGAAGCACTTGCCGCGCTGGAACGCGAGCTGACGGGCGAATACTTCGTAAAGCTTCCCGTTGCGGAGCGCAGCTACTTTTCCAACGGCAAGACCCGGATCTGGGACGACAACGGCACGCTCATGAAAAAGGATCTGGCCTCCGACGAGACCGAAGCGCTCTTTACGCTGGAAACGGAAGCCGGAAACGTCATCATGCCGGTCGGCGTCACCGAGGATCGGCTGTACATCGGCTGGAACAGCGCAGATCGCTTTATGATCGGCGGCGTCCTGGTCGTCTACTCCGTCGATTACCAAAACCGGGACGAAAAGCTGCTCATGGAGGAACGGGCGGAGGAATACGATCGGGGAGAGATGCAGGTATATTTCCGGGACGGTTTTCTCGTCCTGGAAGCAGACCAACGCGATGTCGGCGCGCGTCAGCTGCGTGTGATCGATCGGAATGACCAAATCATTGCGGACATTCAGCGCGGCTGGGGCGAGGTCGTGGACGACAGCTTCTACTTCATCTACGCGCCGGACTTGCAGGAGTATGCTGCGTGGCTCGAAACAGCGGATGAGGAGGCGCGGCAGCACGTCCGGTACGACCTGTGCCGGATCGATCATGACGGCAGCCGCACCGAGATCGGTTCCGTCGATGGCGAGGCCGCCTCCTACTTCTACATCTACGCAGATGCAAAAGAAATCATCGGTCAGTTTCCTTTTGACGCCGAGCCGGATGAATACAACCAAATCCATCTGGATCTGTTCACGCTGCAGCCCACCACGCTCGAGGCGCTCGCGTTTGACGAGCTGGATCCGGATACGCCGGTCGGCGTTGGCATCAACGCGCTGCGCAACGATTCCGAGGCCATCGTTTTCTACACGTACTTCGGCGCCTTCGGCTTTGACGGAACGAGCGGCAAGCCGCTCTTCGCGGTGGATTTCGACAAGGCCTTTTACGGCAAGGGACGCAGCCATACGGGCTGCCGGATCAGCGAGGACGGCACGCATCTTCTGCTGAGCTGCGTGGAAAACGAAGGGGCGGAGCCCTCGGAGTATTGCCTGATCGATCTCAAGGCCGGGACTTATCACAGGTCGTCCGCCGAGCCCGAGGGCAAGTTCCTGGATCAGGCAGCCTCCGGCGCGTTCCTGCCCTGCAGAATGGACTCGGAAAGCATTTCCGACCTGTGCATTCCCCTGAACGACGAGGACTTCTATCCCTTCCGCGCGGATTAGACAAAAAATGACGGTTCTGCGATTTCAAGTGATCGCAGAACCGTCATTGGTTACGCGTTCAAAAACTTGACGGCCTCCGTGGCTGCCACGGCACCGTCGGCGGCTGCGGTGACGAGCTGGCGGACTTCCTTGGTCCGGTTGTCACCGGCCACAAAGACGCCGGGGACCTTCGTGCGGCAGTTCTCCCCTGCCACGGCGTAGCCTGCGGGGTCTACCTCGATCAGGGAGCGGAAGCTCTCGTTCTCCGGGATGCGTCCCACAGCCACGAACAGGCCCTTGAGCTCGAGCGTGCGTTTCTCGCCCGTGAGCTTGTCGGTGACTTCGATCCCGGACAGGCGTTTCTCGCCCAGCAGGGCGGTGACGGTGGCGTTGTAGACGAACTCCACGTTCTCCTTTTTGCGCAGCAGCGCCACCGTGGCCTCCTCCCCGCGGAAGGAATCCCGCCGGTGGATCAGGTAGACCTTGTTTGCCAGCTCGGCCAGATAGAGCGCGTCCTCGAGGGCGGTGTTGCCGCCGCCCACCACGGCCACGTCCTTGTTGCGGAAGAAGTTGCCGTCGCAGGTCGCGCAGTAGGACACGCCCCGGCCGCTCAGCTCCTGCTCGCGCTCTACGCCTAACTTCCGGTTCTCGGAGCCGGTGGCGAGGATCACAGCCCCGGCCTCGTATTCGGCCAGGTTCGTGCGCACGCGCTTGACCTTGCCCAGTTCCTCCACGCCGGTGACCTTTTCCAGCTTGAGCTCCGCGCCGAGGCCGACGGCCTGTTGGTAGAGCTGGCTGGCGAAATCCGCCCCGGAGATGTGCGCCGCGACGGGGTAGTTTTCAATGTCGGGCGTGTTGATGATCTGCCCGCCCCAGGCCTTGGCTTCCAGCACCAGCACGGACTTGGCAGCCCGCCGCGCATAAATGGCGGCCGTCAGCCCGGCAGGACCGGCGCCGACAATAATCACGTCGTAAACATTCATAGGGAGCACCCTCCTGTTGTTGAGATGAAGTATTTGCTGACGCAAATATGAAGTACGGCTGCGCCGCATGAAGTGTGATTCGCACATGAAGTATGGCTGCGCCATATTATCCGCCCCTACGGCGCTTACGAGACGTTTCCTTGCGGCCGGATATGCGCGACGCGCATACTTCATATCCGCGCCAGCGGGTACTTCATATTCCGCAGGAATACTTCATATCGCCGCAAGGCGATACTTCATGCGAAGCTTTCCGGCATCATCCTAAAAACGCGAGCAGTTGCTCCTTGGGCACCAGGCCCACGCTGCGGTCAGCCTCTGCGCCGTCCTTGAACAGGACCAGGCAGGGAATGGAAAACACGTCGTATTCCTCGGCCAGCTCGCTGTTCTGGTCGATGTCGATGCCGACGATCTCCACGTCGGGTCGCTCCGCGGCGACCTCCTCGAGGGCGGGCTTCAGCATCTGGCAGGGGCCGCACCAGGTCGCGTTGAAGTCCACCAGGACGGGCTTGTTGGATTTGAGGACGACTTCCTCAAAATCAGCGTGATTGATCTCTCGAATCGCCATTGTAAGTTCCTCCTTGTATTGTGGTGAATGGATTATACCACAGTTTGTCCTGTGCGTAAACCCTAATTTTTAGCATGCTTCCTATTTTTTAAGCCTTCCCCTTGAGGGGAAGGTGCCCCAGTGCGCACACTGGGGCGGATGAGGTGGTGTTCCCGCCTCATAGCAGCGCCCGGATGCTGTCCTCCAACTCCATGGGGTTTGCGATGGGTGAGAGTCGACGGACGACCTTGCCATTTCTGTCCACCAGGAATTTGGTGAAGTTCCACTTGATGTCGTTTGGTGCTTTGCAGCTCGTGCTGATCTTGGCGATCCCGGCCATGGCGGCCTTGGCCTTGAGGCCGTGGACGGGCTCGTCGTCGGGCGCCTGCGCCTTCAGCTCGGTGAACAGAGGTTCCTCGGCTTCGCCGTTGACGTCGATCTTCTTGAACTGGTCGAACTGCGTTTTGTATTTGCCGGTGCAAAAGGCGTGGATTTCCTCGTCCTCGCCGGGCGCCTGGTGGCCGAACTGGTTGCAGGGGAAATCCAGCACCTCGAGCCCCTTGTCGTGGTAGGCCTCGTAGAGCTTTTCCAGCGCCTCATACTGGGGCGTGAAGCCGCAGCCCGTGGCAGTGTTGACGATCAGCAGAAGCTTTCCTTGCAGCGCAGACAGTGCGAACTCCTCGCCCTTGCGGGTCTTGACGGTAAGATCGTAGATAGACATATTGAGATACTCCCCTCTGTTATATTTTTTACAATTAGATTGTATCAAATTAAATGGAATTTGTCAAGAGACTCTGAAAAAATATTTTTCAAAACCCCTTGACAAAGCCTGCAAACGCGCATATAATAACGCCATAAGTTCATACCGCGCTTGAGGGAGTAGTTCCCCACCTGGGGAGGCGCAGTCGTCATCACGCCGCTTTGCGGTCGGCTCGCCTGTAAAAATGAGACTCATGTTGGACACTGGTCCGGCATGGGTTATTTTATTGTTCGGCGCTCCTTTCTGCGCGGCGTGAAGTAATCAACCCCCAAGAGAAAAAAAGGAGGAAATCACCATGTACGCACAGTTTTTTTCCACGCTGGCTGCCATTACGTCGGGAGACTTCAACTGGCTTCCCGTCATTCTCGGCGGCGTCGCAGCCCTGGTCCTGATCATCATTCTGGCTTCGGGCTACGTCAAGTCTCCCCCCGATCAGGCCTACATCATCTCCGGCATGAAAAAGGACAGCCGCATCCTCGTCGGCCGCGCAGGCATCAAGATCCCCTTCTTCGAGCGCCTCGACCGCCTCTACCTCGGCCAGATGACCGTGGACATCAAAACAGAGCAGTCCGTCCCCACCAATGATTTCATCAACGTGAACGTGGACGCGGTTGCCAAGGTCCGCATCGCCAATTCCGCCGAGGGCATCAAGCTGGCTGCCAAGAACTTCCTGAACATGCGCCCCGACCGCATCGCTGCCGAGCTGCAGGATTCTCTGCAGGGCAACATGCGTGAGATCATCGGCACCCTGTCCCTGAAGGACATCAACACCGACCGCGATTCCTTCTCCGATCAGGTCATGATGAAGGCCGCGAAGGACATGGACAAGCTGGGCATTGAGATCCTGTCCTGCAACATCCAGAACGTCACCGACGAGAACGGCCTGATCCGCGATCTCGGCGCCGACAATACCAGCCTCATCAAGAAGAACGCCGCCATCGCCAAGGCCCAGGCCGACCGCGACGTAGCGATTGCAAAGGCCCAGGCCGACAAGGCTGCCAACGACGCCCGCGTCGAGGCCGATACCGAGATTGCCCGCCGTCAGAACGAGCTGGCCATCAAGCAGGCCGAGCTGAAGGTCGAGGCCGATACCAAGAAGGCTGAGGCCGACGCTGCCTATGAGATCCAGAAGCAGGAGCAGCAGAAGTCCATCCAGACCGCTACCGTCAACGCGCAGATCGCCCGCGCCGAGCGCGACGCCGAACTGAAAAAGCAAAACGTCGAAGTCACCAAGCAGACCCTGGACGCCGAAATTCGTGCCAAGGCAGACGCCGAGCTCTACCGTCAGCGTCAGGAGGCTGAGGCCGATCTCTTCCGCCGTCAGAAGGACGCGGAGGCTGAGCGCTACGAGCAGGAGCAGGCCGCGCAGGCCCAGCGCATCAAGGCGGAGGCTGTGCGCTTTGCCAAGGAGCAGGAGGCCGAGGGCATCAAGGCCGTCGGCGAGGCCGAGGCTGCCGCCATCCGCGCCAAGGCTGTCGCAGAGGCCGAAGGTATCGACAAGAAGGCCGAGGCCATGAAGAAATACGGCGAGGCCGCCGTGATCGAGATGGTCATGAACGCCCTGCCTGAAATCGCCAAGAACGTGGCCGAGCCTCTGTCCAAGGTGGACAAGATCACCATGTACGGCGAGGGCAACTCCGCCAAGCTCATCTCCGACATCGTCGGCTCCACCACGCAGATCACCGAGGGCTTTGCGTCCGGCATGGGCCTGGATATCAAGTCCCTGCTGGTCGGCGCCCTGGGCGGCAAGCTGGCCGCAGGCAAGAACATCAACATTACCCTGCCTGAGAACGGAAGCAACAGCGAAGAGACCCCCAAGACTGAGGAATAATTCCAAGCGCGAGCGCCCCGCCTGCACAGCAGGCGGGGCGCTTTGATTCAGGGTTCAGGGTTCAGGGTTCAGGGTTCAGAGTTCAGAGTTCAGGGTTCAGAGTATGACCTCCCCTGCTTGCAGGGGAGGGGGACC
>CAMKED010000078.1 GCA_946411475.1 uncultured Clostridia bacterium | reverse complement strand
CCAAAACGCTGTTTCCTGTACGCTATCATAGACCGAAAACGACGAATTGTCAACCATTTTTAAAGAAAAGTGGTTGACAATCAAGATTTCTTCTTCTTCTTCTTCTTCTTCTTCTTTTCTTCCCTTGACATGCAAATATAACGATGCTATAATCGCACCCGGAAACGAGGTGAGAACATTGAAGAAAGCAACGTCTATCCTTTCTATGGTTCTGGTTCTCGTGCTCGCGCTGAGCGTTTTCACGGCCTGCGACAGCGGCCCGAAGGACGCGGTGGCCGGCACCTGGAAGCAGACCGACGAGGTCAACGGCAACTGGACCTGGACCTTTGACGGCAAGGGCAAGTGCGAGCTGAACGGCGAGACCAGCGGCTTCAAGTCTTCGGGCACCTACACACTGGACGAGAGCGCCAAGACGCTGACCGTCAACCTCGAGGGCTGGAGCGCACAGAAGGTGTACAACTACACCCTGACCGACACCACGCTCGATCTGAACGAGACCCTTTCCAGCTACCATCTGACCAAGCAGTAATCTGTACATAGCAAAACGGCACTCGGTTTGATCCGGGTGCCGTTTTGCTGATTTTTGCCCTGTCTTTTGCTGAATTACAGCTTTTCAAAATCCGCGGGGCCGTGCTTGCACAGCGGGCAGACAAAATCCTCGGGAAGCTCCTCGCCCTCGTAGACGTAGCCGCAGACCTTGCAGACCCAGCCCTTCTTGGTCTCGGCCTCGGGCTTGGGCTTGACGTTGTCTTGATAGTAGGTATAGGTCATGGTCTCCTTGTCGGAGAGCACGCGCGCCTCGGTAACGGTGCAGATGAACATGCCGTGGGTGCCGAGATCCACGTACTGCTCCACCTTCAGGCTCATGAAGGCGTTGATGTACTTGGGCAGGAAGATCAGGCCGTTGTCGGAGTGCAGGGGATCTCCCTCGGCAAACTTGTTCACGTCCCGGCCGGACTGGAAGCCGAAGTGCTGGAAGACCTTGAACGGCGCCTCCACGGACAGGCAGTTGACGTTCATGATCCCGGTCTTCTTTACCATGTCGTGGGTGTAGTTGGCCTTGTTGATGCACACGGCAATGCGGTTCGGCGTGTTGGTGACCTGGGTCACGGTGTTGACGATGCAGCCGTTGTCCTTGTCGCCGTCCTTCGCGGTGACGACGTAGAGGCCGTAGCCGATCTTGAACAGGGCGTTGAGGTCGGATTTGTTTGCGGTCTCGTCATGCTGCGCCAGATAGTCCTGGCAGAGCTCGTCGGAGAGCTTTTCGATCTCAGCCTCGCTCTCTGCGCTCAGGCCGCCCTTGACGTGGACGGTGGTTTCGGTGAAGCTGAGGTTCTTGCAGCCCTCCAACTTCTGCTTCATGACCTTGGCGGCCATGGGTGCCCAGGAGCCGTTCTCCATCAGGGCGACGGTCTTGTTCTGCCAGTTGCGCTCCACGAGGTGCCCCAGGAATTCCCGCATATAGGGGAAGATTTCGGCGTTGTAGGTGGTGGTGGCCAGGACGATGCGGCCGTAGCGGAAGGCGTCCTCCACGCACTCGTACATGTCCTCGCGGGCCAGGTCGGCCACGGAGACCTTGGGGCAGCCCTTGGCCTTGAGCTTCTCGGCCAGCAGCTCCACGGCCTGCTTGGTGTGGCCGTAGACGGAGGTGTAGGCAATGAAGATGCCCGCGCTCTCGGTGCCGTAGGACGACCAGGTGTTGTACTGGCTGATGTAGTGGGCGAGGTTCTCCGTCAGCACGGGGCCGTGGAGCGGCGCGATGATCGCAATGTCCAGCGCAGCGGCCTTTTTCAGCACGGCCTGCACCTGTGCGCCGTATTTGCCCACGATGCCGAAGTAGTAGCGGCGCGCCTCGCAGTCCCAGCCCTCGGGGTCCTCGACGTCGTTCGCGCCGAATTTGCCGAAGCCGTCAGCGGAGAAGAGCACCTTGTCCTTGGCGTCGTAGGTCATGATGACCTCCGGCCAGTGCACCATGGGCGCCTGGACGAAGTGCAGAACGTGCTCGCCGAGCGCGAGCGTGTCGCCCTCCTTGACCACGATGCGGCGGTCTTCATACTCGGTGCCGAAGAAGTTCTTCATCATCGGGAAGGCCTTGGCGGAGCTGACCAGCGTGGCCTGGGGATAGGCTTCCATGAAGAGCTGAATGTTGGCGCTGTGGTCGGGCTCCATGTGCTGCACGACTAAGAAATCGGGTTCCCGTCCGCCCAGCTCGGCGGCCAGGTTGGTGAGCCACTGCTTGCCGAAGTTCTGATCGACCGTGTCCATGACGGCGATCTTCTTGTCCAGAATGACGTAGGAGTTGTAGGCCATGCCAAGGGGAACGTCGAAATGCCCCTCAAACAGGTCGATCTGGTGGTCGTTGACGCCGATGTAGCGGATGTCCTTGGTGATTGTCATAGTATTACTCCTTTTCTGTGTTGTGGGTTCAGGGTTCAGAGTTCAGGGTTCAGAGTGTGTAGGGACGGCACTCTGCCGTCCGTTGGTTCAGGGTTCAGAGTGTGTAGGGACGGCACTTTGCTGTCCGCCGGTTCAGGTTCAGCGTCCGTAGGGGCGCACAGTGTGCGCCACGGGATCAGAAACCCAGATTGTCATTCACCAGAATCACATGGATTCTGTCTTTGTGCCGGGAATAGCGCGTGATCAAAAACTGGCAGCAGATGGTGTCAGGGCTCTTGCAGTCCATGCAGGCGCCGGTCTTGGCGCAGGGAGTGTTCAGGCCGAAGCGCTGGGCGTTGATCGGCGCGGCCACGTTGCGCGCCCGCTTCATGGCGCTGTCGAGATCCTTGCAGACCTTGTTCATGCCTGCGATGACCAGAACTTTCTTCGGACCGTTGGCGATGCAGGAGACGCGGTTGGCATAGCCGTCGATGTTGACCAGAATGCCGTCTTCGGTCATGGCGTTCGTGGAGGTCAGAAAGACGTCCGCGTCGTAGCTGGCCAGCAGGGAAGCCCGCCGGTCCGCGAAGGCGTCCCGGTCAATGAAGTTGTAGTCCGGGCCCTTGACGGCTTCCACCAGGCCGATCTCATGGGCGCTCATCGCGCCGCCCATGGTCACGGAGCTGCCCTTTGGGATCAAAGAGAGCGCCAGAGCCAGAGCTTCCTCCCGCGTTGCGGCATAATACCCGGTCATGTTCCGGGAGCCCAAGCCCTTGATGACAGTTTGTGCCAAAAGTTCATTGCGTTTGATGACGTTCGGGTTCATGTGCATACCTCCATTTTTTGGTTTTTGTCGTATCGGTCAATGTAATCGCAGAAAACTTGACAAAGCTTTGCGGAATATGTATACTGAGGCGAAAGGAAGTGAAAGCATGGAGCGATTGCAGCGTTTGGATCGAAGCCGCACCGCGTTTTGGATGGTTTTGCTCTTGGCGGGCGTCGGGATCCTGGGTTTGAACTGGATGACGCCGCTGCTGGCTGACGACTATACCTACGTCCATAGCTGGGCGGACTGGTCGATCATAAAGAGCCCGCTGCAAATTCCGGCTTCCATGTATCAGCACGGTTTAAAGATGAACGGGCGAATGGTCTCCCACGCCTTTGAGCAGTTTTTCCTGATCTTCCCGAAGCACGTGTTCGACTTCTTTAACGCGGCCATGCTCGTTTGGGTCCTGGCGCAGAGCCATCGGATCTGCACGGGAAAAGGACGCAGGAGCCTGCTGCTTTTCGTTCTTTGCGGAATGGGCTTCTGGCACTTCACGCCTTTCTTCGGGCAGGTTTGCCTGTGGCAGGACGGGTCCGTGAATTATCTCTGGTCGCTCGGCTTCGGACTGTTCTGCCTTCGGCCCTATCTCAACGCTTTTCTGAACCCGGAGAATCCGGGCTGGGACAAGTGGTGGAAGCGGCTGCTGTTTCTGCCAGCAGCCCTGCTCTACGGCATGTACGTCGAGGCGAGCTCCTTCGCGGTGATTATGATGGCGCTCGGCCTGCTGATTGCCAGGCGGATCCATACCAAAAGCGGGAAAACCTGGCTCTGGCTGCCGCTGGCGCTGATGATCGCGGGCTATGGGATCATGATCACCATGCCGGCCGAACTGCAGGAAAAAGCAGGCGACTTTCAGCTTTTGGAAGTTCTCAGGCGGCTCGTAGATATCCTCACGGTAATGCTTGAACGATTCCTGGCTTTGCTGCTCAGTTGGACTGCGTTGATGACGGCGGCCTGCCTGCGTCGGACGGACGGAAAGCGCCGCCTCGTCTCCCTCGCTTTTTTGCTCGGCGCTTTCGCCGGTGCAGGCGTCCTGGCCGCAGCCGCAACGCTGCCCATGCGTGCGTTATGTGTTTGTGCGCTGTTTTTGATCATTGCGAACGGCATCCTGATTGCCGAGCTGCTGCCCCAGCCGGAGAAGATTCTTTGCTTCGGCCTTTCGGCGGCGCTGTGCGTCTGTTTTGCGCTGAGCTTCAAGGCCGGGCTGGCGGATAATCTTCGCAGTCACCGGCAGTGGCTGAACTTCAAGGCTGCGATTGACCATGCCATTGAGGCAGGGGAGCGGACGGCTGTCGTCGAAAACCTGAGACCGGAGACAGAATACTCCGCTGCCTACGGTCTGACCGGGCTCAGCTCGACGGATCCGGACGTGTGGCCGAACGGAAGCATCGCAAGCTGGTTCGGACTGGATGGGATCCTGGCCAAATAGCCGCGGTTTTGATCGACCGAAGACAATGTTTTCACAATGTTTATTATAAGGTATGCGCCCGCGTCCGTCAATACGAAAAAATACGGTTTTTCGTCCAAAAAAATCTTGACAAGCCGCGGGGGATTGTGGTAACTTGTAGTTGGAAAACGATGGCTTTTGCCATTGCGTAATATCGTCGGATGATGGACCCGGGAGAGACCGCCGCAGACGGCGCCGAAGGGGATCGCAAAAGCTCTCAGGCAAAAGGATCGGGTCAGGACGACACACCGTAAAGTGCGCGTAACGCGCACGCCGTAGGTGCAACCCGCGTACTCGGCGGGGAATCTCTCAGGCTTAAAACGGTGGCACAGACCCGTTATGGGCCTGTGCCACCTTTTTATGAATAAGCAAAAACCATTTACAATACACAGGAGGTAATTCCATGAGCGAACTCAAACGCACCCAGCTTTACAACGCGCATCTGGCGGCCGGCGCCACGATGGTGGACTTCGGCGGCTGGGAAATGCCCATCCAGTACCCCAGCGGCATCGTGGCAGAGCATCTGTACACCCGTCAGGTCTGCGGCCTGTTCGACGTCTCCCACATGGGCAGACTGCTGATCGAAGGCCCCGAGCGCGTGCAGTTCCTGCAGCACGTCCTGTCCAGCAACGTCCAGGCGCTTGACGTCAACGAGGCCCAGTACTGCATCATCCCCAATGAGAACGGCGGCGCGATCGACGACGCCTATCTCTACCGCTTCGAGGAAGACCGTTTCCTGCTGGTGGTCAACGCCGCCAACACCGAGAAGGACCTGGTCCATCTGCGTGAGCAGATCAAGGCTTTCAACTGCACCCTGACCGACATTTCCGAAAAGTACGCCTCCATCGCCGTCCAGGGCCCCAAGAGCCGTGAGATGCTGGAGAAGATGTCCGACGGTCTCCAGCTCACCGAGCTGGTCAAGAACGCTCTGGGCACCGTCCAGATGGAAGGCCACACCGTCCGCCTGGCCAAGACCGGCTACACCGGCGAGCCTCTGGGCTACGAAGTTTTCGTCAAGTCCGAAGACGCCGAGTGGATGTGGAACCGCCTGCTGGAGCTGGGCGGCCGTCCCTCCGGCCTCGGCGCCCGCGACACCCTGCGTATGGAGGCCATGCTGCCCCTGTACGGCCATGAGATGGGCATTGACATCGAAGGCAAAGAGATCCCGATCTTCTCCGTCCCCCTGGCAAAGTTTGCCGTTTCCTTCTCCGAGCTGAAGGGCAACTTCATCGGCCGTGAAGTGCTGGCCAAGCAGTTTGAGGCGTTCAAGAAGATCCAGAACCGTGACTTTGACGGGGCTTTGGAGATCCTGCCCCGCCGGATGATGCCCATCACCCTGCTCGATCGCGGCGTCATGCGTAAGGATATGCCCGTTTACCGCGGCGAGAAGCTGGTCGGCTACGTTACCTCCGGCACCATGGTTCCTTATTACGTCGCTGACGGCGAAGGCATGGACACCTCCTACACCGAAGAGACCGGCAAGCGCGCCCTGGGTATTGCCATGCTGGATTCCGACATCCAGACCGACGACATCGTCTACGTTGACGTCCGCGGCAAGAAGGTCAAGGCTGCGATTCCCCGTATGCACATGAGCACAATGGCGCCTCCCTATGCCCGTCCGCTGCTCTACAAGCCCCCTTTTCAAGGTAAGCCCGCCGACGGCACCGGATACCGGGCTGAAGCGCTCGAACTGCTGAAGAAAGCCACCGAGAACCACATCTGGCGTCAGAAGCAGTGCATCAATCTGATCCCCTCCGAGAACACTCCCAGCCGTGCCGTGCAGATGCTCTGCGCCTCCGACCCCGCGTTCCGTTACGCCGAGCACAAGAAGATCGCTGCGTTCTACGACAACGAGGTCTTCTATTACCAGGGTACCAAGTTCATCGAGCAGATCGAAGAGCTGCTGGTGGAGCAGATGCGGCAGTACCTGGGTGCCACTGAGGTCGAGACCCGCGTGATCTCCGGCCAGATGTCCAACACCGCTGTGTTCTCCTCCCTGATGGACTTCAAGAACCGCAACAACCGCAAGGTCAATCCCCAGCGTCTGGGTTACATCCTGCACAACCACATCGCCAAGGGCGGCCACCTGTCCGCACAGCCCATGGGCGCGCTGCACGATTATGTCGCCGTTGACCCCGTCACCGAGCGCAACGCCGTGGTGCCCTTCCCCGTCTGCGCCGACAACCACTACAAGATCGACGTCGAGGAGACCAAGAAGGTCATCGACCGCTACCGTCCCGAGTTCATCGTTTTCGGTAAGTCCATGGTTCTGCACAAGGAGCCCGTGAAGGAGATCCGCCAGTTTGTGGATCAGATGGGTCTGCAGACCACCATCATGTACGATATGGCGCACGTTCTGGGCCTGGTGGGCGACTACTTCCAGAAGCCGTTTGAGGAAGGCGCCGAGATCGTGACCGGCTCCACCCATAAGACCTTCTTCGGGCCCCAGCGCGGCATCGTCGGCGTGAACTACAAGCCCGAGGATCTGAAGTATGGCCTGTGGAAGACCATCGAGTCCCGTGCCTTCCCCGGCTCCGTCTCCAACCACCACCTGGGCACCCAGCTCGGCCTGTTGATGGCTGCCTACGAGATGAACACCTTCAAGGACGAGTATCAGCGCAACGTCATCGAGAACGCCAAGCACTTCGCCAAGAGCCTGAAGGCCGAGGGCCTGGACGTGGCCGGCGATCCCGCCATCTCCTTCACCGAGACCCACCAGGTCATCGTCAACGTGGGCTACGCTCTGGGCTATGACGTGGCCGAGCGCCTCGAGTCCAACGGCATCATCGTCAACTACCAGGCGACGCCCGAGGAGGAGAGCTTCACCGCTTCCGGCGCACTGCGTATGGGCGTGGAAGAAATGACCCGCTTCGGCTTCACCAAGGACGACTTCTCCAAGCTGGCTGCCATCATGGCGGACTGCATCCTGCGCAAGCAGAACGTCACCGAGGAAGTCAAGAAGCTCCGTGCAGAGCACACCGTCATGAAGTACTGCTTCTCCGACGAAGAGTTCAAAGAGACCCTGGGCGGCCTGATGGGCGTTCTGGGCGTGTAATTTCAACCCTGCATCAACACAATCAACATATTTCAAATTTAGGAGGATATTACAATGGCTATTCCCAACGAACTGCGCTACACCAAGTCCCATGAGTGGATCAAAGAAGAGGGCGGCGTCGCCACTGTCGGCATCACCGATTTTGCTCAGAACGCGCTGGGCGACGTGGTTTTCATCAACCTGCCCGAGCCCGGTGACGAGGTTGTTGCCGGCGAGTCCTTCGGCGACGTCGAGTCCGTCAAGGCTGTCTCCGACCTGCTGTGCCCCGTGTCCGGCATTGTCAAGGCTGTCAACGAAGAGCTGATCGACGCCCCCGAGATGCTGAACTCCGATCCCTACGGTGCGTGGATCATCAAGGTCGAGCAGATCAACGACCGCGAAGAGCTGCTGGACGCTGACGACTACGAGGCCCTTTGCGCCGAGGAGGGCTAAATGGG
>CAMKED010000077.1 GCA_946411475.1 uncultured Clostridia bacterium | reverse complement strand
ACCTCCCCTGGCAAGGGGAGGTGCCCCAGTGCGCACACTGGGGCGGAGGGGTGAGCTACCGATTTGGCAGTCGTTTCGACACGAACCAATCAATATAGTTTCGCAAATACCGATACCAGAGGACTCGCTCCTCCAGCGTCATGTTTTTTCGGAGCTGTTTTGCGTTCCAACTCAGCTCCGGGTTGGTTTTGCGGGGCATGACAGGCCTCCGTTCTTTCGATGCAGCGCTGTCGTCCAACGCTACCCCTCCACCGCCGCTTAAGGCGGCGGTCCCCCTCCCCTTGTCAGGGGAGGTTTTTCGTCGCCACTACGTTCCCGTCCGTTCCCGCCACGTTGGGGATCAGGACGTCGCCCACCTTCACCGGGGGCTTGACCCGAAGCTTGGCGATTTCAGCCATGACCTCAAACATTTTGCCCTTTGGGATGGGCCGGTCGGTCTTGACGGGCAGGCGGCGGGGCGTGACCCCTCCACCGGCTTCGCCGGTCTCCCTCCCCTTGTCAGGGGAGGTTGAAACGACTGCCGTGGAGGTCACGACGCGCACCGGGTTGCGGAGCTCGTTGGCGCCGTAGACAGCCCCGCGGGGGCAGGAATTGCCGGTGACGGCGTAGCTCTCCTCGTCCACCTTCAAATGGCAGCCCTTGGGGCAGGTGATGCAGATGATCTCTTTCACTGTGCGCCCTCCTCAATTTCCACGCTCAGCGTGTCGCCCTGTACGCGGTCCAGCAGGACCTTGGGCAGCTTGACGTTTTCCATTTCGCCGGGGGCCATGTGCTCTCGCTTGAAGCGGGCAATCTGCGTCTGACCGTCCATGACCCGGATGGCTGCGTTTTTGTAGATGGCGCGGACCCGGAAGAAAAACTCTACTGCGTCCGTCCCGCGATGGAAGTGCTGCGGGACCGTATAGGCCACGCCGCTGCCGTTCGTGATTCGGATCTCCGTACCGGCCGGACGCTCCCCGCGGAGATATGCGGCGGCGGCCTTTCCGGCCTGCTCGCTCTCGGCGGAGACATAGTCCACCAGATCGTGGACGTGCAGCACGTTGCCGCAGGCGAAGACGCCGGGAATGGAGCACTCCCGGTTTTCCCATACCACGGGCCCGTTGGTGCGGGGATCGATCTCGACGCCTGCCTGACGGCTGAGCTCGTTCTCGGGCAGCAGGCCAACGGACAGCAGCAGCGTGTCACAGTCGAAGACCATTTCCGTGCCGGGAATGGGACGGCGTTTCTCGTCCACCTGGGATACCACGACCTGTTCCAGCCGATCTCTGCCGCGGACGTCTGTGACGGTGTGGCTCAGATAGAGCGGAATGTCAAAGTCGTTGAGGCACTGTACAATGTTTCTCGTCAGGCCGCCGGAGTAAGGCATCAGCTCCACGCAGGCCAGCACCTTGGCCCCCTCGAGCGTCATGCGGCGGGCCATAATGAGACCGATGTCGCCGGAGCCCAGAATCACGACCCGTTTGCCGACCATGTAGCCTTCGATGTTCAGAAAGCGCTGGGCAGCCCCGGCGGTGAAAATGCCGGAGCAGCGCGCGCCGGGGATGGAGATGGCGCCGCGGGTGCGTTCCCGGCAGCCCATGGACAGGATCACAGCCCCCGCCCGAAACGTCTCGTAGCCGTATTGCGGGCTGACGGTGTGCAGGACGCGGTCTTCGGTGAGCTCCAGCACCATCGTGTCGGTGCGGATCTGAATATCGGTCTGCTTCACCAGGTCAATAAAGCGCCCGGCGTATTCGGGGCCGGTGAGCTCTTCCTGGAAACGGTGCAGGCCGAAACCGTTGTGAATGCACTGATTGAGAATGCCGCCCGCCTGATTGTCGCGTTCCAGAATCAGAATATCGCGGACGCCCTGTTCCCAGGCGGCCAGCGCGGCGGCCAGACCGGCGGGGCCGCCGCCGATGACGACAAGTTCATGCGCAGTCATTGTGCGGTCCCTCCTTTCGTTTCTCCGCTGAGGACCCAAGTGCCTTCCCAGTCCATCAGGACCTTTGTGGGGTCGATCCCAAGTTCCCGGGCAATGATCTCCTGGACCCTGGGACCGCAGAAGCCGCCCTGGCAGCGGCCCATGCCCGCGCCGACCCGGCGTTTGACGCCGTTGACGGAAACAGGCGGGATGGGTGTGTGCAGGCAGGCGACGATCTCACCCTCGGTGACGGTCTCGCAGCGGCAGATCACGCGGCCGTAGCGGGGATCGGTCCGGATCAATTCGTTCTTTTCTTCGTCAGACAGCGCGTGGAAGCGGACGCGCTTCCGGCTGTCGATGATGGTTTCTTTCTTTCGCAGCTCCAGCCCTGCCTGCCGCAGCAGTTCCAGGACCTCCAGTCCGATGGCGGGGGCGGCGGAGAGACCGGGGCTTCGGATGCCAGCCGCGTGGATCAGGCCCGGTGCGGCGGCGGACGCCTCTATGATAAAGTCCGGCCGGTCCGAATTGGCCCGGACGCCCGCGAAGTTGCGAATGTTGTCGCGGAAGTTAATGCCGGGGACGGAACGCTGGGCGGAGACGCGGACGAAGTCCATGCCGGCGGCGGTATTTGCGACGTCATCCGCGTCGCAGGGCGCAGCGTTCGGACCGACCAGCAAATTGCCGTGTACCGTGGGCGTGACCAAAACGCCCTTGCCCAGCTCGGAGGGGCACCGGAAGATCACGTGATCGACCCGGGTTCCCTCGGACTTGTCCAGCAGGAAATATTCTCCCTTTGCGGGCTGGATGCGGAAGCTCCGGTCGCCCGCCATGACCGCGATCCGATCCGAAAAGACGCCGGCGCAGTTGACCGCGTACCGGGTTGTCAGCTTTCCGTTCGGCGTGGTCAGACAAAAACCACCCGCCGTCTGCGCAATGGCAGTGACGGGGGCGGAGAGGCGGAGCTCCGCACCGTTGCGGACGGCGGTTTCCGCCAGCGCAAGGCAGAGCTCCCAGGGATTCACGATCCCGGCGGAGGGCGCGAAAAGGGAGCCCCGTACCGCCGGGGACAGATTTGGTTCCATAGACAGGGTCTGTGTCCGATCCAGCAGGGCAAGGCCGGGAACGCCGTTGGCGACGCCCTGGGCATACAGCTTTTGCAGGATCCCGTCGTCGCTCTCCGAGAGGGAGAGGACCAGGGAGCCGTTGTTGCGGTAGGGCACGTCCAGCTTCCGGCACAGCTCGCCCATCATGGCGGTGCCCCGGACGTTGAGCCGGGCCATTTTTGTCCCGGGCAAGGGATCGAAGCCCGCGTGAACGATGGCGGAATTGGCCTTGGTGGTGCCGTTTGCCACGTCGTTGGACGCTTCCAGCACGCATACACGCAGATCGTGCTTTGCCAGCTCATAGGCACAGGCTGCGCCGACGATGCCGCAGCCGATGATCACAACGTCATAATCCATAAGATAACCTCACTGCAGTCCGCTCATCGAAAGCGGGATCTGTTTCTTAGTTTTGATCGAATCTGCACCGTACCCAGCAATAGGTAGACAGCTTTCCGACGGTGGCATAGATCTGCGCGGTGCCGTTGCCAACTGCGACGACCCGGCCGCCGGAGTCTACGGTGGCAACGCTTTCGTCCGTGGATTCCCATTCCACCGGGGTCCCGGCAGGAATGTTTGTCACGCTGAGCGTAAAGCTTTCGCCTGCGTTGAAGAAGGTCATGTCCTCCTTGACCAGGACCAGCTCGGTGACGTCAGGCGGGAGCGTGGGATCGGTGGGTGCGGCAAAGTTGCAGAGGACCGTGCAGACGGCCTGCGCCTCGCCGCAGGAAACGGTGATCGTTGCCTCACCGGGGTTGACGGCGGTTACGATGCCCACGGGGCTGACCTTGACGACGGAAGTGTCAGAGGAACTGAAGCGGCGCTCATCGGTGGTGTCAGAGGGGGTCAGCTCCGCCTGAAGCTGGGTCTGCGCGCCGGATTCGGTGAAGACGATGGAGCTCTGATTCAGGGCAACGCCGGTGCAGGGGATCGCGCCCTCGCCGCGGTAGAACGTCGAGGGAACAGGGGCTTCGGTCTCCGCGGGCTCGGTATTTTGCGTTCCGGAGGGCTTTGCGTCTGTCCCGACGGGATAGGTGGTCAGATTTTTGTTTGCGAGCTTCTCATAGATCGGCAGCTTCCAGATGTCCTTCTTCCAAAGCAGATAGCTTCCGCCCACCAGCAGCGTTGCGACCAGAACGATGGTGCTCAGGACGAGGAACACGCGGGGGATGCGGCGGCGATCACGCTCGGGCGGGACCGGGGGCATGGGGCCGCGCCCGTCCCGGGCGGGACCGGGGGTGAAGTTGGGGATCACATTGTTCGGGATCGAGGTTGCCTCGCTGTTGCGTTCGGCACGCCGGACAGCCTTTCGCTCTTCCTTCAAGCGACGCTTTTCCTCTCTGCGTTTAGCATCCTCCTCTTCTATCAGAAGCTCCTCTTCTTCGTCCTGCATGAAGCGGGATTCTCGCTTTTGACGGCGGGACGCCTGCTCCGCCTCTTTGCGGTCGGAGCGGCGTTGCCTGCGCTCCGCGTCCGTAATCCGCCTGCGCTGGACGGGAGGGGCGGTGTTGACGACCTGCGGCGCGGTGCCGCAGAGCGGGCACTTGGAGAGGCTTGTGTCATACAGTTGACCGCAGTTGGGGCATACGTTTTTATTTAACATGGTGATAAATCCTCCAATATGTGGGAATCCTATCAGAAGCCGGATCACGGAGCCCAGACCCGAAGCTGAAAGACTTCTACTCTATATCATAGCATTTTCTTTCAAATAAAACAATATGTTATTGCTTTTTTTTTGCTTTTGATATAAAATATGGTAGTTATTTTGCGAAAAAGGAGGAGTACGACCATGCTTGACCACAAGGTTTCCCCGCTTTTGGACGCAATGGAAATCGGGGAATGCTTTGCCCGACATGATGGCGCGAGCTGCTATTGGATCCGACATCCCGAATCGGGCCGTGAGTTTGTACTCAAACACATCTCCATTCCTGCCGGCGAAGGCCAGGTTCAGGCGCTTCTGCTGACCGGCGCATACGCCAACGAGGAAGAGGCGGACGCCTACTATCACGAAGAGGCGGAATCTCTGCTCCAGGAGGCCGAAAACCGCAAGCGTCTGCTGGACTGCCCCTATATCCTTCCCTTCCTGGGCGTCCAGATGGAGAAAAAAGAGGGCGTCGGCTACGATCTCTATGCGGTCCTGCCCAAGCGAAACTCTTTGGAAACCTATCTTAATGAAAACGCCGTCTCCCATCTTCGGGGCATCAACATGGGCATCGACCTCTGCGTCGCCCTCTCTGCCCTGCGGGAGGAGGGATACGTCCACGGCAACCTCAAGCCCGGCAACGTCTTCTTCTCCGACACCGGACGCTTTATGCTGGGCGACTTCGGCCTGATTTCCACGGAGGATATTCAGTACGCCGTCCTGCCGGAGCAGTATCGGAGCTGCTTTTCCGCGCCGGAGCTCAACGGCTACCTGGGCGGCCTGAACCCGACGGTAGATATTTACTCGCTCGGCATGATCCTCTACCGGATCTACAACGGCAACCATGCGCCGTTTGAGGATGAGCAGACCAGCCCCAAGGCCGCCGACGCCAGACGTGTGGAAGGCGAGGCCCTGCCTGCGCCGCTCTATGCGGATTACGAGCTGGCCGGGATCATCTGCAAGGCCTGTGCGTACGACCCTGCGGAGCGCTATCAGACGCCCGACGAAATGCGCGTTGAGCTGGAACAGTATATGCGGCGCAATGCGGTCAGCGATCATCTGATCGTCCCCCCGCTGGTGACGGACGGTGAGACGCTGAGCCCGGAGGAAGCCGAGGCAGAGCCGGAGCCCGTCCGCTTTGCCGACCCGAAAAAAATGGACGAAACCTTCAAAAAGGCCTTTTCCCCCGACGAGGGCAGGACCGGTGCCCGGGAGAAGGCGGAGAAGAAGCAAGGCAAGGAGCCTGCGTCCCAGCCCGAGCCCCCGAAGCGCTCGGCGTACGAACCGCCCCAGGTGGCGGCGGACCGCCGCCGCAGGGAGGATCAGCGTACGAAGAGCCGAAAGCGCAAAAAGCTGGCCTGGATCATCTTTGCCGCGGTGATGACGCTGCTTGTGATCGGCATCGGGCTGTATGAGTTCACCGATCTGGGCAAGGGCCTGTGGCATTACTTTGTCTCCGTGGACGAGCTGGAGCTCAGCGATATCACGGCGGACAGCTTCCGTCTGCGAATCACCACGGACGCGGACCCCGCCGCATTTACCGTATACTGCCAGGACACCTACGGCAATTCCCGGACCGGAAGCTTTACGGACGGCACCGTCGTCTTCCGGGACCTGAATCCCAACACGCAGTACAATATCAAGCTGGAGCTTCCCGGCTTGCACAAGCTGACCGGTCACACTACCGCCACCGCATCGACGAAGGCGCTGACGGAGATACTGTCCTTCCGGGCCCTGCCGGATGCCGGAGCGGACAGCGTCCGCCTGGAGCTTGCCCTCAAGGACGAATCCACCGCGCCTGCCTTCTGGACCCTGCAATACGGGAAGGACGGGCAGGAGCCCACGGAGCTGCAGTTTGCAGGCAGCGACTGCCGCATTTCCGATCTGGAAATGGGCGAGACCTATACCTTCACGCTGATTCAGACCGACAATCTCTATCTTTCCGGCGAGACCAAAACGGAATATACGACCGTGGAGCCTGTGGAGGCTTCCGATCTGCAGCTCGATGGCATTCGGGACGGCGCGGCGCAGTTGAGCTGGCGCTGCACGACGGAGCTCCCGGGCAGTTGGGAACTGAGCTGTACCGACGCCGAGGGAACAGAGCTGGCCGTGCAGATTCAGGAGGCCACGCCTGCGCAGGAAGGCGGCTGGCACTGCGTGGCAGTCGTTACCGGCCTTGTCCGGGACGTGGAATACACGGTTCTCCTTAAAGCGCCCGGCCTTGCGGAACCGCTGACGATGAGCTTCCTTGACGCAGGGATCCGTCTTTCCGACTTTGCCGGCGAAGCCACGCTGGAAGGTCTGGCCCTGCATTGGAGCGCGGACCGTGCGCCTGCCGGCGGCTGGCGGATCACCGCGGCCTTTGCGGAAGGAAAGACGCTGGAGATCCTGGTCCGCGGCGAAAGCTGCACGATGGCCGTCCTGCCCGACATCGACTATACCCTGACGATCGTGCCTGCCGACGGCAGCTCCGTGATCGGGGAAAACACCTTGCAGCTCCGGAGCATGGAGGATCGCCGCTTCGCCCAAATGGGTGTGGAGAAGGCGGGAACGACCCTCGGCCTGTATTTCAGACCGGAAAAGGACGCCTATACCTACAGCGATCTGGATCTCAGCGGCACCGTCCGCTTCGGAAGCAAGGATAGCGTCAGCTTCGGCATCGTTGCCGGCGGCTGGCCCGTTGAAAGCGACGATGACGTCACGGTCCACTACGTCGTGCGCGACGCCGGGACCGGCGAGCTCGTCAGCGTTGCCCAGGAGGAACGGCCCTGGAATACGCTGTGGGAGAGCAACCACTTCGTAGGCGATTTGCGTCAGGAATGGCTCCCGCAGACGCCCGGTTCCTATACCTTCTCCGTCTACGTCAACAGCCAGCGTTTGGGCACCATCGGCTTCAAGCTGGACGAATAACAAGCCTCAGACAGGGGACGCCGGGATTCCGGCGTCCCTTTTACGCGTAAAAATATTCGTGTTAGTTGCAATTTGAGGACCTCAAAGACACAATTACACGGTGCGCTGTACGTACCGGGCAATAGTGACTAGTGACTAGTGACTAGTCACTGGTGCTTTCTTCGGCGTAGATGTATTTCCACGAAATAAGTCCTCACTTTGCGACTAACGCCAAAATATTTCTGTTTCATCTAAACCTTTCTTCCAAGCTGCGGGTCTTACAGTCAGAAGCCCGAAAGGAAGTGAGACGCGTGAGCGAGGAAAACGAATTTGCCGAGCGCTTCAAGAAGCTGATCGACAAGCATTTCGTGCCGGACCCGCAGCGCGCGGGAACTGCACTGGGATCCGTTCTGCAAAAACTGACGGCCTCACCGGCGGGGCGGCCGGGTTGACCGAAAAAAGACTGGCCGCCCCACGGCCTTGACAAGCTATGATATGATATTCGTTGAACGAAAAAAGGAGAAACGAGCATGAAACGCAGCGACGAAAAGAAAAGCGAACAGGCAATCATCTCCCCGGAGCTGACGGCCCGCGCCAAGGCGGGCGACCAG
>CAMKED010000076.1 GCA_946411475.1 uncultured Clostridia bacterium | reverse complement strand
TCAAGGTTGAAATCTGCTCCAAGTGCCACCCTTTCTACACCGGCAAGCAGAAGCTTGTTGACTCCGGTGGACGTGTGGACCGTTTCAACAAGAAGTACGGCCTGAAATAAGATCGTCAAAGCCCGCACCTGTCTTCGGTGCGGGCTTTTTTTCGGTTTTCATCCCTTCCTTATGAGCCTTCCCCTTGAGGGGAAGGTGCCCCAGTGCGCACACTGGGGCGGATGAGGTGGGAAAACAATTTGCCGTAGCGGCGCTCAGTGTGCACCACGGTACAAACCACTCGCTTTGAACAAGGCATTCGCATCTCCCGAAGAAGGAGGAACCCATGGAAGAACATATCATTGAACGTGCAGTCCTCTGCGGCCTGTGTGCGGACTGCTTCAAAAAAGAAGAACAGGCCACCGAACAAAGCCTGGACGAACTCGAAGCCCTGCTGGAAACGGCGGGCGGGGTCTGCGTGGGAAAGGTTCTGCAAAATCGCCACGCGCCCGATCCGCACAGCTTTGTGGGCGAAGGCAAGGCCGAGGAGATCCGCGAGCTTGCGGCGAACCACGACGCCAAAATGGTCGTGTTCGACAACGACCTTTCCCCCAGTCAGATCCGTGCGCTTGAGGAGATCACGGGAACGACCGTGCTGGACCGTTCCGCGCTGATCCTGGACATTTTTGCTCAGCGGGCCCAGACGGCTGAAGGCCGCCTGCAGGTGGAACTGGCGCAGTATCGGTATCTGCTGCCCAAGCTCTCCGGCATGGGCGCGTCCATGTCCCGGCTCGGCGGCGGCATCGGCACGCGTGGCCCCGGCGAGACCAAGCTCGAAACGGACCGCCGCCATATCCGGGCGCGGATCGACCGTCTGGAGGAAGAGCTCGAACAGGTGCGGAAGCTCCGCGCCGTGGAGCGCCGCCGCCGACAGAAGAACGAGATCCCGGTCGTTGCTCTGGTGGGCTACACGAACACCGGAAAATCCACGCTGCTCAACCGCCTGACCGGGGCGGGCATCCCGGCCAACGACCGCCTGTTTGACACACTTGACACCACGACGCGGCAGTTGGAGGTCTCCGACCGGCTGACGGTCCTGCTCTCCGATACCGTCGGCTTTATCGCCAAGCTGCCCCATCATCTGGTGGACGCCTTCCGCGCCACGCTGGAGGAGCTGAGCTACGCTGATCTGCTGATCCACGTTATCGATGCGGCGGACCCGGATCGGGAGGAGCATATTCAGGTGGCGGATCGCCTGATCGCGGAGCTTGCCGCGCCTGAGACGACGGTGATCCGCTGCTACAACAAGGCCGATCTGGTTCAGCCGGAAGCGCTGCCCGTCGGCGTGAACAACGTGGCGATTTCCGCAAAAACAGGCAAGGGGATCGAAGACCTGTTTGCCGTGATGGAGCGCGAGCTCTGCAAGAATCTGCGCCATGCGGTATTCCTGCTGCCCTATGCGATGGGCGGCCAGGTGGAGACCCTGCACGATAAGGCAAAGGTTCTGCGCGTGGACTACAAGGAAGACGGCATTGAGATCGAAGCCGAGGTGGACCCCGCCATCTACGGACGGCTGGCGCAGTACGAGATCACGCAGTAGAGAGCGATGCCCTCATTGCTCCGCGGAAGCAGTTGAAAGTGGAAAATGGAAAGTTGAAAGTGGAGGGATCGTCAAATTGCCATCTGCAAAATACCATCATGTTTCACCTTCAACTTTTAATTCTTAACTGTATCTGTTCAGTCGCATCTGCTCCGTAGTGGCCGCGCACCTGCGCGGCCATGCCGCGGATTGCCATTTCGGGGCTTTATGGCCGCGCAGGTGCGCGGCCACTACGACCCTGTTGAGCAGATACTCTTAACTCAAAAACAGACCCGGCGGGCAGCTTGTCCGCCAGTGAGGATAAAATGGAAGCATACAAACTCCCCGCGCAGGACGCGGAGGCTGAATTCGTTGAAAAGAAGTCCCGTTTTATCGGCAGAATCTGGATCTGCGAGACCGAGGACGAGGCCCTTGCGCACATCAAGGATATGCGGCAGAAGCACTGGGACGCAACACACAACGTCTATGCCTATATCATCCACGACGGCCCCACCCGCTATACCGACGACGGCGAGCCACAGGGCACGGCGGGCATGCCCGTTTTGGAGGTGCTGCGGGGCAGCGGGGTGGAAAACGTCTGCTGCGTCGTGACCCGCTACTTCGGCGGCACCCTGCTCGGCACGGGCGGCCTGGTTCGCGCCTACGGCAAGGCCGCCAAGGATGCCCTCCGGGCGGCCGGGATCGCCCGAAAACAGGTCTGGAAGCTGCTGGACCTGATCCTGCCCTACACGTTTTTTGAGCGTCTGCGGCAGGAAGTGGAGCGCTTCGGCGGCATCGTGTCCGACACGGAGTACAGCGCCGATATTTGCCTGCACGTCCTGCTTCCCGCAGAGCAGGCAGCCGAATTTTCCACCCGTGTGACCGACCTGACCCGCGGCGCCGTCAGCCCCATCGAGACCGGCGAGGAGCTGCGGGCAGTCCCGCTGGTAAGTGACAATTGACAGGGGACAGGTGACAATCGCGCATTTGCCCGTGGCGCGGACAATCTGCCCGCGATTCGCAGAGGCTTCCAAAATTGTTATATCTCTTGAGATACTATTACTTGATTTTCCTGCAAAAATGTGGTATAATAAGGATACCGAAAGTTTTATCATTTCGATTATGGGATTCCATTCTTTGAAAGGGTGAGAGAGATGACTGTGCGGGAAATCCTCGAACAGCGGGAACGTGAGAGCCTTGCGCCCTATGCCGCGCTTGCGGCGGAAAGCAAGGGCCGTGGACGGCCGGAACCGGAACGGGACGACCGGACCTGCTATCAGCGGGACGCGGATCGTATCCTGCACAGCCGGAGCTTCCGCCGTCTGATGCACAAGACGCAGGTTTTTTTACAGCCCGAAGGCGACCACTACCGCACCCGCATGACCCACACCCTTGAGGTTGCCCGGATCGCCCGGACGATCGCCCGCGCGCTTTGCCTGAATGAGGATCTGACCGAGGCTGCCGCCATGGGCCACGATCTGGGCCACACGCCCTTCGGACACGCCGGTGAAAAGGCGCTGACCGAGGTGATGGGCGTGGAATTTCATCACAACGAGCAGTCGCTGCGCGTCGTGGATAAGCTCGAAAAGGACGGCGAGGGCTTGAATCTGACCTACGAGGTCCGCCGCGGCATCCTTTGCCACAGCGGCCCGGAGATCGCGGAGACGCTGGAAGGACAGATCGTCCGCCTCTCGGACCGGATCGCCTACATCAACCACGACATTGACGACGCCGTTCGCGCCGGGATTCTGAAAAACGAGGATATTCCGCACGATCTTGCCGCCGTGTTGGGCGAGACGCATTCCGAACGCATCAACACCCTGGTCTCCGACGTGGTGGAGCGCTCCCGGAACAAGCCTGTGATTGCCATGACGCCTTCCGTGGAGGCGGCCATGCTGGAGCTGCGCGCGTTCATGTTCGAGCGGGTCTACCGCAACCCCGTCGCCAAGGGCGAAGAGGTCAAGGCCAGGCGGATTATCCAGGAGCTGTACAAGTATTACCTGGAGCATCCCGAGAAGCTGCCGGAGGACTTTCAGCCCCAGCTCGACCTCGAGGGGATGTCCCGCGTCGTCTGTGACTATGTGGCCGGCATGACGGACAAGTATGCGGTCTATAAGTTTGAAGAGATTTTCGTCCCGACAGGCTGGGCGATCCGGTAATGCAGAATGAGGGATCGTATCAATTCAGTCGCTCCGCAGGGCGGCCTGATCTCAGGCCGCCGTGCCCTCCGATTTGACGTGTTTCCGGCGGCCAATGACCGCCCGGGGGTTTGGACTTCACGCGCAGTTTGTTCTACGAAAACAGGACTTTGTTCTACGTTGTTCTACGCAGACGGAGCAAAAATGAAATAAAATACGCTGAAAGCTGTATAATCTTAGAACAAGCAGAGTTTGTTCTACGTTTGTTCTAAAGTTTGTTCTACGAGTTTTCCCTGATTTTTCCTGGGTTTTTTGGGGTTATAGAACAATAGAACAAGAAATTCGGTAAAAAAAGGTCAGCGACTCCAATAAAAGTTTGAAAAGCTTTGTTCTATTGTTCTGTTGTTCTATTGCAGCCCAATGACCGGGTGCGGGATGCGGGCGCACACTGTGCGCCCCTACGGCCGGGTGCGAACGGGGAAGCACGGACGGCAGAGTTCCGTCCCTCTGTTGCGTGCGTAACTCTTAATTCTTACCTCTTACCCCTTACCTCTCAATTCTCCCCTCTCAATTCTCAACTCCCAAGGAGGTGATCCCCGTGGCATTCCCGGCGGCGTTTCTGGATGAGCTGATCGCCCGCAACCCGATTGACGAGGTGGTGGGCCAATACGTGCAGCTCAAACGCAGCGGCACGAATTATTTCGGCCTCTGCCCCTTCCACGGGGAGAAGACGCCCTCCTTCTCCGTGACGCCCAACAAGCAGATGTACTACTGCTTCGGCTGCCACAAGGGCGGAGGGGTCATCAATTTCATCATGGACATCGAGGGCCTGTCCTATCCGGACGCGGTCCGCTTCCTGGCCAAGCGTGTGAATTTAGAGGTCCCGGAGGACGAACAGTACCAGAGCCAATACAAGGAGCAGGAACGCCTCTGGAAGCTCTGCAAGGAGGCGGCCAGGTTCTACCACGAACTGCTCAAATCGGACGCGGGAAAGGCTGCCAGAGCCTATCTGATCAAGCGCGGGCTGGACTGGGCCACCGTGGTCAAGTTCGGGATCGGCTTTGCCCCGGACGATTTCCACACGCTGCTGCCTGCGATGACGCAGAAGGGCTTCACCGAGGCGGAGCTGATCGCCGCCAACCTTGCAGCCGTCTCGCAGAAGAACAGCAAAAACGTCTACGACCGCTTTCGCAACCGGATCATGTTCCCGCAGATCGACCTGCGCGGCAACGTGATCGGCTTTGCGGGCCGCGCCCTGGACAAGGACGCCAAGGCCAAATACATCAACCCCACCGAGACGCTGATCTTCTCCAAACGCAAGTTCCTCTACGCGATGAATCTGGCCAAGAAAACCAAGCGGCCCTATATCATCGTCTGCGAGGGCCCGATGGACGCCATCGCCTGCCATCAGTACGGCTTCGACTGTGCTGTGGCCTCGCAGGGCACCGCGCTCACCGAGGATCAGGTCAATATGATCAGCAAATTTACCGACCGGGTCATCATGACCTACGACAACGACGCCGCCGGGCAGAACGCCACCCAGCGGGCGATCCAGATGTTCGGCAAGGCCGGGGTGCAGGTGAAGATCCTGCAGCTCCACGACGCCAAGGACGCCGACGAGTTTTTGCACAAGTTCGGCGCCGATCCCTTCGAGGTGCTGATCCAGGGCTCCGAGAACCAGGCGGACTACCGGCTGCTCTCCCTGCAAAATCAGTTTGATCTGACGAAGGACGACCAGCGTGTGGAATTCACGTCCAAGGCTGCAGAGCTGATCGCAACGTTTCAGAGCGCCGTGGAGCGCGAGATCTACGCCGACCGTGCCGCGAAAGCGGCGGGAATCTCCAAGGACGCGATGCTCCTGGAAGCGCAGAAGGCGTATCACAAACGGGCGTATCGGGAAAGGCGTCAGCAGGAACTGCAGAATTTATCCCCCGCCACGGCCAATCTCCCGGAGGACCGGCATTTGCGGGCGGAATACGCCAACACCCGTTCTTCCCGGGCCGAGGAGCAGGTGATCGGGCTTGCCCTGGTGGACCCCACGCTGCTGGATCTGGCCCCGGAATTGAACGGCAGCCTGTTTTCGGTCCGCTTCCTCGGGAAAGCCTACGACGCGCTGCTTGCGCTGCATCGGCAGGGCCTGCAGGTCAGCCTGGCCGCCTTGCAGGATTTTACGCCCGAGGAGAGCGCCAGGCTCAGCGCCGTGTCGCAGCGCTTTGACCGCGTGCGCGACGAGCGGGCGTTTACCGACTGCGTCGCGGTGATCTTGTCGGAGTGCGAAAAAAAGCAGACGGCCAACACAGATGAGAACCTCTTGCATATTGCCAAGGAATTGTCAAAGAATAAAGGATACGGAGGGAACTAAGATGGAACAGAACGAATTACTCCAGCAGAAGCTCAGAGCCCTGATCGAGACCGGGAAAAAAGAAGGAAAAATCACCTCCAAGCAGCTCTTGCAGACCCTGGACGCCATCGACGCCGACGACACGCAGACCGAAATGATCTACGACGCCCTTGAAAAGGCGGGAATTGAGATCGACGTGTCCGACGTGGCGGAGATCCTGGAGGCGGCGGACGATCTGCTTCCCACTGACTCCGATCTGATGAATCTCGACGAGCAGATCCCGGAGGATCTGAACGACGCCGAGGCGTTCGCGGAGGAAACCGCGACCACCGACCCCGTCCGTATGTATCTCAAAGAGATCGGCAAGATCCCGCTGCTTTCCTCCGAAGAAGAGATGGAGCTGGCCAAGCGGATCTCCGAAGGGGACGAGAACGCCAAAAAACGCATGGTGGAGGCGAATCTCCGGCTCGTGGTCTCGGTTGCCAAGCATTACCTGGGCCGCGGCATGCAGCTTCTGGATCTGATCCAGGAGGGCAATATGGGCCTGTTGAAGGCCGTGGAGAAGTTCGACCATACGAAGGGCTATAAATTCTCCACTTACGCCACCTGGTGGATCCGTCAGTCCATCACCCGTGCCGTCGCGGACCAGGCCAGAACCATCCGGATCCCCGTTCACATGGTAGAGACGATCAACCGTGTCTCCCGGACTTCCCGCGCCCTGGTCCAGGAGCTGGGCCGCGAACCGACGCTGGCCGAAATCAGCGCCTATCTGAACATTCCCGAGGAAAAAATCGCGGAGGTCATGAAGATCGCCCAGGATCCCGTTTCTCTGGAAACGCCGGTCGGCGAGGAGGACGACAGCCATCTCGGTGATTTCATCCAGGACAGTGAGATCAAGGAACCTGCCGAATCCGCGTCTTATAATATGCTGCGCCAGCAGCTTTCGGAGGTCATGCAGACCCTGAGCCCCAGAGAGTGCAAGGTCCTGCGCCTGCGCTTCGGCCTGGAGGACGGCCGCGCCCATACGCTGGAGGAGGTCGGCAGGGAGTTTGACGTCACACGCGAGCGGGTCCGCCAGATCGAGGCCAAGGCCCTGCGCAAGCTGCGCCATCCCTCGCGCTCCAAGATTTTGAAGGACTTTTTGAGCTGAGTTAGGGGGAATTCTGATGATAAAAAAGCTGTGGAAGCGGATGCGCAACGTTGACCGTGTGGCGCTCCTTGCAATCGTTTTTCTGGGCACGCTGCTGCTGGTGAAGTATCTGATCGTCGGGGTCTGGATCCACAAGAATGAACCGATTTATCCCGCCTATATGAAGCATCCTGCGTCGATTTCCGAGCTTCGCAGCGACCTCGACGCCTGCGAGCAGACGAAGCAGCTTGTCGTCCCGGATCTGTCCGATCGGTTTCCGGACGGCCTGTCCTTTACGACCATGATGGACGGGACGACCCGCAGCGCCAAGCCGAACGGCTACTGTTTGGTATGGGACAACGCGGAAAACGACGGGATTCGCCTGCATGAGATCGAAGGATACCTCCTGCCGGAGCACTTCCAGCTCTACGGCGAAACATATCGGGAAAAACGGACCAAGTTCGAGCATCCGTCGGACAATTACAGCAAACTGTGGTTCATCTGCGGCGATTATTATTACACGATCAGCGCCTCCTTTGACGCGTCGGAGCTGTCCGAAGCGGAGATCGAAGAACGCAATGAAGTATTAGAGGCTTTCCTGTATTCCATAGCCGATCAGATCATCGACGCGCCCATTCCGTAGGGGCGGCCATTGGCCGCCCGCAGTACGCACAGTCTTTTCGAATCAGAGGGGGATCGCGGATGGCAGGGTGCCGTCCCTGCGGCTGTCAGCTATCGGCTCTCAGGTGCTCCAAAGTGGCGCACAGTGTACTCCCGCAAGAGCGCGGAATAAAAATTTCTTGACAAAGCGAAAAAAAACTGTATGATACATGATAGAAAAAAGAGTGATGACCGCTCTTCAACTGAATGGATTGTATGGGAGGGACAGAAATGCTGGAAAAACTGATTTCGTATTTGTCCAAGGAGTTGGATGTTCCCGCGGAAGAACTCGATCGGGATACTACCTTTGAGAGCCTGCATCTGGATTCTCTGGACACCGTCGAGATGCTGATGGATCTGGAATCCGAACTGGGCGTCGATCTTGAGCTCGAGGAAAAGCTTGCGACCATCGGCGAGCTGGCCGACTTTATTGAGTCCAAGCTCGATTAA
>CAMKED010000075.1 GCA_946411475.1 uncultured Clostridia bacterium | reverse complement strand
CCATGGCCGCGCAGGTGCGCGGCCACTACGGAGCAGGTGCGACTGAATAGATACCACGCATCAAAAAAATACACGCATGAAAAAGTTGAGAGGAAGACGTTCAGACGTCCTTCCTCTCAACTTTCATTCCGCATGGAATTACTCCGCAGCAACTTCCATAACCTGACGACCGTTGTAGTAGCCGCAAGCCTTGCAGGCTCTGTGGGGCAGACGGGGCTCGCCGCAGTGGGGGCAAGCGACCACGCCGGGAACGGACAGCTTCCAGTGGGAGCTGCGTCTCTTGTCGCGTCTTGCTTTGGAAACTTTTCTCTTAGGAACAGCCATGGTGACACCTCCTCGGTCTGAATGCCTCTAAGGCAATGATTTACTTCTTGAGAAGCTGCTTTAAAACAGCCAGGCGGGGATCCGCCTCGGGCTGACAGTCGCACGGACCGTCATTGAGATCCTTGCCGCAGCGGCAACACAGGCCTTTGCAGTCCTCTTTGCAGAGGAACTTGCTGTCCATGCTCAGGACGAACGTGGTAAGCACAATATCGTCCAGATCGGCACAGCCATCCTCCATCAGGAACAGCCAGGGGTCCTCCTCGCCGTCGTCGTTAGACAGAGCTTCCGTCAAAACGGCATGCAGCGGAAAAACCACAGGCTTCTCCACCGGACGGGCACAGCGGTCACAGAGACCGTGCAGCGTCGTGCGGACCGAACCGCTGAGCACGTAAACGCCGGCCGTGTTGCGAACCTCCCCCGAAGCCGCAACGGGCTCGGACACAGGGCAGCATCCTCCGAACGTCATTTCGTGCAGGTCCAGATCGACCGCAAAGGGAATCGAGCCGCCGGGGTTATCTTTGAGTACAGACAGATTCAGCAGCATCGGACTCTCCTAATCTCATAGTCATGCACGCAATATTATAACGACGAAACGAGCATTTGTCAAACATTTTTTTACGATTTTTTAAATAATTCGCAAGCCCTTGGGGTAATGATTCTTCAACACCCCAACAGAGCCCTTTCCCCAGCCCAGACTTAGGCCGTCCACCCGCACCAGGGTCCATCCGCGAGCCGCAGTCGGCAGGGTTTCGCCCCGCAGATAGGCGGCGCAAGCCGGGTCATCCGCATGCAGATCGTGGCAGGACGCAGCCTGATTCGTCCAGAGCGCAAGCGCATGGGCCGGTACAGCCAGGTCCTTGCGCAGTTCCGCGAGCTCCAGACCGGGACGCAGAACCTTGAGCCCCCGCAGCACGGGCAGCTCCGGCGGGACCAGAAAGACGTGATCGCCGAACCGCACGGGAATTCCGGCAGGAAGCGTGAGGCCGAGTTCCTCCAGAAGGGAGCCGATCTCTTTTTGCAGCCGCTCTCCCGGTTCCGTTGGAAGCGCCGCACCGGGTTCCTCCCCCGCACGGCGCAGGACCGCTGCAAAGTGTCCCTCCCCGCGCAGACGGTGTGGCCAGAGGCGGAAGGTCCCGGTCAGGGCAGGATTGCCGTTCGCCCACGCAGGCCTTCCCGGAGAGAATTCCGGCGCACAGATTGTTTCCACGGAATAATCCGGGTGCCGGTCCAGAAAAGCTCCGACGCTGCCCTCGTTTTCCTCCGGGGAGAACGTGCAGGTGGAGTAGACCAGCCTGCCGCCCGGGCGCAGCATGACTGCGGCGCTGTCAAGGATCTCCGCCTGACGGCGGGCACACATCGTCACGGTTTCCGGGCTCCAGTCTGTTCCGGCCGCGTCATGCTTGCGGAACATACCCTCGCCGGAGCAGGGCGCGTCCACAAGGATCCGGTCAAAGAAGGCTTCAAAGCGTTCCACCAGGCGAGCCGGATGTTCGTTCAACACCAGGGCGTTGGCAATCCCCATACGCTCGACGTTGGAGGCCAGAATGGTTGCACGTTTGGGGTGGATCTCATTGCACACCAGGATCCCCTTTCCCGCCATCTTTCCGGCGATCTGCGTCGTTTTGCCTCCGGGGGCAGCACAGAGATCCAGCACGCGCTCCCCCGGCTGCGGGTCCAGCAGCTCGGCAGGCGCCATTGCGGAGGGTTCCTGGAGATAATAAGCACCGGCAGCGTGCCAGGGGTGCAGACCGGGTCTGGTCTCCGGATCGTAATAGAAGCCGGTGGGGCACCAAGGCACCCGGGTCAAACAGAAGGCGGAAAGCTGTGTGAGGAAGCTGCCGTTTTCCGGCAGGCATTCCGTTTTCATGGGATTTCTGCGCAGGCCCACGGCGCGCGGAAGCTCCAGGGCCGCGACAAACGAATCGTAATCCGGCCCCAGCAGGGTCTTCATTTTTTCGCAAAAGCGCTCTGGGAGCATAGTCTCAACTCCTGGCCGCAGTGATCTTTTAGTTTGTCTGCGGCTGCGGAAGCGGGCAGAGTACGATATTCTCGTAGTCCGGCGTCACAGGGTATTCCTGCATGATCGCAGCCACAAGCTCCGTCATTTGGGTCTTACGGATCATTTGATCCGCAACAGTCTTCCAGTAGTAGTCCTGGGTCGAAGCGGAGAAATACATGACGTGGTA
Organism: uncultured Clostridia bacterium; assembly: GCA_946411475.1. Classification (GTDB taxonomy): domain Bacteria; phylum Bacillota; class Clostridia; order Oscillospirales; family Oscillospiraceae; genus JAFRPC01. Next base: position 5,821 of record CAMKED010000075.1, on the reverse strand, counting down.
ACCGTAGGAGGTCTCAACGATTCCCGTATCTCCCGGCTTGCGGGACGCGTCGAAGCACCAGTCGTTGAAGGGCTGGACCATTTGACCCGGATAGACGCCCTCATAAAGGCCGCCGTTTTCCACGGAACCGGGGTCCTCGGAATTTTCCTTTGCGAGCTCTGCGAAGGCCTCTTCCGAAGGGTTCGCCTCAAAAGCAGCCAGAAGTTCCTCCGCCTTGGTTTTGGCGGCTTCCTTTGCCTGGGCAACCGCCTCCTCGGACGCATTGGCGTCGGTGTTCAAGGCAATCAGAATATGCCGGACGTTCACGTTGGCATGATCTTTCGAGATGCCCGTAAAGTCCTCCGGGTGGGCGTCGTAATAGTCGCTGCGCTCCTGCTCGGTGACTTCGATTCCCTCGTACTTGCCGTTTTCATAGGACATGGCGTAGAAGTAGAGCTCCAGATAGCGCACGTAATCCTCATAGCGGACGCAGGATCCGAAGTTGGCCTGGATAAAAGCATCAATCGAATCAAAGCCGTACAGGGAGACGCCCTCCTGCATGTTGCTGAGCGCTTGCTCCATCTGGTCCTTGTCTGCCTGCGGCAGCGTATAACCCTCGGACGCGGCCTTGGTCGCAACCGCCGCCAAATGCCGGAAATCCTCCACGCTTGCCATCAGGAAATACTGCTCCCAGGTGAGATCGCCGGACACGGACTGCTGCGCGGAAAAAGGCAGGGAGCTGTCAAGGCCCATCATGGAAGCAAACATGCCGTATTCATTCATAAAGCCAAAATACTGCATCACGTAGAAGATTTGCGCGTCGCGGTTGCTCAGCGTGTAGTCGCCGCAGCGGATCACGCCCTGATCCAGCCGCGGATCCTCGATGGTAATGCTGTCGTCGGTGTAGACCTGTTTGGTCTTGGCCGCAGCCATCTCCGGGGTTTCTTCCATCTCCGGCTCGGTCTGCGGAACGCTGCCGGTGGTTTCCGGCACAGGGCTCCCGGCAGTGGTCTCCGGGGCAGGCATCGTATTGACAGGCTGCGTGCCGGAAGGCTCCTTGGTTCCGTTGACAATTGCCCGGACTCCGAAATACAGACCGGCTGCCAGACCCAGGGCAAGCAGAATGCCGAGGATCAGCACAAGCGCTTTTTTCTGTTTCGTTTCAATTTTCATTCAATTACTCACTTTCCGATTATTAGAATAGGTAAGCTTCTTGCAGCTCTGTGCATGATACCATATTTCCCGGTAAGATTCAATGGAAAAATCACAAATTTTCTGTAAATTGGGTTTTCTGGCTCCGGATGCCACAAAATATGGCAGGGCAACAAATTTCGGCAACTTTTTTTGTGCGAAGTTTCAACAGTTCCACCGCTTGTCCGGCGGCGGATCTTATGCTATAATGTTGACTAATGTCAAAAAGAGGTGAATCGGATGTCTGAAGTGATTGTGTCGGCGGAAACAATCCGCAAGCTGCTGGCGGCCGGAAACGGCGACAGCGCGCTGCTCTATCTCTGCCGTGCTGCGGAGTTGAGCGACGTAACCACAGGGTTTACGGAGGCTCGGCTGGAATGCGCGGCGGCTTTGCTGCGGCAGCTCGGTCTGGACGACAGCCGGAATCCCCGCTTCCAACAGTCCGCTCAGCACCCGGAATACACCGAGCAGGATATCCGGCGTCAGTTAGAGACGCCCGGAACCGGTTTCAAGCTTTTTGTGGGAGAGGTCCAGCGCTGTATGGGCCGGGCTCTGAGCAGCGAAGAACTCAAAAGTCTGCTTACGATGCGCGAGTATCTGTGCCTGCCGGTGGAGGTCCTGAACGTACTGATCCATTACTGCGTGGATCGGGGGCGTTCCCGCGGCGCCGGTCGGATGCCCTCCATGCGCATGATTGAAAAGGAAGCCTATCACTGGGCCGATTTACAGATCGACACGCTCGAGAAGGCCGCTGCCTACATTCAGCGCGAAACAGCCAAAAACACGCGTCAGGGTGAGCTTTGCCGTCTGCTCGGCATTACCGGGCGGCGCATCACACCCGCGGAGGAGCGCTATCTGCAAGCTTGGTCGGACATGGGCTTTGCCAACGACGCCATCAGCCTTGCCTATGAAAAGACCTGTGAGAACACCGGCGGCCTGACCTGGAAATACATGAACAGCATTTTAGAGCGATGGAACGGGCAGGGGCTCTACACCGCCGATCAGATTCGCGCCCTGGACCGCAAGCCTGCAGCTCGCAAGGGCGGTTATCAGCGCCACGGCGAGACCCCGAGCCCCGGTATGGTGGACGCCGCCAGACAGATGCTGGAGGAGGACTGAGCGATGGCCTACACGAACGCGGTTCTGAACCGAGCCAGGACACGGCTGAAAGAAGACAACGATCGCAAGCGCGCCGAATACGAGGACCATCTTGCAAAAGCCTACGCTCTGCGGCCCCGGCTGCGGGAGATCGACCGCGCCTTGCGCGGCACCTCCGCCCAGCTTGCCGCGCTGATCTTCCAACACGAGGGAGATCCCGAAGCAGAGCTGGCCCGGCTGCGGGAAGAGAACCAAAAGCTGCAAAACGAGCGCCAATGGATCCTGGACGAAGCTGAACTTCCCGACGGCTATCTGGACGACAGCCCCGTTTGCAGCCTTTGCGGCGGCACCGGCTACGTCGGATCCCGGATGTGCGAATGCCTGCGCGAGCTCTGCCGCCAGGAACAGAAGCGGGAGCTGGCTTCCCTGCTGCCCTCGGGGCGCGAGCGCTTTGAGAGCTTTTCCATGGAGGTCTACCCGGAACGCTTCTATCCGGAGTTGGGAACCTCCGCCCGGACGTTGATGCAGAAAAATCTGAACTACTGCAAAAAATACGCCGCGGAATTCCAGCCGGGAGCAAGAAGCCTGCTCTTCTCCGGGGCGACGGGCCTCGGCAAGACCTTTCTCTCCGCCTGCATTGCAAGACAGGTTGCGGAAAACGGACACAGCGTCGTTTACGCGACCGCCGGCAAGCTGTTCTCCGACTATGAAGCCGTCAAATTTGAACGGGAAGAAGCGGAACGTCTGCGCGACTACCGGGACTGCGACCTGCTGATCATCGACGATCTCGGCACAGAAATGACTACGGAATTCGTCAAGGCCGCCCTCTACGAGGTGGTCAATTCCCGACTGCTGGACCGGAAAGCAACCGTGATCTCCACCAATCTCAACGAGCAGGACCTGGAAGCCCGCTACGGCGGACAGATCGCTTCCCGCCTCATCGGCAGCTACCGCGTTCTGTATTTTCTGGGCGAAGACGTCCGCAGGCTGCGGAAAGCCAGACAAAACGAAGAACGGACTGTAAGAATTTAAAGCTATTGAAGAGGAAAAGAAAAGCATGCATATCATACTGATCCGGCACGGTGAATCGGAAGCGGATCTTCTTGACGTTCACGAGGGGCGGGCGGATTTTGAGTTGACGGAGCGGGGCCACCGACAGGCGGAGGCCATGGCTGAATATGTGACAGAACACTATTCCCTCACCAAGCTCTATGCCAGTCCCTTAAAACGAGCCGCGCAGACAGCCAGGCACCTGTCCGAAAGATCGGGACTTCCGATCAGCTTTGAGCCCGATCTGATGGAGTTCAACAACGGTTTGCTGGCCGGGTTGTCCCGGGAAGAGGCGGACCTACGCTATCCAGAGGTGAAGAATCTGCCCATTGACCAGGCCGTTTACGGGCAGGAGTCCAAGGTAGAATTCCGTAACCGGGCTGAAAAGGCCCTCAACCGGGTTCTCGCGGAAAGCGGACCGGATTCTGTGGTCGCAATCGTGAGCCATGGCGGCATGATTAATCAGCTCTACGGTGTTCTATTTCATATCCCCATTGGAGAAAAGTCCTTCTTTTGCACCGAAGATACCGGCATCCACATCTGGAAAATCACCCAGCGCGGGAATTATGTGTTGGAAGCGAATTTGCACGAGCATGTTCAAGGGATTTGAAATAAGAACAAAAAGCGCATTGTCCCATGCGGCGGGTCTCCCCTGCCGCGGGACAATGCGCTATTATTTCTTTCGGATGGCAGGCGGACAAGCAATGCTTGTCCCTGCGGGCGGGAATGGGCGGGAAGCGCGGACGGCAGAGTGCCGTCCCTACAGGCGGGTGCAGACGGGAAGCATTGCGGGCAAATTGCCCGCGCTACAGGCGGATGCGAAATTCTTACCTCTTACCTCTTACTTCTTACTTCTTCCCTCTTACCTCTTCCCTCTTACCTCTTCCCTCTCGCCTTTTTCTCCCATTTGTCAAAGGGCACCTCCTTCAGCACCACCCCGCGGAGAAAGGAAAACAGGTACGCCTCGCCCCGGTCGCGCAGCAGGGTCAGAAGAAATTCCATCTTCCGATAGGTGTCCGGGTGCAGGAGCTCCGAGGCGTGCTCGCGGTAGAGATAGGCCAGCGCGTCGCCGTCGGTATAGTCCTTGCCCCGGTAGACCTTGGAAGCCGCGATGCGATCCATGACGGATTCCACCAGATAACGGGTGGGCATTGGGACCGGTTCGTAGGCGTGCTTCCCCGGCGGGACGTCGGACCAGTATTCGTAGTGGTGCTTATTGCGACCCTTGTGGTGCATCCAGGCCGTGGAGCACCCCTCCGCCTCTCTGGCCCGTGCATTTGGACTGCGGGTGCCCTGGTAGTATTTCGCCCCCTGCCAGAACTCCGTGGGCGAATACTTGCTCAGATCATGGCAGAGGCCCTGGCGGATCAGCCCCACGCGAAAGCAGCTCGCCATGACCATGTGACGATGCTTTGTGATGGTTCGAAAATGCTTGATCGGGTGCATGAGCGGCTCCTTTCCTGGCGCAGTAGGGCGGGCTGACCCAGCCCGCCGAGATACCGATGTCTGATACGGCGGCCAGTGGTCTGGCCGCCCTACGATCCCCGCTTTACGCGCTTTTTGATCTGTTCCAGCTCCTTCAACATTTTGAAGGTGTCGCGCACGACGTTGACCTTGGATTCGCGGTGATTGATGATCGTCACAGGCATCTCCAGAATCTTGTATCCCAGCTTCTGTGCCCAGAGGATCGTCTCAAAGTCAAAGGAAAAGCCCTTCGTTTCAGTGCGGGAGAAGATAGCCTGCGCGGCTTCGCCGCGATAGGCCTTGCAGCCGCACTGTGAATCAGACAGGCGGAACCCGCCCGCCACGTTCAAGACCTTGATATACGTTTTGGAGGCCAGCTTGCGGATGGCCGTATAACCGGCGTAGCCCTCCGGGTGGAGTGGGCGGGAGCCGATCACCATGGAGGCCTCCGGGTGTTTCTCAAACAGCTTTGCAGCCTGCGCGATCACGTCGGTGCCATAGGCAACGTCGGCGTCCAGAAACATCCGCACGTCCCCTGTTGCCGAAAGCATTCCGGTTTTTACGGCGTTGCCCTTTCCCTGATTGGGCGTGTAGCGGATCACCCGCGTGTAGGGCAGCGCCAACGCCTGGACTTTTGCGCCGCAGTCATCGGCGGAGCCGTCGTCCACAAAGATCAGCTCCCAGGAATCAAAGGTCTTGGCGAGGTAATCCGTATAAGTTTTCGCGGTCGCTTCAATGATAGAAGCTTCGTTATACATGGGGACAATCAGTGACAGTTTCATAATTATCCTCCTATTAAAACAGCAGCATCAGGATTCCGCCCACGATGGGCAGGTGCAGGATGAAGATATAGAGCGAGTTTCTGCCGCACCAGCAGAAAAACCGGACGATCGGACTTTGCGTGTTGACCTTGGGCAACAATGATTTTTTCTCGGGATAGAGCGTCCTCCCGAGAACGATACCCAGACAAAACCAGCCCAGGTTGGGCAGAATCGGGAAATAGTCACCGGAGGTAAATCCCATATATCGCAGGCCAAGG
>CAMKED010000074.1 GCA_946411475.1 uncultured Clostridia bacterium | reverse complement strand
GCTTCCGCTGGATCTCCTGCGACGACCGGGACAACTCCGTCATCGCCTTCCGCCGGATCGACGACAAGGGCCATGAGATCGTCGGCATCTGCAACTTCTGTCCCGTCAAGCGGGAGCACTACCGGCTTGGCCTGCCCAAGGCCGGCGCCTGGGAAGTCGTTCTGAACTCCGACGAGAAAAAGTACGGCGGTTGGGGCACGGAGCTGCCCGCCGTCACGGCGGAAAAGAGCCCCTGGGGCGATCTGCAATACTCCGCGGAATTCACGCTGCCGCCGCTGTCCGTGCTCTACTACAAGCCGAAGCCGAGAACGAACAAGAAAGCCTGAACCCGTGGGCGCACACTGTGCGCCCCTACGGACTTTGAACTTTGAACTCTGAACTCTGAACCAAATATAACAACAAAGGAGACCTGAACATCATGAATTTTCAGAAAAAGCGTTGTGTCGCCATGCTGCTGGCCGGCGGTCAGGGCAGCCGTCTGCTGGTCCTGACGGAGAACACCGCCAAGCCTGCGGTCCCCTTCGGCGGGAAGTACCGCATCATTGACTTTCCGCTGTCCAACTGCGTGAACTCCGGCATCGACACGGTCGGCATTCTCACGCAGTATCAGCCTCTGGAGCTCAACGAGTATATTGGCAACGGTCAGCCCTGGGGCTTGAACCGCTCCCACGGCGGCGTTCAGGTCCTGCCGCCCTATGCCCGCTCCAAGAAGTCCGAGTGGTACAAGGGCACCGCAAACGCCATCTATCAGAACATGGCTTTCATCGAACGCTATGATCCTGACAACGTGCTGGTACTCTCCGGCGACCACATCTACCGCATGGACTACGCCAAGATGATCCGCTACCACGAGGAGCACGACTCCGACGTGACCATCGCCGTCCGCCAGGTCCCCATCGAGGAGGCCTCCCGCTTCGGCATCATGAACACCAACCCCGACGGCTCCATCTATGAGTTCGAGGAGAAGCCCAAGCAGCCGAAATCCAACAACGCCTCCATGGGCATCTACGTCTTTAAATGGAGCATCCTCAAAAAATTCCTGATGGATGACGAGGACGATCCCAACTCCGACAACGACTTCGGCAAGAACGTCATTCCCGCCATTCTGCATTCCGGCCACAAGCTGTTCGCCTATGACTTCGAGGGCTACTGGAAAGACGTCGGCACCATCTCCTCTCTCTGGGAGGCCAACATGGACCTGCTGGGCACCGACCCTGAGTTCAATCTCTACGGAGACGGCACCGCCCCCATCTTCGCAAGAAACTACGCTTTGCCCGCGTCCTACATTGACGCCGGCTCGAAGAACGTCAACTGCCTGATCTCCGAAGGTTGTGAAATCTATGGCCTGGTCAGGCACAGCGTAGTCTCCACCGGCTGCCGCATGGGGAAGGACGCCGTGGTGGAGGATTCTGTCATCATGCCCAACACCGTGATCGAAGAGGGCGTCATCATCCGCAACGCCATCATAGGCGAGGGTTGCACGATTCGCCGCGGCGCTGTGATCGGCGGCGCCTTCCACGAGGGCGAGAAGCGCCAGATCGCCGTGATCGGCAAGGACCACGTCATTGAGGTCAATCAGGTCGTCAAACCCGGCGAAGTCATCTGAGGCAGGAGGTAACGAACAATGAAAAACGTAATGGGTCTTGTGTTTGCCAACATCTACGACAGTTCCCTGGGCCAGCTCACGAACAAGCGCACTCAGGCCTCTCTTCCCTACGGCGGCCGCTACCGCCAGATCGACTTCACGCTCTCCAACATGTCCAACGCAGGCATCCGCCATATCGACATTGTCACCCAGTACAATTTCCAGAGCCTCATGAATCACATCGGCTCCGGCGAGGACTGGGATCTGCAGTTGGATGACGGCGGGCTCGAATTCATCACCCCCTATTCCGTGGGACAGAGCAACACCTTCCGGGGCAAGCTGGAAGCGATTGCCGCCATCAGCGACGCCTATCTCTCCCGCGGCAAGGAGGAATATATCATTCTGGCCGACGCCGCCGTGATTTGCGCGATCAACCTGGACGAGGTCATGGACGCCCACATTGCCTCCGGCAAGGACGTGACCGTGGTGGTCAAGGCCGGCATTGCCAACGGCAAAAAGCAGCTCGACCTGGCCGTCCGTATGGACGACGGCGGAGAGATCGCCGACATGGCCGTGGACTACGCCGCCCCCGACAACTATCTGGCCTCCATGGGTATGTTTATCATGCGAAAGGATCTGCTGATGCGTTCCGCCGCGGAGTGCGTGAGCCGCAACCGTTACCGGTTCGAGCGCGAATTCATCCTCCGGGAGTGGGACGAGGGTCAGCTCTCCGTCAACGCCTACGAATTCCACAACGTGGCCCTGTTCAACGAGTCCACGGAGGAATACTTCCGCAACAACCTGGCCATCATCGACCGCAACGTCCGCCACAGTCTGTACCGGGACGGCCTGACCATCTACACCAAGGTCCGGGATCAGGTCCCCTGCTACTACGGCGAGAATTCCGAGATTGACGACTGCATCGTGGCCGACGGCTGCGTGTTGCTGGGCTCCGCGTTCAATTCCGTCTTCTTCCGCAGCGTGAAACTCTCCACCGGCGCCTCCGTCCGGAACTGCGTGGTCATGTCCAAGTGCGAGATCGGCATCGGCGCGCAGCTCGAATACTGCATCCTGGACAAGGACGTGAAGATCAACGCTGGCGTCAAGCTGATCGGAACCATGGAGCATCCTGTGATCCTCAATCGGGGTGACGTCGTATGAGAATCGCCATGATTGCCTCCGAGGCCGCGCCGTTCATCAAAACAGGCGGCCTGGGGGACGTAATGCAGGCCCTGCCCGCAGAGCTCGCCCGGATTCCGGGCAATCAGGTCTCCCTCTTTCTTCCCTACTATAAGAAGGTCAAATACGATCCCGCCGTGGAGGCGGAGCTTGTGAGTTCCTTCACCGTGAATCTGACCTGGCGGCAGCAGTACGTGGGTCTGTTCCGCTGGGCAGGCAGCACCGACAGCCTCGCGGTCTACTTCCTCGACAACGAATACTATTTCTGCCGCGAGGGGCTCTACGGCTTCTATGACGACGGCGAGCGCTTCGCCTACTACGCCAAGGCTGTTCTGGCCTCCATGACTGCGCTCGAGCTTCGGCCCGAGATCATCCACTGCCACGACTGGCAGAGCGCGCTGGTCCCCGTCTTTCTGGAGGCGGAATATCGGGCGAGCTTCCCCGAAGCGCGGACCGTCTTTACGATCCATAACGTCGAGTATCAGGGCAAGGCCGACGCCGCCTTCTTCGGGGAAGTCCTGGGGCTGGACGACTGTTGGCGCGGGGTCTGCAGCTTTGACGGCTGCGTCAACTTCATGAAGGCCGCCATCGTCCAGGCCGACCTGGTCACCACCGTCTCCGAGACCTACGCCGAGGAGCTGCGCTATCCCTACTTTGCCCACGGCTTGTCCGGCATTCTCTCCTCCCGGGGAGAACGGCTGGTCGGCATTACGAACGGGATCGACATGGGGATCTACGATCCGGCCACCGACAAAGCTCTGGCAGCCAATTACAGCCCCGCCGAGCTCGCGGGCAAGCAGCTTTGCAAGCGGGCCCTGCAAAAGGAGCTTGGTCTGGAGGAAAAAGACGTGCCGCTGCTCGCCATGGTCACGCGTCTGGCCTCTCATAAGGGCATCGACCTGCTCTGCTACGTGCTCCGGCGTCTGCTGGAACGGGAGCTTCAACTGGTCGTAGTCGGCACCGGCGAGGCGCGCTACGAGTATGCGCTGCAAGCCGTGGCCGCAGATTTCCCGGGAAAATTCTCGATGAATCTCCGCTTTGATCCCGCTCTGGCCTCCCGGGTCTACGCGGGCGCGGATCTCTACCTCATGCCCTCCAAGTCCGAGCCCTGCGGCCTGAGCCAGCTCATTGCGATGCACTACGGGGCCGTCCCCGTCGTCAACGCCGTCGGCGGCCTGAAGGACACCGTACCGCCCTATAATCCCGAAACCGGCGAAGGCCGGGGCTACACCTTCCAGAGCTACAACGGCGACGACTTCTACGGGGCCATTGACCGCGCCCTGGGCGACTGGCACGCCAATCCCGCCGCCTGGGCAGCTCTGGTACAGGCCGATATGGAGGCGGATTTCTCTTGGGCCATTCCGGCGCAGAGGTATATGGAGCTGTATTGCAGCATCGTCTGATCCGCCCCGCTTGGTCTCTGTAGCGGCGCACACCGGTGCGCAATGGAATGCAGAATGCAAAATTGAGAAATTGAAAAAAGGACGGATTTTGTCTTGTCAAGCAAGGCAGAAGCCGTCCTTTTATGCCGTCAAGGGTGTAAACTCATGTTGGCGTTTTCATCTTTATAAATGCGCGGCAGCCCAGCCTGTCCGCACGGGTAAAGCCGATGGCTTCATAAAATGCCGTTGTTTTCGGCGTGTCGTCCGTCAACAATTCGAATTGATAGACTTCCGCGTATCGCTCCATGAGCGTTTTCAGCAGACGGGCTCCAATGCCCCGGCGCTGATAGTCCGGCAGCACAAGCAGGTCCTGCACAAACACGATGGAAGCGCCGTCTCCAACCGCCCGGATGATCCCAACCAGCTTGTCCCCATCGTATGCGCCCAGCACACAAAGAGAGTTTCGATAGGCTTCTGCCAGCATTTTCGGAGAAGCGGTATAGTTGGTCCATCCCACGGCGGCGTAAAGCGGTATCATTTCTCCGGCAGTGTAGGCGCAATCGGGTTTTATTTCAATCTTCATGCTTCCCCTCCAAAGGATTTGATCAGCCGGAGCTGCTGTTTTTCTGCCCCGTATCCCCGGCTGCGGTAGAATTGATGTGCTTCCGTCCGTGTTGCGCCGGAGTTCAGCCGGACGCCGCTTGCCCCGGTTTCCCTGGCCCAGGCCTCGATCGCGTCCAGCAGCGCCGTTCCAATGCCCTTGCATCGATAAGCAGAGGAAACCGCAAGCCCCATCAGATTTTTCAGTGGCGGGAAATACAGCGTTTCGTAGGTGTTCGCATGGATATAGCCCACCACCTGACCCTCCGCGACGGCCACAAGGATTCTGTCCCGGTTGCTGTTCAACCGCGCAGCCAACTTTTCCCGTACCTGCTCCGCAGTCGTTTGGTAGCCCAATTCAGTTGCACTCAACGCAGCGATTGTCGCCGCGTCCGTTTCCTTTGCAGGTCGGATTTCAATCTGCATTTGCTTTTCCCTTTCGCGCAATCACGCAATACCAGTCTGGCTCCGTGCCGGGCTGGATCGTTTGCATGGCCGGGTAGTTCCGTTCCTCAATCTCTCCATATTCCAGCTTTTCCAGTTGGTCGAGCAAGAGCGTCTTGGAAATCGGATGATACCGCTCTGAGAAGACCTCTTTCTGAACAATGCGCCTGTCCCGCTCGAAGGTATAGAGCAGGTTGAATGTCATCGTTCCGTCATCATGGTAATCCCATACCTGCACCAGATTGATGCGGGTGTCGCCGTCAAAGAAGGGATTGTAGAGATAAAATCGCTGCCGTTCCCGGAGGATCTTGTCCCAGTTCCGCACGTCAAAGTACAGCCAGCCGCCGGGCTTGACCAGCCGATCCATCTCGGTCAGGGTTTTCAACACGTCGGCGTTGGACACGTGCGGCAGGGAGTTTCCGGTGCTGGCCACGCAGTCGAATTGCCGGTCGAAGCAGGCGCTGACCGTGCGGAAATCCGCTTGCTTCAGGGTGATCGGAATGCTCCGGGCGGCGGCCTTCTTTTCGCAGCGCGCCAGCATGGATGCGCTCAAATCGGAGCCGAACAGCGACACGCCCAGACCCGACAATGGAAGCGTCAGGCTGCCGGAGCCGATGCTGACGTCCAGGAGACTGTGAATCTCTTTTCCTTCCAGCACCGTCTGCCAGTGCTTTTGATTGAATTGAAAGCGATTCTCGTTCTCGATCAGGTCGTAGATGTCCGCTCGATCATAGATGCTGGCCACAGGCGTTCTCTCCTTTCTGCACTCACAATTCAAAGCGATAAATGCACTCGTGCGTGTGACCGTCATTCACGCGCATGTCGTTGTCCGCCGGCAGCTCGGCAATTTCCAGGAGCCTGCCGCCCAGAAGCTCACAGGTGCGGCGGGATGGCAGGTTGGTGGGCTGCGTGGTGATGATCACATAACCCAGTTTATGCCGCCGGGCCAACTCGAACAGCAGCTTGCAGGCCTTGGCCGCGTAGTGATGCCCCCGGTAGGGCTCGTCCACCGCATAGCCGATGTTGCCGCCGTAGTACAGGCCTTCCGTGTGTCCGATCCGCAGGTCGCAAACGCCAACCTTCTGCCCGGTGTGATCCAAAATGTCGAAATAGTAGGCCGGGACCCAGTTCCGCACCGGGTCGCCAGAAAAGGTATGCTCCAAACGAAGCTCGATTTCCTCGGTTTTGAGATCGGACGTGTCCAAAAAAGTCATTCGATTTTCTCCTTATGCAATCTAAGTTCTCCGCAGCATGGCGGACAAGCAATGCTTGTCTCTACGGCGGCGGAAACGGCGGGCAGATTGCCCGCGCTACGGAAAGCACATTGTATACGCCCCGCTCCTTGATCCCTGATCCCGTTTCGTTTCGCGCTTCTCCGCTCGTTACCTTCCGATCCGCAGGACAAGCTTGGCTTTTTCGACGTATCTGCGGATCGTCTTTGTCCGCTCCATTTTTTTCTTCAATTTTTTAATTTCCGCGGTGTTTCCATCCGGATCTTTGGACAGAGCGATGACTTTATCCCGGATCTCATGGAACTGCGTGAGATAAATGAGATCTGCCCAGGAGTTTTTGGCCGAGGCGTCGTGAAAGCTCGAGGCATGGGGGCCCCAGTGCCTGTCGTACTGCTCCTGGAGGGAGCCGTACATGAGCTTATCCATTTCCTCTTCTGTATACAGCCCTCGGTCAATCGCCATCTTGATAATATCGGTTCCGGGCAGGAAATTCAGACCGTGGATATTGAGCCGGAACGGAGGCTCCAGCTCCAGGCACAGATCAAAGGTCTCCTTGAGCTGATCCACACTCTCAAAGGGGTGACAGATCATCAAATCGTAGTAAACGACGGGAACTTTCCAACGGGCCAGGACACGGCTTGCCTCGATGATCTGTTCCTGCGTTTCGTAGCGGTGAAAAATCTCGCTGCGCACATAAGGAGAACCGCTCTGAATTCCCATGACCACCTGATGCAGTCCGGCGTCCACCAACTGCCGAATGATATTGTCGTTTGTCATCAGCGGGTGGCCCCAGATGCGGAACGGGATGTTGATCTCCGTTTTGTAGCGCTGGCAGAAGGTTTCGATCCATCCTGGCTCCGTGGAGAAAATCTCATCCCAGAAATGGACCACTCGGAGCTTCGGAATTTTCGCTTTTGCCTCCTTCAGCTCTTCAATGACGCTGTTTACGGTGCGGAAGCGCACATATTTTCCCTTGCCCTCATACACTCTGCGGAGGTTGACCGCGCTGCAATAGGTACACTGGAAGGGACAGCCGCGGGACGCCGAGAGCTCATAGGTGAACGCGCGCATCTGCGGATCACCGGGAATGATACGGTCCTCGTTGATAAGAAACATATTATCCCCACCGATCTCGGGATAGCCGTAAAGGTCGATGTCCTGCTGTACGGGACCGACGTCATTCTGGATATACTTCCCGTCTTGAATATAACCAACGCCGGGAATATCATGCCAGTCCTCGCCATTCTGGATTGCCTTTGCAATTTTAATGATGGAAAACTCGCCCTCGCCCCGGAGGATGAAATCGCACTTTTCCAGCGCCTTTTCCGGCAGCAGGGTCGCATAGACGCCGCCCCACATTACGGGAAAATTAAAGCTGCTTTTCATCATATCGTTGACGCGGTTGGAGTTTTCCAGATACAGCGAGCTCATGATCGACAGACCGACAAACAGCGGATCCGTTTTCTCCGTGAGTTCTTTCAATAGCTCCAGCTCCCGCGGCGTGCTTTCTTCCGGGATCTCGCTGTTGAAGCGCTTGAAAAAGACAATCGTGGGCTCGAAGCCGCTGTGACGCAGGGCGCGTGCCAGGTAGCGGACGCCCAGCGCTTTTTCATTGTAAAAACCAACCAGAAGAACTCGATTGTTCATCATGTTTACCTCCGAAATAAAACGTCGAAGCTCAAATCAACTTGTATCATTTGCAAGTTTTATTATACTTGCTGCGCCGCAAGCTGTCAATATCGGAATGGGAAGCGAATAACTCTCAGGCTGAGTTCCGCTGAACGTGATGATTGCCCTGACGGGCAAGTGATGTTTTGCGGCTTTGCCGCAAAGTGATGGGCTGTGTTCCTTTTCACTTGCCGAAGGCAAACATCACGCGCGGAGCGCACATCACGTCCGAAGGACACATCACGTTCCGCGCAGCGGAACACATCGTTCCAACGTATCTGTTCAGTAGGGTCGTAGTGGCCGCGCAGGTGCGCGGCAACTACGGAGCAGATGCGACTGAATAGATACGTTCCAACAAAAAAACAGCCTTGCGGCTGTTTTTTGTTGGTGACCCGTACCGGATTCGAACCGATGTTAAAGGCGTGAGAGGCCTCTGTCT
>CAMKED010000073.1 GCA_946411475.1 uncultured Clostridia bacterium | reverse complement strand
AGCCCGTCTGCGTCCTCCGCCTCGTCTGACGCAAATCTGCCTCGCAAATCTTTTTAAAGCGTTTTATCGGATAATAGTATGAAAGGTTGTCTGCTTTTTTGTATACCTGCTCCATCTATAAACATTTCAATAGCGGGTCAAAAGCATTACAAATATTTTGTTTTCCTTACGATTGTGTAATACTTTATCTCTCTGGTTTGCTATGATGTAGTCAGTCAAATGGAAGCACCATACAACACAGATGAGGAGGTATGATTCATGAAAGTCTTTATGATTGGCGGAACGGGGCTTTTGGGCTCCGAGGCCGCAAAGGAACTGATCGCAAGGGGCCATGAGGTCACCAGCATTGCGCTGCCGCCGCTTCCCGCAGGTGCGGCGCTGCCTACGGAGATGAAGCTGGAGTTCGGCAATTATCTGGAGATGACGGACGATGCGCTGCGTGCACAGCTCACCGGCTGCGAGGGCTTTGTGTTTGCCGCCGGCGTGGACGAGCGGGTGGAGGGGTCTGCTCCCATCTATGAGCTCTACAAAAAGTACAACATCAATCCCGTCATGCGCCTGCTCCGGCTTTGCAAAGAATGCGGCGTGAAGCACGCCGTGATTCTGGGATCCTACTTCTCCTACGCTGCCAAGAAGTGGCCGGAGAAGGAACTGACCAAGTGGCATCCCTATATCAGGAGCCGCATCGATCAGGAGACCGCCGCCATGAGCTATGCGGGTGACGATCTGGACGTGGCGGTGCTGGAGCTGCCCTATATCTTCGGCACCCAACCGGGGCGCAAGCCCGTGTGGGTCTTTCTGGTGGAGCAGATTCGCGGCATGAAGGGCGTGACCATGTACCCCAAGGGCGGCACAACGATGGTTACCGTCCATCAGGTGGGTCAGGCCATCGCCGGCGCCCTGGAACGAAACAAGGGCGGCCGCTGCTATCCCATCGGCTACTACAACATGACCTGGGTGGAACTTCTGAAAATCGTCCACAAGTATCTGGACTGCCCACGGAAGAAGATCGTCACGATTCCCAACTGGATGTATGCCTTCGGCGGCAAGAAGATCATGAAGGAGCAGGCCGGGATGGGCATCCAGGGCGGCCTGCACATGGTCAAGTTCACGGATATCATGTGCTCCAATCTTTTCATCTCCAAGCAAGAGGGCTGCGCGGAGCTGGGCGTCACCGGGGACGACATCGACGGGGCCATCGGAGACTCCATCCTGCTCTGCCGGGACATTCTGGAGAATAAGACTGCCGTGATCGGCATGAAGGGGGAATAAGCGATGAGACGACCTGTAGTGTTCATGACCGGCGCCGGGGGCGGCATGGGTTACGAGAGCTTCAAGGCCATGCTGCCGGACCTCGGCAAGCTCTATGATCTTGTGATCCTCGTCCGGGACAGCGATAAGAACCGAAAACTCTTTGAGCGATATATCGGCACGCCTGGCATCCTGATTAAATTCGGCGATCTGCTGAACCAAGAGGATGTGGCCGACTGTGTTTCCCGATCCGATCTGTGCCTGCACATTGCTGCCTTTGTCTCTCCTCAGGCGGATTATTATCCGAAGAAAGCCATGGAGAATAATTATGGCACCACCCGGAACCTGATCGAGACGATCAAAGAGCAGGGCAAAGCCGGTACTTACAAATTTGTCTATATCGGTACTGTGGCCGAGACCGGCGATCGGATGCCGCCCATCCACTGGGGCCGGGTGGGGGATCCCATCAAGCCCAGCATGTTCGACTACTACGCGGTCTCCAAGGTGGCCGCGGAGCGATACGTCATCGAGAGCGGCCTCAAGTACTGGGTCAGCCTTCGGCAGACCGGTATCATCGGACCTGCTATGGCCAAAATCCGGGACGCCATTCAGTTCCACAACTGTCTGGAAAACGTACTGGAATATGCCTCCGACCGGGACAGCGGCCGAGCCATGCGGAATCTCTGCGCCTTTGACGCCGAGGGCTTGCTGGACGCCTCCTTCTGGGGCCACATCTACAACATCGGCGGCGGGGAAAGCTGCCGGGTCAGCACCCTGGAGATGTACGAAGCCATGTACGGGAAGCTGGGCTTCCGCTCTCTGGACGCGATCGTCGACCCGAGGCTCACCGCCACCCGGAACTTCCACGGGCAGTATTATCTGGACAGCGACAAGCTGGAAAACTACCTCCACTTCCGTTCCGACAGCATGGAGTACTTCTACGATGCCTATCTGAAGGAGCTGGGGCTGGCGGTCCAGGCGGGGAAGCTCTTGACGAAACTGCCAAAGGGCGAAAAGCTCATGGGAGGCATCATCAAAAGCACCTTTACGAAGCTCCTGAACGCAGAGCACGGCCCAAAGCATTGGCTGGACGCCAACCTGGAGGACCACATCGATGCCTATTGGGGCAGCCGCCGGGCCTGGGAGGCCCTGCCGGAGAAGGTCAGTCAGATGGAGCGCTTCACCGATTGGGACACCGTCGTCCCCATGGACCACGGCTACGACGAGAGCAAGCCCGAGGAAGCGCTCTCCCTGGCGGATTTGCAGGGCGCGGCGAAATTCCGGGGCGGCGAGCTGCTGTCGGAATCCATGGAAACCGGCGACTGGCGGACCAAGCTCCGGTTCCGCTGCGCCTTCGGCCACGAATTCGAGGCCAGTCCCCGTCTGGTACTGGAGGGCGGCCACTGGTGCCCGGAGTGCGAGCGCCGGAGCTGGAACTACGGGCAGCGGGCAAAGGTCGATCCCTTCTTCGCCCAGGTTTGGAATCCCCTCCACGACCCCGACGAGCTGCGGGAGTATCCAAAGGCAGTCACGGAATTGGATGTATAAGGAATCTATATGGAGGTGCAAAAAATGAGAAAAGTTTTTGTCTGTCATTCTGTCCCTTAGCCTGCTGCTGGCACTATTTGCCGGCTGCGCATCCACGAGTGAGAACCCGGCCGCCGAGGTGCCTTCGACAAAAGCGCCTGCAACCGAAAACCCGACGGAACCAACAGAAGCGCCAGCGGAGGAATCGACCGCCCCGACCCCAGCAGAAGAAGTCTACACCATTCGCTTTGATCTGAACGCCACACCGGACGATACCACCGATGACGAGACCTTCTGCTACGAGGTTTCCGGTTACGATGAAAATTGGCAGCCTACTGTCACCATGGAGCCCTCCGTTCTGACGGTTGCAAAGACTGAAAACGCATATATTGCTTCTGCGATTCCTGCACCGGTACGGGAGGGTTACGCTTTTGCCGGATGGCAGACGCGTCCCAACGTTACCGAGGCGGATCTGGTCAACGGTGTCTCTCCCTACCTGTGGTTGTTCGGCCCCCAGTCCAACTATGGCGATGCGGTCAGCGGACAGATTGACGTGTTTTACACGCTGCAGATTCTGATGTACACCCCTGTCGCCACCGCAGGCTGCACCGAAAACGTGAGCGATGTCACCTTAAACGGTGAAGCGGTCGAAACGGTGATTGGCCTGCTTCCCATGTTGGACGGTCAACCCCTTGGGTGGATTAACAAGGGAGAATACGAAATCGCAGAGGGCTATGTTGTTCCCTCTAACATCGAAGCCGTTTCCGAAGTCTATGGCAGCTACCTGCCAGTAGAACACCTTCAGGACGGTATCATCTGGATTCAAGCTGAATAAAGAAAAAAGGTCGTGCAGTAGAATGCTTCATCTTGCTGCATGACCTTTTTATCTGGCTATCTCTGATGCTCCTCCCGATATTCTTGCGGTGTCAGCCCTGCATATTTTTTGAACACCTTGCAGAAGTGACCGTGGGAGGAAAAGCCCAGATAGGCCGCGATGGCTGAGGCGGGCTTGTCGGACCAGCGCAGCAGGCGCTTGGCCTCCTCCGTTTTTTCGTTCAAAATGTAGTCTGTCAGAGTTTGGCCAGTCTCCTGCTTATATTTTGCAGACAGATAGGGGCGGCTGAGAAAAAGTTCCTCCGCCATCGCATCCACGCTGATGGACTCAGACAGATGGTGCCGGACGTAGTTCGCCACGTCCAGAGCCAGCTTCGTCCTGTGCTTGCCTCTATGGAGCTGCTCCACCTGCTCGGTGAATTCCAGAACCATATTGTATTGCAGATTCAGGATCGGGCTGTAACCCTTCAGCAGTTCGGACCTTTGAATGTAGGCGTCGGACAGGGAAAATGCGTCGTCCTCCCGCATCCCGCCGCGGATTGCAGCCCGGGAGACCAGAGTGGCGGTGACAATGAAGGTGTTTTTGAGCTGCCGCAGCTGATCCTTCGCGATGGTACCGCCCTGAATTGGAGGAGCCTGCGAAAGCCAGGCCCGGAGCGCGGCAGTATCGCCCTTGCGCACAATCTCCATCAAGGCATCCTCAAGAGCAAGGGTGTTGTGTGCCTGGCGCTCGGCCGCATCCTCGACGTAGACGCGGCTGGTACGCCGCGCCTCCACGTTGGTCTTGATGACTTTCTGTTCCTGCTCATGGATGGCAAGATCGTAGATCTTCAGCTTCTCGCCGTGATTCAACAGGTGGTTCATTGTGCAAAGCATTTGAAGCAGCGTCTCCACCGGCAACCGCACAATGGCGTTCATGCCCTCGGCAAAGGCGTGTACCTCGTCCTTCGGCACGTCCAGCCGGAAGGCCAGCTCCCGCAGCTTTTGCTCGTCCGCCATGATTTGCGAGGTGGGACCGACGATCATTCTGTATTCTCCGAAATTCAGCACGCCGTAGTAGTGAAACAGCGGGGTCACGAAAAAACCCACATGCTCTGTGATGGCAAAAATATCCTCCTTGTACAGTTCCATCGGGTCTCGCGGCAGTTTGGCGGGGAAGAAGCGACAGAGCTCGCTTCCGCTGTGGTAAACCCTTACCGGAACGCCGGAGAGGGTTGACATAGACTTGGCTAAATACCCATAGTCGACAGTTCCCATGATGCTTCCTCCTTTTGATTACCATTATACGAAATATCTTACATAGATGCAAGACTTTTTGAAAGGAATCTGCTATGATAGTACCAGAAAAAGGAGTGAAGTCCAATGGATGTTGAAAAGCTGATCAGCGAAATGACCACGGAGGAGAAGGCCGCGCTGGTGTCGGGCACGGATTTTATGTACACGAACCCGATCCCACGGCTGGGTATCCCCTCGCTGTGCATGTCGGACGGTCCGCACGGTCTTCGGAAGCAGATTGGGAACGGCGACAACGGCGTGAGCCAGTCGGAACCCGCCACCGCCTTTCCCACGGCGGCAGCCACAGCGTCCAGCTGGAACCCGGAAAATACCCGGATGATGGGCGCAGCCATAGCAAAAGAGTGTCGCTACTACGGCGTACACACCCTTCTCGGCCCCGGTGTAAACCTCAAGCGCAATCCGTTGTGTGGGCGGAACTTTGAGTATTTCAGTGAGGACCCGCTGCTGGCTGGCGTCATGGGCGCGGCCGAGGTAGAAGGCGTGCAGTCTGGTGGCGTGGGTGTTTCCGTTAAGCACTTCGCCCTGAATAACAGCGAAAACTACCGTTTCATGGGCAACTCTGGTGCCTCAGAGAAGACCATGCGAAGGCTCTACCTCAAGCCCTTTGAATACATTGTCCGGCGCACAAAGCCTGCCACCGTCATGTGCGCCTACAATCAAATCAATGGTACCTTCTGTTCGGAAAACAAATGGCTGCTGACCGACGTACTGCGGCGCGAATGGGGCTTTGATGGCGTGGTGATGACCGACTGGGGCGCCATGCACGACCGGGTCGCCAGCCTCAAAGCCGGGCTGGATCTGGAAATGCCCGGTGACACCGCCATCTGCCGCCGCTGGATTCTCGACGGCATCAAGGACGGCTCCCTTCCGATGGAGAAGCTGGATTCTGCCTGCCGGAACATCCTCAAATGGGTGGACAAATACGTCAATCCGGCAGACCCGGCTCCTGTGGACTGGCAGGCGCATCACGCTCTGGCAGCCAAGATCGCTGCCGACAGTGCGGTGCTGCTGAAGAACGACGGCGTCTTGCCGCTGACAGGCAAAGAAAAGCTGCACGTTGCGGGCGCACTCTTTGCAAACATGCGCTATCAAGGCGCGGGCAGCTCCATGATCAACCCCACCATGGTGACCACGCCAAAGGACGCCTTTGCCGCACACGGGATCAAAACCTACAGTCTCACCGATTGCGATACCGTCCTCGCCTTCGCCGGGCTTACAGACGAATACGAGTCCGAGGGCGGTGACCGGGCGCACATGCGTCTGCCGGAGGATCAAATCAAAGAGATCGACGCGCTTTGTGCTTCCGGGAAAAAGGTCGTCCTGGTACTCTTCGGCGGCTCTCCGGTGGAGCTGCCCTTCTGCGACAAGGTCAGCGCGATCCTTAACATGTACCTGCCCGGGCAGAACGGCGGCACCGCCGTCTATGAGCTGCTTTTCGGTGAAAAGAACCCCTCCGGCAAGCTGGCGGAGACCTGGCCGCTCCAATATGGGGACGTTCCAAGCCATGAAACCTTTGGCAAGGGTGTCAACGAGATCTATTCCGAAGGCTGTGAGATCGGGTATCGGTACTACAACAAGCACGGTATCCCTGTCCGCTTTCCCTTCGGCTATGGCCTGAGCTACACGTCCTTTGAGAAGAGCGAGTGGGAGAAGAATGGTGAAAGCTATTCCCAGACCATTACGAACATCGGCAGTCGCTTCGGCGCGGAGTGGCACAGCTTTACTTGGACGGCGAGCTACGCGGCTTCCGGAAGGTGTATCTGCAGCCCGGGGAAACGAAAGCCGTCACAATCACACCCGAATCGGGGGACACGATGGACTATCCCGACACGCTGACAATTCCCGAGGAGCCAAAACGATACCCGGTGACGCTGGAGTCCCGCTTTACCGATCTTCAGCAGACTTTCCTGGGACGCATCCTGTACAAAGCCGTCCTGTCCGTCGCAGCCAAACAGGCCAAGGAAGCTGAAAAGCTCCCTGACGGCCCGGAAAAGGAGAACAAGCGCAAGGGCGCCCAATTTCTGAAACGCATTCTGGAATCCAACTCTCCGCGCTCCATGGCTATGTCCGCAGGCAAATCCATGCCTTATAACTTCGCCCAGGGTTTCGTCGAGCTGACCAATGGACACCTGTTCAAGGGAGCCAGATGTTTCCTGAAAAAAATAAAGGTCCCGGCGCTGCCGAAGGATCAAAAATAGGAGGTATCCCATGAAAAACGCGTTGTTTTCCAAGCTCCCTGCCAGCCGCATCCAGAGCCCGACGGTTACAGGCAAGGAAAAATGGCTGGGCTACTTGCTTGGCCCCGCCGGCGCGCTGCTCTTAAACGCGGTACTGGCAACCTACCTCAACGTCTACTACACAGACGTCCTGAACCTGACGCCCCTGTGGAACGGCCTGTTTCTGACGGTGTTCCCCATTGTGTCCAAGGTCATCGACGCCATCACGAACGTGATCATGGGCCAGCTCATCGACCACACCAGAAGCAAGGAGGGCAAGGCCCGTCCCTGGCTGCTGCTGTCGGCCTTCCTTGTGCCGCTTACCGGGATTTTGCTCTTTACCGTGCCCAACGGCAGCAACACGGTCAAAGCGTTCTGGGTGATGATCTCCTACAACCTGTTCTATTCCTTCGCCTACACCATCTTCAACATGAGCCACAATCTGATGGTGCCCCTGTCCACGCGCGACACCACCCAGCGCGGCGGGCTCTCGGTCTTCAACCAGATCACCACAATCATGATGTCCGGTATCCTGGTGGCTCTGGTGTTCCCCATGGTCATTATGCCCATGGTGGGAGTGCGCAGGGAGAGCTGGATCGCCCTGATGAGCGTTCTCTCGATTTTGGCCCTCCCGTTGACGTTGCTGGAATACTTCTTTACCAAGGAGCGCGTTACCGAAGAGCAGAACGCTGCCAGTCAAGCAGTGGAGATCCCCTTCCGGACGCAAATGAAGACCATCTTTACAGACAAATACATGATGCTCATGTACCTGTATTTCTTCATTTACACGATCGGCATGACGCTCAAAAACATGGGCCTGGTTTACTACTGCAACTATGTCCTGGGCACTTACAACGACGGCAGAACACAGATGCTGGTCTCTGTCATCGGCGGAATTCCCATGGGCATCGGCATCTTCGCGGTGTGGCCGCTGGCCAAGCGGTTCGGCAAGCGGAATGTTACCATGGTCGGCTTCATCCTTTACGCCATCGGCGGTCTGATCTGCTGGCTCTTCCCGGCGAATCTCGTAATCGTCCTTGCCGGACAGTTTATCAAAAATATCGGCGGTCTTCCGTGCTCGTATGTGTTCATGGCCCTCTTTGCGGACTGCCTGGACCACATGGAGTGGAAAAAGCACCTCCGGGCTGACGGCACGGCTATGTCGATCTATAACATCATCGCCGTGGCGATGGTCGGCATTATGACGGGCGTGTTCAACTGGCTGCTGGCAAAGGCCGGATACCTGGCCCCCTTCGCCGCCAAAAGCGCACAGGAGGCAGCGCAGACACTTTCGCAAAACGGCTGGCTCTCACAGCTGCCGCTGGAAGCCATTAAGCCCGCAGCGGATGGCACGCTGACAGTCGCCCTGCAGCAGAGTGCAGGCGTCAACTGGGTGATCACCTTCGCCTTTGTCGGCGTCGAGGTTTTCACCGGCCTGGCGTTGGTCGCTATCTTATTCTTCCTGCGTGTGGAAAAGGACCTCAGCAAAATGCAGTCGGAATCAACCGAGCAGTAAGCAAAAGCCGGAATCGTTGGAGTGTAAACAGGAGGAAGTATGAAAGCAAT
>CAMKED010000072.1 GCA_946411475.1 uncultured Clostridia bacterium | reverse complement strand
GGGATGGATACCTTCCTTCATTTCAGTTCACCTCTTTCTGTTATGGTAAAGGGCAGAATACCCCGTGATTTTCAATCAGCCCGCATATCTTAACATAAGTCTTATCAAAATGCAAGTGTTTTTTTGCAAAATTTTGAAAGAATTTTTCGAGGCGGCGAACGCGGCGGCCTGGGGTCAGGCCGCCCTACGACAGAAAAGAGTTGTCGACAGAAACGACACGCAGAGCGGCTTCCACGTTGGGCGGCTCCGGCGCTTCGGCTGCAAAGAGACCGTAGAGCGCAGCGGCGCGGTATTCCAGCGCGTAATAGGCCGCGTCTGGCGGGCGCTCCCCCGCGTTGACCAGCGGAAAGCGGGATTTCAACGTCCGGAGCAGGGCGCTCCCACGGGCGTCAAAGGCCAGGATGCGCGCATAGGGCGACGGGCTCTCCAGGTTTTTCCCAGTCAAGCCCAGGAACGCGCAGAGCAGCATGCGCTGCACGCGGCTGTGGGTATAGCGTTTGGACTTGGTCGCGGCGACGATCTCCTGAACCGAGGCGCAGGAACGGCAGTTCTTCATCAACTTCGACCAAAGGCCCTCCGCGCCGTAGGGCAGGGCCGCAAAGGCCTCGTCCGGAAGGGTGCGCAGCACGGCAAGCATGGCACGCTCCCCTGCTTCCATGCAATGGATCGGGGCGGTTTCATAAAGGCCGTGCAGCGCCTCCGGGACGGCAAGCTTCCAGAGCTGAACCTTGGGCTCAAAAGCCTTCCCCTTGAGGGGAAGGCGCTCCAGTGCGCACACTGGGACGGATGAGGTGGTGCTTCGTACATCGATACGGTTCCAACTGCCAAACGAAGATCGGCACCCCCCCTCATCCGCCTCGCTTTGCTCGGCGCCTTCCCCCAAGGGGGAAGGCATTGCGAGAAGACGTCGCAGCGCCGACGCCGACGGCGCTGCGGGGTCGAGGGTATCGGCGTAGTAAGTATTCGGACGCCGGATCGGCAGAGGCCGCATGGGGCTGTTCTGCCGCAGCAGGGCCTTGCAGTATTCCACGGCGAGGATGTCGTTGGGGGATGACAGTCCCTCCCCTGCCCCGAGAGCTTCCAGCGCACGCTGGCGGGCAGCAGGATAGGAACAGCCGCTTTCGAGCGCTGCACGAAGCAGGCTGTCAAAAGCCGGGTCCAGATTCGCTTTTGCAGTTGTCATAATTTTATTATGGTCATCCGATTCGATCCCATAACAGAGAAAATCACAGCCGAGGGCGGACAGGATCCGCACCCCGCCCGAAGCAAAACCCTCCGCCGAGGACAGAGCGACGGTCAGCGGCAGCTCCAGCACCAGATCGGCTCCGCAGCGAACGGCGGCCTCGGCGCGGACGCGCTTGGAAAAGACAGCCGCTTCCCCGCGCTGGACGTAGTTGCCGCTCATGAGGCAAATCAGGGCGCAGTCCTCCCCCGCCAGTTCCCGGGCCAGCCGGAGCTGGCGCAGGTGGCCGTTGTGGAAGGGGTTATATTCACAGATAATGCCGACGGTACGCATGGCAGCCTCCTGTGAGAATTGAGAATTGAGAAGGGAGAATTGAGAATTGACGTTCTGAACTCTGAACCCTGAACTCTGAACCAACAGTTTTTTCTTGGAAAGCCGAAATTCTGCTTGCCTTATTTCGGGTTTTGTTATAAAATAATAGAAGTGCTATGGTTATTGTAACACAAATAGCCAAAAAATCATAGAACAAATTTAGGAGAGTAAACGCTATGAAAATTCTGGTCATCAACGCAGGCAGCTCTTCTCTGAAGTATCAGCTCATGGATCCCGAATCCGGCGACGTGTTCGCCAAGGGTCTGTGCGAGCGCATCGGCATCGACGGCCGCCTGACCCACAAGGCCCCCGCCAAGGACGTAAAGGTCGTCCGTGAGATCCCCATGCCCACCCATGCCGAGGCCATTTCCGCGGTGCTCGAGATCCTGGTGGATCCCGTCAACGGCGTGGTTGCCTCTGTCGATGAGATCGACGCCGTGGGTCACCGCGTCGTGCACGGCGGCATGAAGTTCGCCGAATCCTGCCTGATCGACGAGGCCTGCCTCGAGGCTGTCCGCGCCTGCATCCCTCTCGGCCCCCTGCACAACCCCGCCAACCTGCTGGGCATCGAGGCCTGCCAGAAGATCATGCCCAAGACCCCCCAGGTCGCCGTCTTCGACACCGCCTACCACATGACCATGCCCCCCAAGGCCTACCGCTACGCCATTCCCGACGAGTACTATGAGAAGGACAGCCTGCGCCGCTACGGCTTCCACGGCACCTCTCACCGCTACATCGCCAAGCGCGTTGAAGCCCTCATGGGCAAGGGCCTGAAGGTCATCAACTGCCACCTCGGCAACGGTTCCTCCCTCGCCGCCATCCTCGACGGCAAGTGCCAGGACACCTCGATGGGCCTGTCTCCCCTCTGCGGCGTGCCCATGGGTACCCGTGTCGGCGACATCGACACCACCGTGGCGCAGTACATCTGCAAGAACTACAACAAGTCCATGGACGAGGTCATGAACATCCTCAACAAGAAGTCCGGCGTGTTCGGCCTGTCCGGCGGCGTAAGCTCCGACTTCCGTGATCTGGAAGCCGCCGCTGCCGCAGGCAACGAGAAGGCCCAGCTTGCCCTGGACAAGTTCGCCTACGAAGTCAAGAAGTACATCGGCGCCTACGCTGCCGCCCTGGGCGGACTGGACGTTCTGGTCTTCACCGCCGGCGTCGGCGAGAACGGCGTGCTGATGCGTTCCATGATCTGCGAGGGTCTGGAATTCCTCGGCGTCAAGCTCGACCAGGAGAAGAACAAGCTGCGCGGCGACGAGCGGATCATCTCTGCCGACGATTCCAAGGTCAAGATCTGGGTCATCCCCACCAACGAGGAGCTCATGATCGCCCAGGATACCGCCGAGCTGGCAAAGTAATATCTACTCTGATACGGAAAAGCCTCCCGAATCATCGGGAGGCTTTTCCGTTTATCATTCCAGCTTCAGCTTTGGCGCATTGCTTTCGAGCGTTTTGGCGCAGTCCTTGAAGCGGCGGTAGTCCTCCTTGGAGGGGCTGCCCGCGCCGTAGCGGGTCTGCTCGTAGATCGCGTGCAGCTCCGCGTTCTCCGGCTTGCCGGAGATCCCGGCAGTCGATTCAAGCTCTGCGGGCGTCAGCGCATTCAGGTACTTGCTGCCGGGAGTTTTGGCAAGGATCAGCTTTTCGTAGCGGCGGCGAATCTTCTTCTCATAGCCGCTGAGCTTCTCTTTTTGCCGGAACTCCTCCTCCTTTTCGAGGCGTTCGACGCTCATGCCGTCATCCAAGTCCGGAAGCGGCAGTTTTCCCCTGCGGTCGATGTGATCCAGTAAAAACTTGATCAGGCCAAAAATGACCGTCAGGAGCGCCGCGATTCCGGCAATCAAGATACCCGTGATCACCGCATCGGGAATGAGCGTTCCATGCAGTGCAGGCGCTTTCTCTGATTTCGCGTATTCCCGCGGCAGCGGCTCCGTAGTCTCGACCGGCTTTTCCTCCTCTTCCTCCACAGCAACCCAAAGCGGTTTTTCATTGGGTTCCTCCCGCAGCAGCAACAGCGGGACCGCAGCAATCAGCAAAGCGCCGATCAGCGCATAGATCGCAATGACCCGGCGATTATGCCGGAGGATACCGGAAAGCGAGATCTCTGTTTTTCGGGAAAAGCGGATATCCTGAAACAGTCGTTTCAAATTGATATGCACGAAGAAGTTCAGCGTCAGCAGCGCAGTCAGGACGACCGCAAGGGTCGAGATCAATTCAATCGAGAGCGCTTTCCCGATCAGATAGGGCGGCAGTCCGCCAAACATGGAGGGAATCGACACCAAGGTCAGGATGATCTTCCCGCGATGCCGGGGAATCACCAGCCCGAAGAGCAGGATCGGAACCAGCGTGACCAGATAATAGACCCAGTGATGATCGTGCCGGGTCAGGAACATGGTGAGCGCTACGACCGCCAAGCAGAGCGGGAAGCGAAGTTTTTTCTGTTCCACACGCTGACAGATGAACCGGACAAGCTGCACGGGGATCACCGTACCCAGGGCCCAGTGCAGGCGGAACATGTGATCGTCCGCGGTGTAGATCAGCGCAATGGGGATGGCGAGGCAGAGCGTCAGCAGCGCCAGTTGGATGCATTCGCTCCAGTGGATGCGCCGCTCCAGTTTTTTCAATTCTTTCACAGCCGCACCTCCCTCTCTCTGGCGTCCCAGTTGATGAGCGTGATGCCGCCCTCCGTCCGGGTCTTGCCGCTGCCGTTAACGGACAGGAAATAGCCGCCGCGAGTGCCGGGGGTCTCCTGGAACGCATGCAGGGCTTTGTCGGTGTAATCTGCGGAGATCACAACCGGAAGCGCTTTTTGCATAGACTCCTTCGATACGCCGGCCAGAAAACTTTGGAAGGATTTTATCGCCGGATGCGACAGATTGATGTGCGCCAGCGTCTCGTCCACCGTGATCTGATGGCCGGCGTCCGCGCCGGCCTTGACCCGGACAGGAAGCCCGTTCATGCAGTTACGGCCGTTGCCGAGCAGAGACACGCTGACGCCCCGCCGCAGAAAGAGCTGGCTCAGAGAAGAGGCCAGACGCAGCATTTCTTCTCTGTCCTCGACCGTTCCGCTTCCCATATCCAGCAAAAAGATCAGCGCTTCGTCGGTCGTGTGGTCATACTGATTGACCTTCAGTTCTCCACTCCGCGCGCTGGCCTTCCAGTTGATGATCCGGGGGCTGTCATAGATCTCGTAAGGGCGGATGGCCTTCAACGCAAAGGGGTCCTCCTGCGCCATCCGCCGGGTCGCAATGGAACCCAAGAGCAGACGGACCGGCAGCGCCAGCTTCTGGACAGGGATCTTGGCGGGATAGACGGTCAGCGATGAGGCGCTCTCCGCCGGACGCTCCAGGCGGGAGATATAGAACAAATCGGCTGCGGAAAGCGTTATTTCGCCGATGGCATAGACGCCTCTGGTCAGGCTGTTGATCTTAGCCCGATTGACGACCGCCCGATGCGCCGGCAGCGCAAGCTTCCGCTGCAGCACCAAAGGCTCCTCTCCGGTACCGCCGGAAGCATAGTTGCGATAAATCTTGTACCGATAGCCAAAGGTCGGAAGCGGCAGCAGCTTGCGGTTTTCAATGCGTTCCACAAGACCGACGGACTCTCCTTCCGTCACAGTCCGTTCGGAAAAGCGGAAGTAAATGCGAAGCTTCCGATCCCAGTATCTGGAATAGACAGACCACTGTGCAGCAAACAGGATCACGGAACCGATCAGGATCCATAGAATCAGCAAGCGAGCACCTCCTTTCGGTCCATTTTCCGGTCTCAGCGCTCAAAGCGCTCCGTGGGAACCGGGATCTGGTTCAAAATCTCAAGGAGAAGCTGTTCGCCGCTGCGGCGGTCAAGGCTGCCGTGTTCGAGCGTGATCCGGTGAGAAAGCACGGGAACGGCCATTTTTTTGACGTCCTCGGGCGTCGCATAGCTGCGGCCGTGCAGCATGGCCCAAGCACGGACGGCGTTGAGCAGCGCAAGAGAGCCGCGGGGGCTGACGCCGGAGACCGCGCTCTGCTTTTTTCTTGTCGCCTGGATCAGGTCCACCATGTAGTTCAGCAGCACGGGATGGACGTAAATCGTCTTGCGCATGTCCTGAAGCTCGAGCAATTGCTTGCCGGAGCAGACCGGCTGCAGCTCTGCCAGCGGATCGTCGCGCAGGAATCGCTCCAGAATCGCAACCTCCTCGTCGTGCTCCGGAAGACCCATGGACAGCATCATATAGAAGCGGTCAAGCTGCGCCTCAGGCAGCGGGAAGGTGCCGACGGTTTCGATGGGGTTCTGGGTGGCAATGACCAGGAAGGGCGCCGGCAGCTTTCTCGTCACGCCGTCCATCGTGACCTGACGCTCTTCCATGCATTCCAGCAGACTGGACTGCGTTCTGGGCGTAGCACGGTTGATCTCGTCAGCCAGCAGAATATTGCCGAAGACGGGGCCCGGACGAAATACGAATTCGCCTGCCTTCTGATTATAGTAGTTGAGTCCCGTCACGTCGGAGGGCAGAAGGTCCGGGGTAAACTGAATGCGGTGGAATTCTCCGTCCAGGGACCGGGCGAGAGATTTTGCCAGCATCGTCTTTCCGGTCCCCGGCACGTCTTCGAGCAGGACGTGCCCGCCGCAGCATAACGCGGTCAGCAGCATCTCCACCGTCTCATTCTTGCCTACGATGACCTTGTTGATGTTCTGCTTGATGCCGGATAACAGCTCGGCAGCCTGATTCAGTTCCATGTACGTACCTCCAAATCAAATGTGTGTTTCCAGAATGGCGGCAAAGGCTTCCAGGCCTGCCCGGTCCGCCTCGGTAAAGCGGTTGAGAATGGGGCTGTCCACGTCCAGAACGCCGACGACGCGGCCTTCCTTGCGCAGCGGGACCACGATCTCGGAACGGGAAGCGCTGTCGCAGGCAATGTGGCCCCGGAACGCATTCACGTCGGGAACCACCTGAGTCTCGTCCTGCGCGGCGGCCGTACCGCAAACGCCGCGCCCCATGGGAATCACGATGCAGGCGGTATTCCCCTGGAAGGGGCCGAGAATCAGCTTGTCTCCTTCGCGGAGATAGAAGCCCGCCCAGTTCAGCTCCGGCAGGGCGTGCCAGATCAGAGCGGCTGCGTTGGAAAGGTTGGCAATGGGATACGGGATCCCGTCCACAAGAGCAGAAAGCTGCGCGTTGAGTTCGTTGTAATCAGTCATGTTTGTTACTCCTCATCTTTTCAAGGTTGTCCGCAGGATTCGACGATCCGGGCGGACCAGGCCTCGTATGCCGTTTGATAGTCGGTTCCGAATGCTTGCTCAAAGCTGCACCAGCGGAAGCAACAGGCGCTTACCCGTTCAAAGCCGTAGCTTTCCACAAGATACCCGATAAAGGAAGCCGCCATGATTACGCTCATTTCATTGCCGGGGTCTTTGGAATTTTTGGAGCCGCCGTAGAGCGCGATATTCATCAGGGGGTGGCTCTCATAGCTGGTTCCCCAATTCATTCCCTGCGTCAGGCAGGTATAAGCGATTGCATCGTAGGTTTTCTTCACGTTTTCCGGCGTGTTTTCCAGGGTCCCGCCGCAGTTCAGGAAGGCGTCATAGTAGGGGCTGGCCTGCAGATCGTCAAAATCGATCCGGTATTCGCTGTACGGGTCCACACAGCAGCCCAGATACCAGGCATAGCCAAGCTCCTTCCACTCCGCGTTCTGATTGCCGATCACGGAAAGCAGATAGAGCACCTCGCGATACCAGTAGTAGCTTCCCATCTCCAGACTGACACGGTCGTCATGCTCCATCCAACTGTGGCCCTCATGTCTCATGATCGAGATCTCCACGTATTTGTCAAGCCGGTCGGAGAAGAACACCTCCAAACAGTTGTCCCGGAGATAGGAACGCAGAAAGTTCAGACTTCGGTTGGTCCGGTCCAGGTAGGAATTCAAAAAGCTGTCCAGCCTCTCATCCGTCTGCAGCGTCGGAAGATAGATGGAAAGATGGAAGCCGTCGAACTGTGCGTCCAGATTTTTTGCTTCGTTCAGCTCGTCCGGAAACTCGACGTTGACGTCGTCGCCCATTCCGAACACGATGACAGTCTTGGAAACCCTGTCGTAACTGACGCCCGTCACGTTTTCGATTTGTTCTGCATTTTTCGCGTTCTCGGAGACCAGCGCGGCATACTCGGAAGCCTTTTCCGCATATTCCGTCGCCTTGGCGGCCATTTCATCCGCCTTTGCAGCATACTGCATGGAAATGGTCCGCTGGTGGTGCAGGAAGAACAACGAACAGGCCACGACTGCAAGCACGGTCAGCGCGCTTCCTGCCAGGATCTTGATGCGGTCGTGCTTGACCTTTTTTAAATAGTCCACCTCTCGAACGGCTTCGATCGGAATCGGTTCCGGACAATTCATCTGCCGGTAGATTTCTCTGCAAGCTTCACATTCTTTCAGATGCTCGGCAACCTCTCTCTCGCTCTCAGGCGAGAGAAGGTTCTCCACGTATTGCGGCAGCAGATCCTGCACGACACTGCACGGCAGTTGACTGTGCATATTGATTCAACTCCTTTACAACGGATTGTTTTGCACGATAGTACATCACACGGGCCCAAGTTTCCGACTGGGCGAATATCCCGCCGATCTGTTTGAAGGACAGCCCGCCCAGCAGCCGAAGGTACATGATCTCCCGCCCCGGCTCGGGCAATTTGTGAATGACGGTCAGGACGATTTCCTGGTTCGCGTCGTTCAGAACCGTATCCTCCGCAGAGGAAACCGACGGCTCCGGGATCTCTTCCAGAGAGACGTTCTCATGCCGTTCCTTTTTGTAGTGGGCAAGAAGGACGTTTTTAGCGATCCCGCAGAGCCAGGTGCTGATCTGGCAGCTTCCGTCGTAGCGCTGAATGCTGCTGACAGCCTGGAAAAAGGTCTCCTGTGTCAGTTCCTCTGAGAGATCCGCAGACCCGGTCTTCGCCATCAAAAACCGAAAGACTGTGTTTGCGTGCTGTCGGTAGATTGCATCAAGGTCCTGCACCCTCATCACCTCTTCTGTCCGTTAATGTCAAAAACAGAGATTTCGTTACACTATTTTATTAGATTATTCCGAAAAAAGCAACCGTTTCCTTTTTTATTTCTAATTTTGTTTTAAAGCATCTATTCAGTCGCACCTGCTCCGTAGTGGCCGCGCACCTGCGCGGCCATGGCGC
>CAMKED010000071.1 GCA_946411475.1 uncultured Clostridia bacterium | reverse complement strand
AGGGGATCTATTCGAGCAGGGGCATAGAAGAAGCATGCAGGACGGATATTCGCTTCATCCATATTTTGTTATGCGGATTGTAGAAAATAAAGTGTGCGTTGGCTTGATTAGCTATTCGTATCACGAGGAACATAGCAAAGGCTTTATTAACAACTTCTATGTATGTCCAGAACATAGAAGCTTCGGTGTTGGTTCTGCTACATATAAATTGGTCGAAAACCATCTTCAATCATTAGGAGCGAAGTACATAGAACTTGTTCCTGTTGGCATGGCTGAACGCTTTTATATCCGTAATGGATTTGAATTATCTCGCACATCGTCGGACGGAGAGCGAGTTTTCGGTAAGGTGATACGATGAACATACAACAGTTTTGGTCTGACGTTTTCGCGCAGAGAGCAGACGAGATAAGGAATACTTCCACGCCGATGCCTGCGAAACGATTTAGATGGGTTAACTCGAAGGGGAAAACAGGTAGACACCTCGCGGAAAGCCTTGAAAACACTGGGGAAAAGGCAAAAATATTGCTTGAGTACGGCTTGAAGGCTGCCCGCCGCGCGCCTCAGTTCTCCAAGCGTTAATCATTCGCGTTCTGTCTTCAAAAGCTTCCGGGTATCCGGGAGCTTTTGCTTTTTCTCAACCGCCCCGTTTTGCGTTGGGCGGCCGGACCTCTGGCCGCCGCAAAAGCAAAACCTCTGAAACCGTTGCGATTTCAGAGGTTTTGAAAATTACTGCGCTGCGTTTGTCCAGGCTTGGAGCGCCAGATGGAAGCACCCGTAGATGCCGGCGTCGTTGCCGAGAGTGGCAAGGGCAAATCTGGTGCCCTTGCAGGCGTGGAACATGTGGCATTGGAAGCGGGGGAGGATCCCGTTGAGCAGGACCTGCCCGGCCTTGGACATGCCGCCGCCCAGGACAACCAGCTCCGGGTCCACCATGCAGCAGCCGCCTGCGATGGTCAGACCCAGCACGTCAAAGACCCGGTCCAGCAGTTCCTGCGCCAGCGCGTCGCCTCTGGCGGCACAGTCGAACACGGTTTTGGAGCTGAGCTCGCGTTCCCCGCGCAGCAGGGAAGGACGGTCCGGGTCAGCCGACAGGGCCCGCTCGGCCATGCGGCCCAGGGCCCGCGCGGAGGCGTACTGCTCGGCGCAGCCGCGCTTGCCGCAGGTGCAGGGCTCCGCGTCCGGGGCCGGGTCCACGCAAAGATGTCCGATCTCGCCGCCCACGCCGTGCGCGCCGTTCAAAATCTGGCCGTTCCAAATGAATCCGCCGCCGATGCCGGTGCCGATCGTCACCATGAGCATGGAGCGGCTGCCCTTGCCGCCGCCGTCGTGGTATTCGCCAAGCGCCGCCACGTTGGCGTCGTTGCCTGCCTTGACGGGCAGACCGGTCAGCCCGCCGAGGGCTTCATGGAGATTGAACACGCCCCAGTTCAGATTGACGCAGCGGTTCACGTTTCCGTCGTCGTCCACCGGGCCGGGGACGCCGATCCCGATGCCGAGGACGTCCTTTTTGAGCAAGCCGCGGCGGAGCAGGCAGTCGTCAACGGAACGGGCAATTTCCGGGAGAATGGCCGTGCCTCCGTTCTCCGGATGGGTGGGGATCTCCCATTTTTCGAGGAGGCTGCCCTCTCGGGTGAATAAACCGAGTTTGACCGTGGTGCCGCCCACGTCCACACCGAATGCATATTTCATCTTGATACCGCCTTTCCGGATCATTTTGCATCTGTTTTCATAATATCATGTTTGTGCGCATTCTGCAATATCACAAAAAAATTACTAAAATGTGATAAAAATGTGATAAAATTGCAAAGAAAGACTTGCCTATCGGAAAAACATCTGCTACAATAAGTTGCTGATTAATTCAGAATTAGGAGTAATCATACATGCGAATGCGGAAAAGAAACAATCTGGAGCCGCGGCTGGAGACCTGTACCTCCGTCTGGATCCGGGACCCGGAGACAAGGCGGGGAAGCTGGCGGAGCCTCTTGCCCGAGGCGCGGGAGCTGCATCTGGAAATCGGCTGCGGCAAGGGAAAATTCACGGTAGAGATGGCCGAGCAGAACCCGGAGGTCCTGTTTATCGCTGTGGAACGGGTGAAAGAGGCGCTGGTCCTTGCCATGGAGAAGGCAATTTCCATGGGCCTGAAAAACGTCTATTTTCTTTCCGTGGACGCCGCGGAGCTGGATCAGCTTTTCGAACCCGGGGAAGCGGACCGGATCTATCTGAACTTCTGCGATCCCTGGCCCCGCAGCAAAAACGCCAAACGGCGGCTGACCTATCATACCTTTTTGGAAAAATACCGTTCCGTGCTTCGCCCCGACGGGGAGATTCATTTCAAGACTGACAACGCCGCCCTGTTCGCCTGGTCGCTGGAGGAATTTGAACGCTACGGTTATCCGGTTCAAAATGTCACCGACGACCTGCACCGCGACGGCGTCGTCGGTGTGATGACCGGTTATGAAGAAAAATTTTATGCACTGGGGACACCGATCCATCGCTGTGAGATTCTGATGCCCCAGAGGAGGGAACAAACATGCTGAATAAGATTATTCTTGCGGACGATGAAGAGCGCTGGCGCTCGCTGGTCCATGATTATCTGGAACAGGAGGGCTTCACTGTTCTGGAAGCCGGCGACGGCGCGGAGGCCGTGGCGCTGCTGCGCGAAAACCAGGACGCAGCCCTGGTGATCCTCGACATCATGATGCCAAAGCTCAACGGCCTTGAGGCCTGCCAGCGGATCCGGGAATTCTCCCAGGTTCCGATCCTGATGGTTACGGCCCGGGAGGACGAGGAGACGGAGATTACCGGCATGCGCAACGGCGCGGACCAGTTTATCTCCAAGCCGGTCCGGATGCGGGCCTTTATGGAACGGGTCCGGTCTTTGATGCGCCGCAGCGGGCAGCCCCAGGACATCCTGAGCTTCGGCCTGCTGGAGATCGAACCTGCCTCCGGTACGGTCCGCGTCAACGGAGAGAAAGTGCCTCTGACGCCAAAGGAATACGATCTGCTGATGTTCCTTTCCCAGATGCCGAACGTGATCCGTTCCCGCAAGCAGATCCTCCAGACCGTCTGGAA
The DNA here is from genome assembly GCA_946411475.1 of uncultured Clostridia bacterium. Classification (GTDB taxonomy): domain Bacteria; phylum Bacillota; class Clostridia; order Oscillospirales; family Oscillospiraceae; genus JAFRPC01. The sequence goes on along the minus strand of CAMKED010000071.1, from coordinate 5,856 downwards.
CACCGATTATTTCGGGGACGGCCGGACCGTGGATACGCACATCAAAAATCTTCGGATGAAGCTGGGCCCCTGCGGAGACATGATCCGCACGGTCCGCAGCCGCGGTTATATCTTTGACTGGAAGCAGCTATGAAAAATCTGCTGCATCGCCATTATCCGCTCTGGGTCCTGATGAGCCTGGCGTTTACCATTGTTACGTCCTTGACGCTTCCCACCATTGCAGGTTTGTTTACCACAAGGCTCACGGATTCGATGCGGGAGGAACAGACGGGGCATTTGAACGAAGGACTGAAGCGTCTGATCGCGTCAGACTTTGATACGGCAGAGCTGCAGGCCGTAGAGAATCAGGGAACGCACGTCCTGGTGTTTGACGAGCGGTCGCAAACCATCCGATTCCGTTCCGGCGGCAGCACCCATGTGACGAACATCGGAGAAGAGCCGGCTCCTGACACTGCCGCCCGCCCCACGCCAATGGAGGAGGCGGCAGTCCTTTACGGACTGGTGCTGAAATGGCTCGGCGGAAACGAGGGAAGATTCTTTATCACAGACATGGGAACGCCGCCAAACGTAGACGGAAGCAACCTGGAGTGCAAGGAGCTGTATCTCTGCGGCCGGAGCGGAAGCATGGTCTTCTGTCTGAATCTGCCTGTGGAAGCCGCCAATAACGCCGTCAAGTCGGCAGTTGATTTCACACAGAAGGTCAGCTTGGGGGCTTGGGTTCTTTTTGTCGGTATCTTTGTCCACTCAGCACAGCAGATCTCCAAGCGGCAGCGCACGATCGCCGATATCGCATCCAGACTGGCAAGACTGGACTTTTCCGCACGCTGCCCGGCGGCCTTTTCCAAAGAACTGAACGATCTGCGGATGAGCATCAATACCATGGCGAACGCGCTGGAGGAGCACATTGACGCGCTGCAGCGAACCAACAAAAAGCTCCATGCCGAGCTCTCCGAGCGGATCCGGCAGCAGAAAATTGCCTCGGACCTCATCGCCAATCTTGCCCATGACCTGAAAACGCCGGTCGCGATCGTTTCGGGCTATGCGGAGGCTATCACCGAGGGCATGGCCAGAACGCCCGAGAAGCAGATGGAATACTGCGAGAACATTTTGAAGGAAAGTGATCGCATGCAGGCCATCGTCACCCGAATCCTCGCTCTCGGGCGGATGGAGAGCGGCGAGACGCCCCTCAAGCGGGTGAACTTTGACGTCGCGGCCGTGCTTGACGATATTCTGAATCTGTTCCAGCGGGAGCTGGAACGGCGAGAACTGAATCTGAGCTGCCTGATGCAAAGACCCTGCCCCGTGTATTCGGACTTTGAATGCGTCAGACAGTCCCTCATCAACTACGTCCAGAACGCAATCTACCACATCAACAACGGAAACCGGATCGAAGTCTTTACGCAGGATCTGGGCGACCGGATTCGCGTCCGGGTGCTGAACTCCTCCGCGCCGATTCCCGAGGAGGAAGCCCGGAAGATCTGGGACAAGCTCTATCGCCTCGACCCTTCCCGCCAGCGCAATCACGGCGAGATGGGGCTGGGCCTTGCCATCGTAAAGGGCAATATGGAACGTCTCGGCCATGCCTTCGGCGTGGAAAACGTGCCGGAATTCCCCGGCGTCTGCTTCTGGCTGGAGCTGCCGAAGGCGGAGCGCGAACAGGCTTGAAGCGGGCATGCTGAAAACGGAGGAAGCCTTTTGAAACGATCAATCCTGACAATTCTTCTGCTTTGCCTGCTTCTGATGCTCTGCGCCTGCGAGGTGCCGGCAGTCAAAGAGGTATCCGTTACGGTCGCGCCGACGGAACCGCTCCGTCCGGTGCAGACAGATACGATTCTTGCGCTGGACCTGACGGAGGCCGGCCGGATCTTCGACCTTTCCGGCGTACCCTACGTGGAGCTCCGTTCGCTGCTTGAAGCTTTGCCGCTGACGGCCCTGGAGGCGGAAGGGACCCTGCACGTCGGAATGGAGGGAGCCTCCTTTACCGTGCGGGACGGCTTCGATGAAGCCCTGGCCGCGGACGGCAGTTCGATCTCCCTCGGCGCTGCCGTGCTAAAATGCGACGACGGCTGGTATCTGCCCGTTGCGACCATGGAGGTTCTCTGGGGGCGGACGCTCGTGCGGGACGAAGCGAATGACGTTCTGTTCTGCCTGCAGGTAGTGGAAGATCTCACGCTCTGCTGGAACGGCGCGGAGGCCGGGACGGCCTTCCGCTGCAACGGGATCCCGGTCCTGCGCGCGTCGCAGCTTGCCGCCTTGAGCGGATGCAGCATGGAATCCGGTACGGACGAGGACGGCGCCCCCGTCCTGAAGCTTCGTGCCGATGAGCGTTCGATCTTCTTCCGCTCCGGCTCGCTGCGGACGGAACAAAACGGGACCGACACGGTCCTTCCGGTCCCGGCCTGGCAGGCGGGGGAGGACTGGTATATTCCCGCACTGATTTCCGCGGAGGCCCTTGGCTGCACGGAATTGTCAGATCCGGAAACGGACTGCCTGATGCTCTGGAAAGCGGAAGACGGCCCGCTCTGCTGGTTTGCCGGCAAATGCCTCGGCGCGTCGAAACGCTTCGGCGACTGCCTCTGCGGCGACCTTTCCGCGCTGGCGGAGGCCGTGGGCGGGGATCTCAAGCGGGACGGCGGCGTGCTGACCCTTCATGGGTTGGACCACATTCTGATCCTGCACCCCTGCGGGACAAGACTGAACGCGGACAATGACATGCTGACGCTTCCGGTCCCGGTCATTCCGCAAGGGGATACCTGGCTTGCCCCGCTCGCTCCTGTGGCGGAGGCATTGGGCCTGACGGAACGGACGGAAGAGAGCGGGACGGTGTTTTCCCGTATCGAGCTCTGCGAGACCGTTCTGTGGCTCGACGGCGTCCGAACGCAATCCTATACGCTCCCGGAGGGCGGCGTCTACGTGCGTGTGGCCGACGTGCTTGCGGTCCTGGGCGGCAGCTTCCTGCCGACCGAAAACGACGCCGCGCTGCTGATCCGGGGAAGTGAGATCGACCTGCGCGGCGGCACGACGGATTGCACCGTGGACGGCGAGGAGCGGAAGCTCTCCGTGCCGACCGTTGCGGACGGAAGCGACTGGTACGCGGCGGCCTCGGAGCTGCTGCCGGCCGTCGGCCTGACGGAGCTGATCGACCCGGAGCTGGATCAGCGCTATTACACCCATATTGCGAAAAACGACGAGATCCCGACGGGATACCGGGTCCCGGTCCTGATGTATCATGCGGTCAGCGACGATATCTGGGGCATCCCGGAGCTGTTCGTCTCTCCGTCCGAGCTGGAGAAGCAGTTGCAGGCTATGCTGGAGGCGGGCTATACGGCCATCACCTTTGAGGACCTGGACCGTATCGATGAGATTGAAAAACCGGTCATGCTGACCTTTGACGACGGTTATGACGACAACTACACGGAGCTCTTCCCGCTGCTGCAAAAATACAAGGTCAAGGCGACGGTCTTTGTGATCGTCAACGACATCGGCAAGAACCACAAGCTGACCGAGGAACAGATCCGCGAGATGTCGGACTCGGGCCTGGTCTCCATCCAGAGCCATACCATGAGCCATAATTATCTCGATGAGATGTACGAAACGCAGCTCCGTTCCGAACACTACGATTCCATGATCGGCCTTGCGCGGATCACGGGCAAGCAGCCCTTCGTGATGTGCTATCCGACCGGAAGAAGCTCCGCCTATTCGCGTGAGATCACCGCGGAATACTATGAGTACGGCCTGTATATGAGCGGGCCCTGCTACGTGACGGGAGAAGCGCCGTACCGGATCTGCCGGTACTATATCTCCCGCTATACCGGCGTGGAGACCTTCCTGGCTGATTTGGCCGAATGAGCAAAACGAAAAACAAGCCCACGGCTTTTCGGGCCGTGGGCTCAATTTGTTCTACTGGGTCGTCAGATGGAATTCATAGGTTTCCCGGGCGACGACGAACCCCAGGACCCGGCGGGAGACGGTCACGTGCGCGATTGCTTCCGTGTCCATGGCCAGGAATTCCGAATCCTCCATCAGCCAGTCGTCGGAGATGGTCTGCGCGGACCCGGAGGCCTCCAGACAGTGCCCGTCCTGGAAGGTGCCCAGAAGATCGACCTTCCAGAGCTCCCGTCCGTCGCTGCTCACGTAGGTCCATTCCCGTTCCAGGGTCTGCGGACCGCCCTTTGCGTCGGACGAACCGCCGGTGGTGACCAGGAACGAATAATGCTCGTCCTTGGTGGCCGGCTGCTGATCGAGGTCGTAGTAGACCACGTTTCCGTCTTTGTCTGTCACCGTGATCTCCCGGCAGAGATAGAGCTTGATGTCCTTCTTGACCAGATACCCGCGCAAACGCAGATTCGCACCCTCGCCCACGGGCTCCTCCAGCTCGGATTCTTCCAACTCTTTCCAGTTCGGCGCACGTCTGCAGCGGCCGCTGACGCTGATATCGGAGAGGTCCGAAGTACGGACGTAATAGTTTTCTTCAATGCAGCCGCTGCCGACCCGATCCAGGACCGTCTCGCCGTCCACTTCCACGGTGTACAGGAACAGCGTGTCCTTCACGACGCCGCGGTCTATCCGGCCGCCCCAGAGCCGTTCGGAGCGTTCCAGCACCTCATGGGAAAGCGCGTGTTTCGAAGCGGGCATCCGCAGACTGAGCGATAAACAGCCTGCATCCGGCTCCAAAACCCCGGACTGCATCGACAGAACGACGTTCTTTTCTCCGGTGGTCCCCGACAAGGTCAAATGGGGCGAGCCCGGATCTGCTGCGCCGGATTGCACCGAAAAGCCGATGCTCTGTCCCGTGGACAATTCCGTTGCGTTCGAACGTCCTGCTGCCAACGCCTTGGGGCTCGTCAGCAGGCAGAAGGCCGGGATCGTCAGCCCGGCCAGGAGCCGCAGAAAACGCCGCTTCATAGACCAATCCTCCCTCGAAACCACCCGCACGCCTGGGTGATGATAAAGTGTCCTTCCATGTCATGCTTGTTGCGCAGGATCATATAAAGAAGCGCGGCAGCCAGCATTCCGATGGCAAGCCCGAGAGCGAGGATCACCAAGCGGACCACGCGCTTGCGTGCGCTGATCCGACGGTAGATCTCCTCGTCGTCCATTTCCGAAAGGAAGGCGACTGCAATCTGTTCCGGGCTGCCGAAGGCCTCTGCCAGCTCTTCGGGCTTCGCCCAGGGATGGGCGGAGAGATAGCGGCCGACGTCCTCCTGCAGACTTTGCAGATAGTCCTGCTTACGCTGTCCGCCGAAGGGAAGCTTTCTTCCGATCAGGCGACAGTAGGCTGCAGCCCGCCGATCAAGCTGTTTCATGTTTTTTCAGTTTGTATTGCAGGATGCGGCGCGCGCCCTCGCTGACCTGCTCGTATTCCTGCGTAATCCGCTGCAAATACTCTGCGCCCTCTTCCGTGAGCCGGTAATAGACACGGGTCATCCGCTTGCCGGTCAGCTCCTTGCGGTCGGCGATGTAGCCCTGCTCCAGCAGCCGATAGAGCACGGGATAGAGCGTTCCGTCCTGGAAGGACAGCAGCCCGCCGCTGATCCGCTCTGTTTCCTGCACGAGCTCGTAGCCGTACATCTCCTGACGCTGCAGCAGCGACAGAATGCACAACGTGGTCACGCCTTTTTTGAAATGCGTTTGCATACCCTCTTGTTTCATGGCGCTTTCCTCCTTCCACTTCATTAAACGTATTATAGCGCAAAAGTACCTTCTTGTAAATACTATTTTATACAAAATAGTGATTGACAAATGGAAGCCGCTGTGCTATCCTTGACCTATACCAATTTTTACCGGGAGGAAGAACTGTTATGGCCATTTTAGAAGTCAAAAACGTGACCTTTCAGTACCGAAATAAATACCAGA
>CAMKED010000070.1 GCA_946411475.1 uncultured Clostridia bacterium | reverse complement strand
GAGGCAGGATGTTCTTGAGCTCCACGCGGTTGACCTTGATGCCCCAGGGGTCGGTGGCCTCGTCGAGGATGGCGCGCATCTTGGTGTTGATGACGTCGCGGGAGGTCAGGGTCTGGTCGAGCTCGAGGTCGCCGATGATGTTACGCAAGGTGGTGGCGGTGAGGGTCTCCATGGCGATCATGGGCTGCTCCACGCCGTAGGCGTACAGCTTGGGGTCGGTGATCTGGAAATAGACGACGGTGTCGATCTGCATCGTGACGTTATCCTTGGTAATCACGGGCTGGGGGGGATAGTCGAGCACCTGCTCCTTGAGGGAAACGATGCGGGCAATGCGGTCCACAAAGGGGGTGAGGAAGTGCAGGCCGACGGGCCACACGGCATGGAAGGCGCCGAGGCGCTCGATCACGTAGGCCTGGGACTGCTTGACGACGCGAATGCGGCGGAGCAGATAGGCGGCAATCACGACCAGGACTGCAAGGAGAATAATAAGGGGAGCATCCATAGAAAAAACCTCCTGTTATAAATTCAAATCTTCTGTTATTGGGAACGGTTCGGAACAGCTTTCCGGGACTTACTTGGACGGGGCGACGATGAGCTTGACGCCGTCGACGCGGCGGACGGTGACGACGGTGCCGGACGCGATCTTCGCGCCGCTCTCGGACCGGGCGGTCCAGGGCAGGCCGTTCAGCTTGACGGTGCCGACGGCTTCGAGGTTGTCGATGGCTTCGGTGACGATGCCTTCCTGACCAAGCACTGCGTCCACGTTGGTGCGGATCTTATGCGGATCCACGTATTTGCGAAGGAAGGGCCGCAGCAGCAACAGCATCCCGGCCGAAACAAGGGCGAAGATCAGGACCTGCAGCCAGGCAGCCGCGCCGAGCACGCAGGCAAGCAGAGCAGCCAGAGAGCCGATAACGAACCAGAGGCTCACAAGGGCGACCGTGGCCAGCTCCGCGGCAAGAAACGCGACAGTCAAAACGATCCAGACGATCAACATGATATACTCCTCCTTTCCAGCTTATTTTACTGTAATTTTGAAGGCTTGTCAACGGAATTTTCTGTGTAGAAAGCGACTGCGCAGTTCCAAATACCCGCGCCGGAAAGGAGTCCTGATATACAAAAAACCCATGCAAAGGACAAATCCTTCACATGAGTCTCGCGTTTCAAGGCAGCCCGGCGGGCCGAGCCCGCGTGATGACGTCACTGCCTCCGCAGCCGAAGCTGCGGTACTACTCCCTCAAGGGCGCGTTCATTTGTACTTCCCTTATACCATCTTTTTGAACGTTTGTCAAGTGGTTCGGAGAAAAATTTTTTCTCTTGCCATTCGACCCGTTTCCCGATATAATAACAAGGATAAAAATCATTTCGTGTTAGTTGCAATTTGAGGACCTCAAAGACACAATTACACGGTGTGCTGTACGTACCGGGCAATAGTGACTAGTGACTAGTGACTAGTCACTGGTGCTTTCTTCGGCGTAGATGTATTTCCACGAAATAAATCCTCACTTTGCGACTAACGCCAATCATTTTGCATTCTACACTTTGGAGTATGCCATGTCTGAAACATTTACCTTTTCCGTTCCCTGCCTCTTCGGTCTGGAGGGGCTGGTGGGCGACGAGCTGCGGCGGCTTTCTCTGGACAAGGTCCGCGTGGAGAACGGCCGCGTGCTCTTCGACGGCGGCGCGGACGCGCTGGCCGCGGCCAATCTGCGCATGCGTATGGGCGAGCGCGTTCTGCTGCGCCTGGCCTCCTTCCCTGCCCGCAGCTTCGAGGAGCTCTTCCAGGGCGTGAAAGCACTTCCGCTGGAGGACTATCTTCCCAAGGACGCCAAATTTCCCGTCAAGGGGCACAGCCTGAATTCGCAGCTCCACTCTGTTCCAGACTGCCAGGCCATCATCAAGAAGGCCGCTGTGGAGCGTCTGGGGAAGCACTACGGGCTGAACTGGCTGCCCGAGACGGGCGCGCTCTATCAGCTCCAATTCTCGATCATGAAGGACGTCTGCGAGCTCTACCTCGACACCAGCGGGGCCGGGCTCCACAAGCGCGGCTACCGCGCCGTCGGCAACGACGCCCCCCTGCGGGAGACGCTGGCCGCCGCGATGGTGACCCTCGCGCGTTACCGGGGCCGGGACTTCTTCTGGGATCCCTTCTGCGGCAGCGGGACGATCGTGATCGAGGCCGCCCTGACGGCCCTGAACCGGGCCCCCGGTCTGAACCGCAGCTTTTCCGCCCAGAACTGGGGCTTCGTGCCCGCCGCCGCCTGGGAGCAGGCCCGGCAGGCCGCCCAGGACGCGGAGTTCCGCGGCGAGTATCACATCCTCGGCTCCGACAACGACCCCGAGAGCCTGAACATTGCGATTTCCAACGCAAAGAAGGTAGGCGTGGGCAAGCTGATCCGCTTCGAGGAAGCCGACGCCACCAAGCGGGATCTGCCTGCGGCAAGCGGCGTGATCGTCTGCAACCCGCCCTACGGCGAGCGGATGATGGAGCAGCGCAGCGCCCAGCGGCTCTATCAGGCCCTGGGAAAGCACCTGCGCTACGCCGACGGCTGGCAGAAGTACATCATCTCCTCCGAGCCGGAGTTTGAGCACTACTTTGGCGCACGGGCCGACAAGAAACGCAAGCTGTATAACGGGATGATACAGTGCAATCTGTTCCAATACACAGGGAAGGAATTGAAAGGTAAGAAGTGAGAATTGAGAATGATATACACGTTCAATTTTCAACTCTCAATTCTCAATTCTCAATTTCAGCGGGAGATCAATAAACATGAAGCACCTGTTCATCATCAATCCAGCGGCGGGGAAGCACGATCAGACCGTACAGCTCAGCACCGCGATCCGTGCGCTCGGCGAGGCCCACGGGCTGGACTACGCCATCCGGGTCTCGAAACAGGCCGGCGACTGCTGCGCCATCACCCGCGAGGCGGCGGCCTCCGGCGAGGAGATCCGCGTCTACGCCTGCGGCGGCGACGGAACCCTCAACGAGGTGGTCTGCGGCGCGGCCGGCGCGCAAAACCTGGCCGTGACGCACTATCCCTGCGGCTCCGGCAACGATTTCGTCAAAAACTTCTCGGACCCCAAGGCCTTTTCCGATATGGAGCGTCTGCTGGACGCGGAGGAAAGTCTGCTGGATTTGATCCAGGTGGGCGAGGATTACAGCCTGTCCATCTGTTCCATCGGCATCGACGCGCGGATCGGCACCTCGATCCAGCGCTACAAGCACCTGCCGCTGATCGGCGGCAAGGGCGCCTACAATCTGTCCACGGTGGTAAACCTTGTGCAGGGGATCCACAGGCACTACGTCGTAGAGCTCAACGGCCGGACCGTGGACGGGCGCTTTACGCTGATCTGCGTCTGCAACGGGCGCTACTACGGCGGCGGCTACATGCCGGTCCCGGAGGCACGCCCCGACGACGGCAAGTTGGAGGTCCTGCTGGTGAAGAAGGTCTCGCGCCTCCAGGTGGCGAAGATCATCGGCAAATACAAGGCCGGACGCTATGCGGAAATACCGGAGATCTTCACGCACTTCACCACCGACCGCGTCCGCATCCGCTGCGACCGCGAGGAGGTCGTCAACCTCGACGGCGAGGCGCGTTACGCCACGGACGTGGACATCCGCCTGTCGGAAAAGAAGCTGCGCTTCTTCTACCCCCGCGGCGTCAAGCTGCGCTGACGGCGCCGCAGGCGCAGCGCATGGTTTTTTCACAAAAATCATGCGCTGCGTTTCTTTTGTTTCGTCATTCTTCCGAAATTTGTCGAAGAATTAACGGAAGGGCGTTCTCTTTATTGATTTTTGCTTTTTTTCCATATATAATAAATCGTAAAAACCCAGTACGTTGTTCCAAATCCCTCATTTTATTCTGACCGAAAAGGAGAATCTGTCAAATGAGATCCATCGGAACCGTTGTTCGGGGCGTGCGTGCGCCCATCATCCGTCAGGGCGACGACATTGCCGCCATCACCGCGCAGTCCGTTCAGGAAGCCTGGAAGGAAGCCGGCATCACCCCCAGAGACCGGGACGTCGTAGCCGTCACCGAATCCGTCGTGGCCCGCGCACAGGGCAACTACGCCACCATCCAGCAGATCGCAGCCGACGTCAAGGCCAAGACCGGCGGCGGCACCGTGGGCGTAGCCTTCCCCATTCTGAGCCGCAACCGCTTCTCTCTGCTGCTCAAGAGCATCTCCCTGGCCTGCAAAAAGGTCGTGCTGCTGCTCTCCTACCCCTCTGACGAGGTCGGCAACCATCTGGTGGACATTGACCTTCTGGACGAGAAGGGCATCAACCCCTATTCCGACACCTTGACCGTCGCGGAGTTCCGCAAGCACTTCGGACACATTCTTCATCCCTTCACCGGCGTGGACTACATTGACTTTTACACCGGGCTCATCGAGAGCGCCGGCGCCGAAGCTGAGGTCCTGCTGGGCAACCGGATCCAGTCCCTGGTTCCCCTCTGCGACGCCGTCATCACCGCCGACATCCACACCCGCGCCCGCTCCAAGCGTCTGCTGAAGCAGGCCGGCTGCAAGACCGTTCTGGGTCTGGACGATCTGATGACCGCCCCCGTAGACGGCAGCGGTTACAATGATAATTACGGCCTGCTCGGCTCCAACAAGGCCACCGAGGAGAGCGTCAAGCTCTTCCCCCGCAACTGCACCGAGGTCGCCGAGCGGATTTCCAAGCTCCTGTCCGAGGCCAGCGGAAAGCAGATCGAGGCCATGGTCTACGGCGACGGCGCGTTCAAAGATCCCGTCGGCAAGATCTGGGAGCTGGCCGACCCCGTCGTCAGCCCCGGCCACACCAAGGGTCTGAGCGGCACGCCCAACGAACTCAAGCTCAAATACCTGGCTGACAACGATTTCGGCAGCCTCTCCGGCGAAGCGCTGCGTGAGGCGATTTCCGACCGCATCCGCGCCAAGACCGGCGAGAGCCTGGTCGGCAACATGGTCTCCGAGGGCACGACCCCCCGCCAGCTCACCGACCTGATCGGCTCGCTCTGCGACCTGACCTCCGGCTCCGGCGACAAGGGCACCCCCATCGTCTACATCCAGGGCTACTTCGACAACTACACGAACGAATAGCGCCGCAGGGGCGGTCACCGGCCGCCCGCTCTGAGAAAGGAATACGCCATGCTGATTCGTAATGCTGAGCAGGACGTCAAATACGTCATGTTTACCCGCGAGCAGATTGCCGCCCGCTGTCGGGAGCTGGGCAAGGAGCTCACGGAGAAGTTCCGGGGCGAGACGCCTCTGATGATCTGCGTGCTCCGCGGCGCGGCCTTCTTCTTCACGGACCTGTGCCGCGAGATGGACTGCCTGATGGACATGGATTTCATCGCCGCCTCCTCCTATTTCAAGGGCACCAAATCCACCGGCACCGTCCGTCTGGTAAAGGACTCCAACATCGACATGGGCAAGCGCCACGTCGTCATCGTGGAGGACATCATCGACTCCGGCCTGACGCTCGAATACCTGGTCAAGCTCTTTGCCACCCGTGAGCCCAAGTCCATCACCACCGTGACCCTGCTGGACAAGGACGTTAACAAGCCCGACCGCTTCCGCGTGGACTACTACGGCTTCAAGATCCCCGACGAATTCGTCGTCGGCTACGGCCTGGACTACGCCGACTACTACCGCAACCTCCCCTACATCGGCGTGCTCAAGGAAGAGTGCTACAAGTAGGCAACAGGAGACGGGGGACGTAGGGCGGCCAGACCTCTGGCCGCCGGTGGTTCAGAGTTCAGAGTTCAGAGCCTGCAGCGCGGGCAATCTGCCCGCCTGAGGCAATAGCCAATAGCCAATAGGCAATAGCCAATAGCCAATGGGCAATAGGCAACAGGCAATAGGAGACGGGGGACGCGGATTCTTCGCTTTGCTCAGAATGACCGGCGGGAAAGACTGTAGCGCGGGCAATCTGCCCGCCTGAGGCAATAGGCAATAGGAGAAACGATTGTAGTGCGGGCAATCTGCCCGCCTGAGGCAATAGGCAACAGGCAACAGGAGAAACGATTGTAGCGCGGGCAATCTGCCCGCCATATCGTAGCGCGGGCCCTTGCTTCGCATCGCTGCCCGCCATAGCGCTGTGCAGTTGAAAGATCATTATGAAATATGATAATCTCTCCAAGTATTTGAAGGCGGAACGCAAGGATACGGTCAGTCTTTCCTTTGCGGAATTGGAATCCATTCTCGGCTTCCAGCTTCCAAGGAGTGCCTACACCTATCAGGTGTGGTGGGCAAATGGCGGCCACGTTCAAGCTGCTGCATGGTTAAACGCCGGCTTTCTTGTGGACAACGTCAGCTTAACCGATCAGTACGTTGTATTTCGGAAGAATGCGGCTGCCACGTCCCGGCCGATGACAACGCCAAAGAATTCGGTGCCGGAAGCAAAGCCTCCTGTACGTATTCCGACAGCTCTGGATCGTGCACTCTTTACCGACGAGCTTATGAACGTCTGTGGCTATCCCTTCCGTTTTCTTCAGGAGATTATTCCGGAATGTGATCGCGAAGGCAGACTCATTGACTACTATCCGCAGGGTGATTATCCGGGGAAAGACAGAAAAAGGCTAAATCAATACGGTGCAGGCGCATTCTGCCGTTTCTCCATCCGAGCTGAGGATGTGCCTGGCGTATATCTCTGGGTCGTAGACGGCGGGATCATCTATATCGGCGAAACCGTAAAGCTGAGGCAACGCTTCAATTCCGGGTACGGGGTCATCCAACCCGTAAATTGCTATCTCGGCGGTCAAACGACAAACTGCAAGATGAACAAGGTCGTCCGGAGTCTATTCTTGAAAGGCAAACGGGTACAACTGTATTTCTACCAAACGACGGACAACAAGCGCGTCGAGCTTGAGCTTCTGAACCGCATCAAGACCCCATACAACGTAAAGGACAACGAATAATCAATCAGTGCTCTGATTGCATAACAAAGGAGTGCAGTATGGACAAGCTGAAACAGCGCATCGTTACCGAGGGCAAGGTGCTCCCCGGCGGCATCGTCAAAATCGACGGCTTTCTGAACCACCGCGTGGACTGCGCCTTTCTGGGCGAGATGGCGGATGAGTTCGCCCGGATCTTCGATCTGTCCCAGGTGGACCTGGTCCTGACCGCCGAGGCCAGCGGCATTGCCCTGGCTTCCGTCTGCGCCTTCCGCTGGGGCAAGCCCATGATCTTCGCCAAGAAGGCCAAATCCGACAACATCGAGGGCGGCCTGTACAAGAGTGAGATCATGTCCTACACCTACAAGAAGAAGGTCACGCTGATCGTCTCCAAGCAATGGCTGACCCCCGGCACCCGCGTGCTGATCATTGACGACTTCATGGCCCGCGGCGAGGCCGCACGCGGCTTGTGCGAGCTGGTCACTGAGGCCGGCGCGGAGCTCGTCGGCGTGGGAATCGCCGTGGAAAAGGGCTTCCAGGGCGGCGGCGACCGCCTCCGCGAAATGGGCGTCAATTACCACGCCCTGGCCGTGATCGAGGAAGCCGAACCGGATCATATCACGTTCCGCGATTGATTAAATTGCTCAGGGCGGCCGGAGATCCGGTCGCCCTGACGAATAAAGAGAAAGAAAAGAGAAGAAAAGAAAGGAACCCCAAGAATGGATTTCAACGGAAACAAACGCCCCGATGCCATGGAGCGCATCACCACCCCCGCGCTGGCCGACGCATTTATTGAGGCGCAGCTCAAGGCCCTTCGCGCACAGATCGGCGACCGGAAGGTCCTGCTGGCCCTCTCGGGCGGCGTGGACTCCTCTGTCGTGGCAGCTCTGCTGATCCAGGCGGTGGGAAAGCAGCTCACCTGCGTCCACGTCAACCACGGTCTGCTCCGCAAGGGCGAGCCCGAACAGGTCGTCCAGGTCTTCCGCGATCAGATGAACGCCAACCTCGTCTACGTGGACGCGGCCGACCGCTTCCTGAACAAGCTGGCCGGCGTCGTCGATCCCGAGGAGAAGCGCCGCGTCATCGGCGCGGAGTTCATCCGCGTCTTCGAGGAGGAGGCCCGAAAGCTGGATGGCATTTCCTTCCTGGCCCAGGGCACGATTTACCCCGACATTCTCGAATCCGACGGCGTAAAGGCCCATCACAACGTGGGCGGCCTGCCCAAGGACCTGAACTTCGAGCTTGTGGAGCCGATCAAGCTCCTGTACAAGGACGAGGTCCGCATGGTCGGCAAGGCGCTGGGCCTGCCCGACGGCATGGTCTATCGGCAGCCCTTCCCCGGCCCCGGCCTGGGCGTCCGCTGCGTCGGCGCGATCACCCGCGACCGGCTGGAAGCCGTCCGGGAATCCGACGCGATCCTGCGCGAGGAGTTTGCCATGCACGGCCTGGACGAGCAGATCTGGCAGTACTTCACCGTAGTCCCCGACTTCAAGACCACCGGGATCAAGAACGGCAAGCGGACCTTTGACTGGTGCGTGGTCATCCGTGCGGTCAACACCGTGGACGCCGTCACCGCCCAGCCCGCGGAGCTGAATTTCTCCCTGGTGCAGAAGCTCGTCGCCCGCATCACCACCGAGGTCCCCGGCGTCAACCGCGTCCTCTGGGACGTGACCCCCAAGCCCAGCGCAACCATCGAGTGGGAATAGAATAATATGGATACGTGGTGCCAAAAAACCCAGTAAAATCAAGGGTTTCCGGCATCGGTGGAATCCGGCAAACTGTTTTTGCAACACTTTTGCAACACGTTTCTTTGAAAAAACTCTGAAACGGCAAAAGATGTAGTTGCGTGTGGCTTGCAGTTTGTGACTATACCATCTTTATATTACTGACTAAGAGTCGGTCTACTTTCTCAAAGTAGGCTGGCTCTTTTTTTGTCGCCAGAAAAAATATTGAGGACGAACCCTACAAATCGGCTGGATTTTTCCCATTACCTTTTGAAGGGGTTCTCCTCCCGACAAGGAGCGCCACTTCGCGCTGCTTGAAAACTGAATATACAGATCATCAGGTACGTTAATCAGACTGATGAGCCATA
>CAMKED010000069.1 GCA_946411475.1 uncultured Clostridia bacterium | reverse complement strand
TGAACCCTGAACTCTGAACCCTGAACCCTGAACTCTGAACCCTGAACCCTGAACTATATAATAACCCATCAAAATACCGGAAAGGTGGTAAACAGCAATGACGAATAACATTTCCGAGATGATCGCCTCCGCGATGGAGCGGATGCAGAAGATGGTGGACGTAAACACCATCGTGGGCCAGCCGGTCAAGGTGAGCGAGGACGTCACCATCATCCCGATCACCAAGGTCCATATCGGTATGGGCGGCGGCGGCACCGATTTCGCCACCAAGAGCTCCGTGGCTGCTAAGAAGGACCCCTTCGGCGGCGGCATGGGCGCGGGCGTCAGCGTGGATCCAGTGGCCTTCCTGGTGATCCAGGGCAAGAGCGTGCGGATGCTGCCCGTGGCCGAGCCTGCCTCCTCCACGGTGGACCGTATCGTCGAGCAGGCACCCGAGCTGATGGACAAGCTGGCCGATTTCCTCGACGGACGGAAGGCGAAGGAAGAAGCCTGACGCCCGCCCGCCGTTTTTCAAAGCCTTCCCCCTGGGGGGGAAGGTGTCATCGGGCGTCTCACAGAAGCCCGATGACGGATGAGGGGGTGTCCCGATCACGGGCTGCTTCCTGTCCACATCCTGCCCGTAGGGATAAGCACCTGTGCCCTTTATGGGTATTGCTTGTCCGCCTGCTTCCCGCATGGAAGCAGTTGAAAGTTGCCGGAGTTTTGCAGATCGCGATCTGCAAAACACGTTCATTTTCAATTTTCAACCTTCAACTTTCAACTTTCTTCGCATGTTTCTCCCCGTTTCGGGGCAAACTGCCTCCGGGTGATGAAATATGAAACGACTGATATCTGTGCTGGCGGCAATTTGTTTCGCCGCCATGCTTTTGTGCGTCCCCGGCGCGGCGGCGTCGGAGCCCTCCGTCTCTGCCGGCTGCGCCGTGTTGATGGACGCGGACACGGGGGAGCTTCTCTATGCCCGCCATGCCGACCGTCCGGGGCTGATCGCCTCCACCACGAAGATCATGACAGCATGGCTGGCCTGCGAGGATGGCGCGCTGGATCGCGCTGTGACGATCCCGGCGGAGGCCGTGGGCGTGGAGGGCACTTCCCTGTATTTGAAGGAAGGGGAGACCCTGACCCGGGAGGAGCTGCTCTACGGGACGATGATCCAATCCGGCAACGACGTCGCGCTGGCCCTTGCCATCGACGTCGGAGGCTCCGAGGCGGCCTTCGTGGAGCGTATGAACGAAACGGCCCGCAGCCTCGGATTGCAAAACACGCACTACGCCAACCCGCACGGCCTCGACAGCGAGGATAATTACAGCAGCGCCCGGGATCTGGCCCTGCTGACGGCAAAGGCGCTGGAAAACGAGGCGTTCCGCAGGATCTGCGCGACCAAATCGGTCAAGGTCAGCGGCGAACGGGTGCTGACCAACCACAACAAGCTGCTCTGGCGCTGCCCCGGCTGCATCGGGGTCAAGACCGGCTATACCCGCGCCGCGGGACGCCTGCTCGTCAGCGCCGCAGAGCGCGAGGGGCGTACCCTGATCTGCGTCACGATCCACGATCCCGACGACTGGCAGGATCATATCGCCCTGCTGGACTGGGGCTTTTCCCGCTACGAAGCCCGCGCTGTGGCCGTCAAGGGGGAGCCTCTGCTCACCGCCCCCGGCGGGAGCCCGCTCATCGCGGACGCTGATCTGACGCTGCGTCTGGCCCCCGGCGAAGCGCCGCGCCTGGTTTACTGCCCCGGCCTGAGCTCTGACCTGCTCTCCGGCGCAGCCGCAGGAACGGTGAAGGTCTATCTGAACGGCAAACCCGTCGCGGAAATCCCGGTGGTATGGGGCGAGAGCAGTTGAAAGTTGAAAATGGAAAGTTGAAAGTTGTCGGAGTTTCGCAAATTGCAATTTGCGAAACACATTCATTCTCAATTCTCCCCTCTCAATTCTCAATTCTCAATTCTCACCTCTGAGCCGCCTTTGTCGGCTGCGGAAAGAATATGAAAGAACGACTGCAAAAGCTGATCGCCGCTGCCGGGCTCTGTTCCCGGCGCACGGCGGAGGAATGGATCGTCCAGGGCAAGGTCACCGTCAACGGAGGCCTTGCCCGGCTTGGCGATACGGCGGACCCGGAGACCGACGAGATCCGGGTGGACGGCCGCCCTCTGCCCGCCGCCCCGCGGAAGACGACCACCGTTTTGCTTTACAAGCCCCGCGGTGTGGTCACGACCATGCACGATGAAAAGGGCCGGCCCGGCGTGGCGGAGCTTTTGCCGCCCGAATTGGGGCGGCTCTATCCCGTTGGCCGCCTCGACCAATTCTCCGAGGGCCTGCTGCTCATGACCAACGACGGCGAACTGGCCAACCGCCTGACCCACCCCAAGGGCGAGGTGCGCAAGACCTACCGCCTCTGGGTCAGCGGCTGGCATGAAGGCGCGCTGGAACAGCTCCGCCGCCCCATTGTCCTGGACGGCTACCGCATCAAGCCGCCCGAGGTGCGGCTGCTGTGGGAACGTATAGGCAATCGGCAACAGGCGATCGGCAATCGGGGACGTGAGGATGCCCCCATAGGGGCGGCCATTGGCCGCCCGCAAACCGCAGAGAGCTTCCCCGTTTGTCATTCTGAGCGCAGCGAAGGATCCGCCTCCCCCGTCCCAAGCCTTCCCCTCGAGGGGAAGGCTTACGAGGGTGCGCCGCGGGACAACGTCGCCGCCCTCGAAATCACGATCCATGAGGGGCGCAACCGGCAGATCCGCCGGATGGCCGAGGCTGCGGGCCTGAAAACCACCCGCCTCAAACGCATTGCCGAGGGCAGCCTGCGCCTGGGCGACTTGAAGCCCGGCCAGTGGCGCAGACTGACGGAAACGGAACTGGAACAATTAAAACTGAAACACGAATAATAATCTGTGAGCGCACGTTCTTCGCCCGTTCCACCCGGCATGAAAAGGAGTTTTCTATGAAAAATGATTATGAAGAATGGGACAATGAGGATTCCGTTCCGAACGGGAAATCCGCGTCGAACGGCAAATCCCCGCCGGTACATTTGGCCGTTCTGCTGCTGATCTTTGCGGCATTTGAATGCCTGCTGCTTGGCAAGCTGCTTTCCGGCCATGGAGACGTAAAAAAGCTGTCCGCTGCCATGGCATCCGGCGCACTGGGGATGGTACGTGCGTTTCAGCTCCTGAACCGCAAGTTTGAGGAGAATCCCTGGGGAGAAGGCGTTCTTTCGATTTTCAACTATGGAATCTTCGCAAGGCTGCGCGGACTGAAACGGAGCTTTGTACGGCTCTGCGTCGCGCTCGGCTGTCTGCTTCTGGCGTTGACGCTGTTACTGATTTATGTAGGGCGGACGCGCGGCCTTGTGCGGACAGAGGCAACCGTATGTAATATGAACTATCATTTTATGTACCAAGTGAAGTTCGAGGCAAACGGCGGTACGCAGTACGCACGTTTCCCCTCTGTGGTTTTCAGCCCGCACGATCAAGAGAGCATCCCGGTTGCCTATGATTTGGATAATCCACGGACTGCTTACGCGGCGGGCAAGGCAGCCTTGTATGGCGGTCCGATGGAAGCGGGCCTGCTTGGCCTGCTCTTTCTGCTGCTCAGCGGCTACCCGCAGTGGCTGATCCGTGCGCTTGCGGCAAGGGTGAGCTGAGAAAAAACCGCGCAGAATCGGAGGCAAGCCTCGGAACAATCAAAGCAATGAAAGAAGCAGAATGATGAAAGAATATGATATGATTGTGGTCGGCGGCGGAGCGGCTGGGATGTTTGCCGCGATTCAGGCGGGCTATGCCGGGGCGCGGGTGCTGCTGCTCGAGCCCAACGAGCGGCTTGGCAAAAAGCTGCTCATCACCGGTAAGGGCCGCTGCAATCTGACCAACAACTGCCCCTGGCAGGAGGTCTTGAAGAACGTGCCCCGCAACGCCCGCTTTCTCTATTCGGCCCTTTCCGGCTTCACGCCCGAGGACGCGATCACGTTCTTTGAAAGCCACGGCTGCGAGACCAAGACCGAGCGCGGCAACCGGGTCTTCCCGGTGAGCGACAGGTCCGCCTCGGTGCTCGACGCGCTGAAAACCGCCCTCGGCTACGCCGGCGTGGAGATCGTCCGCGCCCGGGCAAAGGAGATTTTGACTGTAGGGGCGGTCATCGGCCGCCCGCCTGAGGGATCAGGGATCAAGGATCAGGGTGATGCAGCGGCGCGCACCGATGCGCCACGGGACGAGGCGATACGCGTTTCCGGCGTCCGCACGGACAAGGGCGATTTCTACGCCCCGGCCGTGATCCTGGCCACCGGCGGGAAGTCCTACCCCGCTACCGGTTCCACCGGCGACGGCTACCGTCTGGCGAAGGCACTCGGCCACAGCATCGTCCCGCCCGTCGGCTCCCTGGTTCCTCTCGTGGAGGACGGCGGCTTCTGCGCCAAAATGCAGGGTCTGGCCCTGAAAAATGTCAGCGTGCGGCTGTTCGAGGCCGTAGGGGGCGGTGTCCTCAACGCCCCGAACCCATCCCGAACGGAAACGCTCGGGCCGTCGTGGACGCCGGCCCCTACGCTTCCCACCGGCAAACCCGTCTTTGAGGAATTCGGCGAGCTGCTGTTCACCCACTTCGGCCTCTCCGGGCCGGTGATCCTCTCGGCCTCGGCCCACATGGAGCCGGGGAAAGCTTACATCATTTCCATCGACCTCAAGCCTGCGCTGGACGAGGAGAAGTTGGACGCGCGCATCCTGCGCGACTTTGCGGAGAACAAAAACCGCAGCTTTGAGAACGCCCTCTCGGGGCTTTATCCCAAGACGATGATCCCGGTCATCGTGGCGCGCTCGGGCATCCCGGGGGAGACCAGGGTCAATTCCGTGACCAAGGAGCAGCGCCGCGCCTTGCTGGAGCTCACCAAGCACTTTACCGTGAAGATCTCCGGCCTGCGCCCGGTCGAGGAGGCCATCATCACCTCCGGCGGCGTCGCTACGCGGGAGATCGACCCAAAGACCATGGAGAGCAAGCTGATTCCCGGCCTCTATTTCGCCGGGGAAGTCATCGACGTGGACGCCTACACCGGCGGCTTCAACCTGCAAATCGCGTGGAGCACGGCGTACGCCGCGGCGAACGCTGCGGTCAGGAAGCAAGAATACATTCGTGACGCTTCGAGTTCGGGGATCAAGGATCAGAGTCCGTAGGGACGAGCTCGTCTGCGTCTGCGAAGCAAACAATCGCCGACAGGCGATCTGGCAGCACTTCGGACTGATTTGCCTCCGGCAAATTGCATTCGTTCCGAATGCCGGACAAGCAATGCTTGTCCCTACGTCCACTTTCAGACGTCACAACGCAGTAGGAGGCGGCGTTCCCGGCGCACAGACAAGGAACGGCTGCGCTTTCGGTGATAGACGCGCAACGATACATAAGGAGACCAACATGGCAATCGAAAAAGTCAAGGCATACTTCGCCCAATACGGCATGGAACACCGCGTTCTGGAGCTGGAGGCTTCCAGCGCGACCGTGGAGCTGGCGGCGCTGGCGCTGGGCTGCGAGCCCTGCCGGATCGCCAAAACTCTGTCCCTTTTTGCGGGAGTCTGACCGTTCTCTCTTTCTCTCTTCCAAGAGAAAGAATTATGCTTTTTCTTTCTCTTAGTCTTACTCTTTCTCTTTTCCTTATACTTATACTTACTCTTACACTTATTCTTGTTGTGTCCGGCGGGAGCAGGATGAAACCGAAAAACCGTGGGTTTAACAGGGCTTTCGGGCCCAGTGGCCGGAAGAAATTGAAAAACAGCGAAAAAGGATTTGCAAAAACCGACAGCAAAACAGGAGCAAATCAGCGGAAGTCCAGGGGAAGAACGACAGGTTTTTCCCCGGAAAGGCCGGTAACCCCGCCGGAAAACCAACGCAAGACCGAAGAGACAGTTTGAAACGCCTGCCGGAAGAAGATAGAATAACGGAGAATTCAGCCCGTTTTCGCCCCAAACGAGGGGAGTCAAACAGGCTTTTCCACCGATATCCACCACATTTCCACATAGATTACCACAGAGCACGCGCAGGGACGGCACTCTGCCGTCCGCACGCCCCCGTAGAGGCGCACAGTGTGCGCCCGCAAAATGCAAAGGCTTTCCCGCTTGCGCTGCAGAAGGGTGCGTGCGGAGAATGGCGGGCTGATAGCCCGCGCTACAGAAGGGTGCATGCGGGGAATTGAACTCTGAACGCTGAACCAAATGGAGGTTTACATAATATGAATGAACAGAACACGAACCAGACCGCGAACCAGACTCCCTACGTCTCCGTGGCCATCGACGGCCCTGCCGGGGCGGGGAAGAGCACCATTGCCAGGCGGGTTGCCGCGGAGCTGGGCTATCTCTACGTGGATACCGGGGCCATCTACCGCACCGTGGGCTACCACATGAGCCTGATGGGCATCGGACCAAAGGACAAGGACGGCATCGAGCGCTGCATCGACGACGTCAACATTCAGATCGAGTATCAGGCCGACGGCATCCAGCACATGATCCTCAACGGCCAGGACGTGACCGATCGGATCCGCACGCCCGAAATGTCGATGATGGCCTCCGGCGTGGCGGCCCAGGACTGCGTCAGAGCCTATCTGCTGGATATGCAGCGTGAACTGGCGCGGACCCACAACGTCGTCATGGACGGCCGCGACATTGGCACCGTGGTCCTGCCCAATGCCCAGGTCAAGGTCTATCTGACCGCGTCCGCCGAGGTCCGGGCCGACCGCCGCTGGAAGGAACTCACCGCCAAGGGCGAGCAGGTCCGCTATGAGGACGTCTACACCGACGTGGTCAAGCGCGACGAGGCGGATATGAACCGCAAGATCGCGCCCCTGAAATGCGCCGACGACGCCGAGGTCCTGGACTGCTCCTATCTGACCATCGACCAGGTGGTGGCTGAGATGAAGGCCATCATTCGGAGGAAAACGGCGCAATGAAGTACGATAAGAAGACCCACCTGGTCTATCGGTTTTTCTTCTGGTTTTTCCGGATTATCTTTTTCTTCTACCATCCGAGCAAGCTGATCGGGCGGGAGAACGTCCCGGAGGGGCCCTGCATGCTCTGCGCAAACCATTCCGGCTTTGCGGACCCGATCTGGATCTTCCTGATGCTGAACGGAGCCTATCCGCCCTGGAGCATGGGCCGCAAATCCCTGTTCACTAAGCCGCTGCTGCGCAAGCTGCTGCCCTTCCTGGGCTCCTTCCCCATAGACCGGGACAACCCGGATCTGTCGGCCGTCAAGAAATCGCTGGAGGTTTTGAAGGGCGGCCATCAGCTTCTGATCTTCCCGGAGGGCACGCGAGTCAAGAACGGGAAGAAGTCCGAGCCGAAATCCGGCGCCGTCATGTTGGCCCAGCGGGCGGGCGTGCCCATCGTGCCCATCTACATCACCCACGGCCGCAAGCCCTTCTGCCGCGTCCGCGTCGTTGCGGGCGAGGCCTACACGCCCGAATTCGCCTCCCGCCGTCCCAGCGGCGAGGAGCTCGAAGCGGCGACTGTGGAGATGATGGCGAAAATCTATGCCCTGGGGCAGGGGAAATGAAATATTTGCTTGCGCAAATATGAAGTATGCTTCGCATATGAAGACGCTTTGCTTATGAAGTATGGCTGCGCCATATTACAACATAGCTGGGGAGTTTTCCTGTTTCGCCCAAATATGCGCGGCAGCGCATACTTCATAATCCGCGACAGCGGATACTTCATATTTCGTCAGAAATACTTCATATCGCCGCAAGGCGATACTTCATTCAAGCAAGGGGGCATGATTGCATGCAAGTAACCCTATCTGATTCTGCCGGCTTCTGCTTCGGCGTGCGGCGGGCGGTCGAGCTGGTGGAGCAGACCGCCGGGGCGGGGGAGACCGTCGTCACCCTGGGGCCCATCGTGCATAATCGGCACGTCGTGGAGCGCTTCAACGCCCTGGGCGTCCGGGAGGCCGCAGCGGTGGACGAGATCTCGGACGGGGCCACGGTCATCATCCGCGCGCACGGCGTCGGCAGAGCGGTCTATGATGCCCTCGCGGCCCGAGGCCTTCGGGTGGTGGACGCCACCTGTCCCTTTGTCGAGCGGATCCACCGATTGGTCCGGACTGCCGAGACCGAGGGGCGCAAGCCGGTCATTTTCGGCTCGAAGACCCACCCCGAGGTCGTGGGGATCTCCGGCTGGTGTGACGATCCGCTCGTGGTCGAGACGCCCGAGGAGCTGGAAAGCTGGCTCCGTGCGGACCCAAAACGGAGCGAATTGCCGCTGGTTCTGGTGGCACAGACCACTTCCAACCAAAAAATATGGAAAAAAGTTGGGGAAATTGCAAATTCACTCTGTACAAATTGCAAAAGATTTGATACAATATGCGAAGCGACTGAAAATCGGCAAACCGAAGCCGCCGCGCTGGCCGCAAAATGCGACGCCATGGTGGTGGTCGGCGACCGGACCAGCTCCAATACCCGGCAGTTGGCTGCGATCTGCGCGGCGCACTGTCAGCGGGTCTTTGCTGTGGACAACGCCGCCGAGCTGGCGGACTTCGATTTTTCAGGCATTTCTGCCATCGGCATCACTGCAGGGGCGTCAACACCTGCGTGGATAATAAAGGAGGTCAATCAAACCATGGATGAAATCAAAACAGTAGATACTGCTGCAACGGAGGAAAGCTTTGAGGCGCTGCTTGACGCAAGTATCAAAACTCTAAACACAGGAGATACGGTCACAGGTACAGTAGTCGCCATCGGCACCACCGAAGTCCAGGTTGACCTCGGCACCAAGCACGCCGGTTATATCCCCTATGATGAAGTCAGCGCGGATCCCAACGTCAAGCCCGAAGAAGTGCTCCACATCGGCGACGAGATCAAGGTTTTCGTCGTTCGTGTCAACGACCAGGAAGGCACCGTGCAGCTCAGCCGCAAGAAGCTGGACGGCATGCGCGTCTGGGACGAGCTGCAGGAAGCCGCTGACAACAAGACTCCCGTCGAAGCCAAGATCACCGAGACCAACAAGGGCGGCCTGGTCGCCAACGTCAAGGGCGTTC
>CAMKED010000068.1 GCA_946411475.1 uncultured Clostridia bacterium | reverse complement strand
CGCTGAATATCCCGGAGTTCCAGCAGAAGGCAAAGCTGACCCTGGTCTCCGCAACCTCCATTGTCGAGGGCGGCGCCCACGACGTCATCCAGAAGGATACCGGCACGACGGTGAAATAAGAAAGAAAACCTCCCGTTCCGGTGAAATAATCACCGGGACGGGAGGCTTTCATCAACTAAATTACTCTCTCATGAGCTTTTCCAGCTCTTCGTCGGATTTGCTGGCCAACTCGCCGCACTTGTAGAAGCGGGTCTGCAAAACGGCAATGGCCTTTCCCTCGTAGGTAAAAATAAAGTCGTAATAGCCGGGTTCGCAGTCG
This sequence comes from uncultured Clostridia bacterium, assembly GCA_946411475.1. Lineage (GTDB taxonomy): Bacteria > Bacillota > Clostridia > Oscillospirales > Oscillospiraceae > JAFRPC01. The sequence goes on along the minus strand of CAMKED010000068.1, from coordinate 8,711 downwards.
CTCTCATTCAGGTAGAAGCTGCCCCAGTACGATTCATCCGGGTTTTCCTCATCCACGGGGTAGTGCAGGTCGCAGTATGTGGCAAAGTTCGGCATCAGATCGGAGAACTTGCAGGTGTTGTAGTACTCCTGATCGTCCCGGTGCTTGAGGACCCAAACGCGCAGATAGTATTCCGCGTCGGTATCCGGGTAGAATTCCACCCACTCGCCCAGCTCAAATACGTCGCGGACGTCGGTGAGGGAAGCCTTTTTGCCGTTGATGCCGTCCAAAGTGCCGGCCTGGTTTCCATAGATACGGATGCCGCGCAGGATGGACGAATCTCTGTCTTCCAGGTCGATGATGCTGAGTTTGCCGGAAAGCTTTGCGCCCTCTGCGTTGCCCGCATTTTGCGCATTGCTGCCAGTTTCGCTTTGGCTGCCGGACTGATTGCCGGACTGTTGGTTTTCACCGCTGTTGTTGGCTTGGGGGTTCGTGGCATTGCTGCTGCCGGAATTGTTGTCCTTGCATGCAACCAGGCTGATAAAAAGGAACAGCGCAAGGGCAATCGCCAGGAATTTTTTCATTTTTATCCTCCTTGTGTGTTTTACGTGAAGTTTGCTCAGAATGACGCCATTATAACACAGATAGAATTGAATGTCAAACGCATATTTTTACAACATTCTCACGCTTGAAAACAACACTCTCACGCAGCAAATGGACTGTGTGAGAGTGTTGTTCTTATTCTGCTTCGATCTCTTTGATGACGCACTCGTCACCCTGAATCAGCCAGGTCTCGCCGGAATGACAGTAGGGGCATTCCCGCCCGTATTTTACGGTTTCGTATTTGCTTTTGCAGCTGTCGCACCAGGTGACAGCGGGGAGCGTTTCCAGCTCCAGGGTGCTGTCCTTCAGGATCGGATGACGGACCTTGAAGTAGTCCCAGGCGTCGGTGAACAGGTCTGTCATGATCCCGGAGACCTCGCCGATCTGTAAGACGACCTTGCCGATCGAAGAGAGCTTGTTTTCCTCGGCCGTCTCGTCCAGTGTCTTTGCAAGATGCAGAACGATACCCATTTCGTGCATGAGATGATCCTTTCCTTCGGGACAGACTTCAAATCAGTCATTAGTCTTTAGCCGATAGCCGATAGTCTATAGCCGATAGCCTATAGCCGATAGCCTATTGCCGATAGCCTATTGCCTATTGCCTATTTCCGATTGCCTGATCAGGACTTCTTCCCAAACAGGATCTTCATTTCCCGTTTGGCAGCGTATTTGGCGACAACGCCCATCTTATCCTCGCAGCGGATCATGTTGGAGGCGTCCGGCAGATCGCGGGACAGGTGGATCGCGTCGAATTCGCAGCGGGTCGTGCAGAGGCCGCAGCCGATGCAGCGGTTGAGGTCCACGACGGAAGCGCCGCAGCTCAGGCAGCGATTCGCTTCGGCCTTGGCCTGCTCCTCGGTGAAGGTCAGCCGCACGTCGCCGAAGGTATCGCGGGGATTGCCGTCCTTCCGACCGGGGACGTTCCGCTTTGCGGTGTCAAAGCCGTGCGGGTCGATCAGGACGCTGCTCTTATCCAGCTCCTTAAACTCGCGCAGGTCGCGTGCAATCGTCTGGGACTGGCCGGGATGGACGTAACGGTGCATGGATTCGCAGCCTTTTTTGCCGTCTGCAATGGCGTCGATGGCAAAGCGTGCGCCGTGTCCGATGTCGCCGCCCACGAAGATCCCCGGTTCGCTCGTCTCAAAGGTCACAGGATCGTGGGCGACGGTCCCGTTGCGGTTGAGCTCCACCTTGGTGCCCTGGAGCAGCTCGCCCCAGACAGCGCTCTGGCCGATGGCCTGCAGGACCGTGGAGCAGGGGAGGGTAATGGTCTCGTTCTCGTCGTAAGTGGGGCTGAAGCGGTGCTCTGCGTCATAGACGGAACAGCAGCGTTTGAAGACGATCCCGGTGACCTTGCCGTCTTCGGTGAGGATCTCCTTGGGCCCCCAGCCGTTCAGGACTTCGACGCCCTCTTCTTTCGCCTCATCGACCTCGTCCTTGGCAGCGGGCATTTCAGCTTCGGATTCCAGACAAAGCATCGTGACCTTGCCGCTGGTGGTGCGCGCAGCAGTCCGGGCAACGTCCACGGCCACGTTACCGCCGCCGACCACGACCACGTCGCCGTCCAGCCGGACGCTGTGATCCCGGTTGACGCGGTTCAGGAAGGCAATGCCGGATTCCACGCCCGCGGCGTCCTCGCCGGGTACGCCGGTTTTCCGGCCGCCCTGGAGGCCAATGGCCAGATAGAAGGCTTTGTAGCCCTGCTCTTTGAGCTGCGCGATGGTGACGTCCTTGCCGACCTCTACGCCGCAGCGGAACGCAATGCCCATCTGCCGCAGTACGTCGATCTCGGCGGCCAGCACGTCCTTTTCCAGCCGGAAGTTCGGGATGCCGTATTGCAGCATGCCGCCGGGCTGGGGATCCTTTTCAAAGACGGTGACGTCGTAGCCGCGGGTACGCAGGTAGTAGGCGCAGCTCAGGCCGGCCGGGCCTGCGCCGATGATCGCCATTTTGTAGTCCGGACCCCACATGCCGCCGTCGTCCTTCTCGCAGATGGGAATGTAACGGTGCTCCTGCTTCAGCTCCAGGGAGGAGATGAACTTCTTGACCTCGTCGATGGCGATGGGCTGATCGACGGTGCCGCGGGTGCAGGCGTCCTCACAGCGGCGGTTGCAGATCGCGCCGCAGACGGCCGGCAGGGGATTGTCCTGCTTGATGAGCTTGAGGGCGTCCTGATAGCGGCCCTTTTTAGCCATTTTCAGATAGCCCTGGACGGCAATGTGCGCCGGGCAGGCCGTCTTGCAGGGAGCCGTGCCGCTGTCGTAGCAGTTGATCTTCGCATCGTTGCGGTAGTTGGGATTCCAGTTGTCCGCCGTCCATTTCTTGGCGTCGGGCAGGACGGTGACCGGGTATTCGACCTCGCCGTTTTTCGTGCAGAGCTTCTGGCCCAGCTTGGCCGCGCCGACCGGGCAGACCTCCACGCACTTGCCGCAGGCCACGCACTTTTCCTTGTCTACGTGGGCCCGGTAGGCGGAACGGGACATATTGGGGGTGTTGTAGAGCTGGGAGGTTCGGATCGCGTTGCAGACGCCGGGCGCGCAGTTGCAGATGGCGACGATCTTGTCCTCGCCGTCGATGTTGGTAATCTGGTGGACGAAGCCGTGCCGCTCGGCCCGTTCGAGGATCTCGAGGGCCTCTTCATAGCTTATGTAGCGGCCCATCCCGCGGTCCACGCAGTATTCGGCCATATCGCCCACGCCCATACAGAACTCGCCGTTGATCTCGCCGGAGCCCTCGCCGCGCATGGTCTGCTGTTTGCGGCAGGTGCACTGGCCGACGGAGTACTTGTCGTACTTTTTCAGCCAGTGGGAGATATGCTCGACGGAAGCGGACTTGCTCTCATGCTCGATGGCCTTTTCCACAGGAATGACGTGCATGCCGACGCCGGCGCCGCCAAGAGGGATCATGGGCGTCACGTTTTCGAGGGGCATCTGGGTCATCAGATTGAAGAAGGTGGCGAGGTTCGGGTGTTGGGCGGTGAGTTCGTCGTTCATCATCATGAACTCTGCGGAACCGGGCACGAAGATCGGGACGTTGTAGTGCTTCTTCTTGTCGGGGCCCTCGCGGGTCATCTCCACGACGCCGACCCAGCACAGGTGGTCGATCATCTTCTGGCAGTCCTCCACGGACAGATCGTTCATCTTGGCCAGCGTCTCCACGTCGTAGGGGACGCGGGTCTTTTTGAAGTTCAGCAGGAACCGGGCCTCTTCTTTGGTCAGTACTTCGTCCAGCGCCCAGTATTCCGGATCGTCGTACTTCAAGGTCTTGGTGTATTTTTGCAGATAGCGGTCCGTGATCATGGTGCCGAGCTTGAGGATCAGCTTGGCCTTCTCGGGATCGGCGGGCTTGTAGTTGGGATCTGCGCGGAAATCGCGCGCGTTTACCATGCGGTTCTTCTGGTCTTTCATATCGCTGTCTCCTTTCGGTTCAGAGTTCAGGGTTCCGTAACGCGTCAATTCTTAGCTCTTACTTTTTCTTCTTACGGATCTATTCAGTCGCACCTGCTCCGTAGTGGCCGCGCACCTGCGCGGCCATGGCGCGGATTGCTGTTTCGGGGCTTTATGGCCGCGCAGGTGCGCGGCCACTACGACCCTACTGAACAGATACCTTCTTACCTGAATTCGTCCATTTGCTGTTTCAGCCAAGTCTCGAGTTTGTCCATTCCTTCGCCGTTTTTGGCGCTGACGGGGAAGATTTTGAGATTCGGATTCAGGGCTCGGGCGCGCGCCTCGCATTTGGACAGATCGAAGTTGAAATAGCGCAGCGTGTCTGTCTTCGTGACGATTAATGCGTCGCTCTTTTGGAACATGAGAGGGTATTTCAGCGGCTTGTCGTCGCCCTCCGGAACGGAGAGCAGCATCAGATTCAGACCGGCGCCTGTGTCGTATTCTGCCGGACAGATCAGATTGCCGACGTTTTCCAGGAAGATCAGATCAAAATCGGGACGGACCCAACCACCGCCCTTGACCCCTCCACCGCCCTTGAGGGCGGTCCCCCTCCCCTGCGAGCAGGGGAGGTTTTGCGCGGAAGGAAGCTGGATCGCCTGCGAGCAGGGGAGGGTTTGCTGCAGCTCGTCGAAGGCGGCTGCCGTCATCCCCGCGTCCATGTGGCACATGCCGGAGGTGTGGACCTGAATGGAGCTTGCCCCGAGCGCTTCGATCCGTTTCGCGTCTACGTCGGATTCGATGTCGGCTTCCATCACGGCAATGCGGATCCCGTCCAGATCCCGGATCAGCCGTGACAGCAGCGTGGTCTTGCCTGCGCCGGGACTGCTCATGACGTTGACCAGCAGGGTCCCGCACGCACGCATCCGCGCACGCAGAGCGTCGGCGTCGCGTTCGTTGGAGGCTGTCACACTGGCGTTCAGCGTAATGGTTTTCATGCTTGGGACCTCCGTTTCGCACACAGCTCGCGCAGCAGCACGGCCACCACGTCGAAGCCCTCTCCCGTCTCCGCGGAGACGGGGAAGATCTGAATTTCGGGATTTAATTTTTTTGCCCGTTCGGAGGCGGCGGCGAGGTCGAAGTCAAAGACTGCGGCCGTGTCGATTTTATTGACGAGCATCACGTCGTTGACCGTGAACATCAGCGGATATTTCAGCGGCTTGTCGTCGCCCTCAGGGACGGAGAGGATCATCATGCGCAGATCTGCGCCGACGTCAAATTCAGCCGGACAGACCAGGTTGCCGACGTTTTCGAGGAAAATCAGATCAAAATCGGGACAGACCCCTCCACCGCCCTTGAGGGCGGTCCCCCTCCCCTGCGAGCAGGGGAGGTTTTGCGCGGAAGGAAGCTGGATCGCCTGCGAGCAGGGGAGGTTCTGAACGAGCCCCAGCGCTTCCAAGCCCTGAGCGGTCATGGCGGCGTCCATGTGACACAGCCCGCCCGTGTGAAGCTGGACAACCTTTGCGCCGGCTGCATAGACGGTTTTTGCGTCTACGTCGGAATCCACGTCCGCCTCCATCACGCCGATTCGCAGCGTACTGCCGAGCCGTTCGATCAGACGCAGCAGGGTAGTGGTCTTGCCTGCGCCGGGGGAACCCATCAGATTGACCAGGACGACGCCACGGTCCTGCAGCAGGCTGCGTGTCTCGGCAGCAATCCGGTCGTTGTCGGCCAGAAGCTGTTCCTTGACGGTCAGAATTTCATAGTTCATACCGGGTTTCCCGAATCCTTTCATAGTTTCATAGTTTCATACTTTCAAAGTTTCATTCTTAACCTTCCCGGTTCTTGCAGAGCTCCGCGAGATAGTCCCGAAAGCGTTTGATCTCCGTTCGCTTCAAGTTGGTTTGCAGACAGATGAACTGCAGGCTGACCCAGGTTTCCGGCTCCAACGGGATTGCAGCGACCTGAAAGTGATCGGCAAAGGACGCAGGTCCGAAGGCCAGACCCTTGCCCTCCCGCACCAGCCGCATACTGGTCTCGATGCCGTCGGAGCGGTAGATACGGTTGACGGTGATGTGGTGCTTGCGGATTGCGGAGCGCATGGAGCGGTCCTCTGCGGAATCTTCCAGGCCGGAGATCATATTGCAGCCCTGCAGGTCCTTGATCGAAAGGTAGCTGCGGGTGGCCAGCGGATCGTGCGTGCCCATCAGGACGCACTGGCGTTCCCGGATCAGCGGGGCTGCGTAGAGGTCTCCGCTGTCTGGCACCGTATCCTCCAAGGGCAGACGGTCCAGCGCAAGGTCCAGCTCGCCCTTCCGCAGCGCGTCCACGACGTCCAGGCCCGCCTCAGTGAAGAAGGTGACCTCGATCTCGGGACGGGCGTCGAAATATTCGATCACGTTGGAGAACAGATCGTTGGAATAGACGCGGGAGCCGATCCCGAGCCGCAGCCGGAGCTGCTCGTTCCGGTGCCGCTTTTGTACGGATTTGCAGAACTCGCCCCAGCGCTCCGCTATCGGAGCGGCCTGCTCGCAGAAGCGCTGCCCTTCCGGCGTGAGCTGTAAGCCGTTGGCGGTGCGGGCAAAGAGAGAATAGCCCAGCTCCTCCTCCAGCCGCCGAAGCTGCTGGGAGAGCGCGGACTGCGACAGATAGAGCTTCTGCGCTGCCTGTGACACACTGGAACGGTTGGCAATTTCCAAAACGTAAAGCACCTGTTGGATCGTCATAAGTAAAACCTCTAATCGGTCATTTTTGACCATAAAAATAAGTAAATCTAATACTGCTATTATAAGTTCATTCTTTACAGTTTGCAAGTATTATTTTATAATATTTTTGTTCGTAATCTACAATGCGTGGATAGTATACAGTAAATTCTGCATTAAAATTTGAAAGGTGGTCATTTACATTGGATCGACAACTGCTTTCCGGCAATGAGGCCATTGCCAGAGGCGCCTATGAAGCCGGCGTAAAGGTCTGCTCCGCCTATCCCGGTACGCCCAGCACCGAGATCTTTGAGAACCTTCCCAAGTATAAGGACGCGCTCTACTGCGAGTGGGCTCCCAACGAGAAGGTCGCAACCGAAGTCGCATACGGCGCAAGCATCGCCGGTGTGCGCAGTCTGTGCGCCATGAAGCACGTCGGCGTCAACGTGGCGGCCGACCCCATCTTCACCGCGGCCTATAACGGCGTCACCGGAGGCTTCGTCATCATCTCCGCTGACGATCCCAGCATGCACTCGTCTCAGAACGAGCAGGACAACCGCTACTATGCCAAGTCCGCGAAGATCGCCATGGTCGAGCCCTCCGATTCCCAGGAATGCCTGGACTTCATGAAGGCCGCCTATGAGATCTCCGAGCAGTTCGACATGCCCGTGCTGTTCCGCACCACCACCCGCGTGGCGCACTCCAAGAGCATCGTGACCTTCGGCGAGCGCGTCGAGCACGAGCCTCCCGCCTACGTCCGCAACACCCGCAAGTACATCTCCGCGCCCGCCAACGCATACCGCAACCATCCCAAGCTCGAGGAGAACCTCAAAAAGCTGGAAGCATACGGCAAGACTTCTCCGCTGAACAAGATGGAGCTGGGCGACGGCAAGATCGGCGTCGTCACCGCTTCCATTGCCTACTACTACGCGAAGGACGCCTTCCCCGAGGGCACCTCCTTCCTGAAGCTCGGCCTGACCAACCCGATGCCGATGGACCTGATCCGCGAGTTTGCCTCCAAGGTCGAGAAGCTCTACGTCATCGAAGAGCTGGACGGCTTCATGGAAGATCAGATCAAGGCCGCCGGCATTCCCTGCGAGGGCAAGAACCTGATCGGCAAGCTCTATGAGCTCAATCCGCAGATCGTCAAGGAGCGCGTCTTCGGCGAGGCTGCCGCCGTCACCGACGTCGGCGTGCAGGCTGTTTCCCGTCCGCCCGCACTTTGCCCCGGCTGCCCGCACAGAGGCTTCTTCTACACGATGTCCAAGCACAAGGACTTCGTGATCGCGGGCGACATCGGCTGCTACACCCTGGGCGGCTCCGCGCCGCTGAACGCGCTGGACAGCGTGGTCTGCATGGGCGGCGGCTTCTCCGTCGCCATGGGTATGGCCAAGGCCTTTGAGGCTGCCGGCGTCACCGACAAGAAGGTCTTCGGTGTTCTGGGCGATTCCACCTTCTTCCACAGCGGCATGACCGGCGCTGCCGAGATCATCTACAACAAGGGCAACCTGATCCCCGTCGTGCTCGACAACTCCATCACCGGCATGACCGGCCACCAGGACAACCCCGGCACCGGCTTCAACCTCCAGGGCGAGATTGCCGAGGCGTTGAAGATCGAGGAGATCCTGAAGGCTTACGGCTATCAGAACGTGATCATCGTCGATCCGCAGGATCTGAAGGCCATGGAGCAGGCCGTTCAGGATGCGCTTGCCTCTGAGGTCCCCGCGGCCATCATTGCCCGCCGTCCCTGCCTGCTGATCAAGCGGATCAAGCACAACATCGGCAAGTGCACCGTCAACACCGAGAAGTGCATCGGCTGCAAGCGCTGCCTCAGCGTGGGCTGCCCCGCCGTTCTCGTGGAAAACAAGAAGGCCCGGATCGACCACAACCAGTGCGTGGGCTGCACCGTCTGCGCGCAGGTTTGCCCGATGGGCGCCATCACCAGAGAGGAGTAATCAGCCATGACGAAAACGAAAAGCGCGCTGCTGGTCGGCGTAGGCGGCCAGGGAGCTATTCTTACCGCAAAGGTATTGGTCAACGGTCT
>CAMKED010000067.1 GCA_946411475.1 uncultured Clostridia bacterium | reverse complement strand
ACCCGAGCGAGCCGACCGACCCGAGCGAGCCGACCGACCCGAGCGAGCCGACCGACCCGAGCGAGCCGACCGAGCCGACCGTCCCCTTCACGGACATGCCCGATCCGGATCACTGGGCATACGACGCGATTATATGGGCCTATACCCACAATCCGCCGATCACCGCCGGAACCTCTCCCACCACCTTCTCCCCGGACGGATTGCTGACGCGCGGTCAGGCCATGACCTTCCTCTGGATCGCAGCGGGAAAGCCGGAACCCACATCTCAGTACAACCCCTTTGAGGACGTCCATTCGGATGATTATTTCCGGGATCCCGTCCTGTGGGCCGTTGAAAACAAATACACCGCCGGAACCACTGCTACCACCTTCTCTCCCGACGAAATTGTTACCACGGGTCAGATGATCACCTTCCTGTGGGTATTGGCAGGCCGTCAGACCCTCGGAGATCCTGAGAATCCGTTCGACGACGTCTCCAGGGATGAATACTGGTACCATCCCGCGCTTTGGGCCTATTACGGTGGCATCTTGATCGGAAACGAGGGAAATGGCAGCAATCTGCTGATGCCCTCTGCTCCCTGCACCCGGGCCTACGTTGTTACCTATTTGTACAACTACTTCATGCTTGAGTCGTTTTCTCATTGATCTGTCTCCCGATCATTCTTCCATACCGCGCGAAAAACCGTCGAAATTTGTTTTCGACGGTTTTTCTGTTTCCGCCCCGCAACTATTCAGTCGCACCGTAGGGCGGCCTGACCCCAGGCCGCCGTGCTCCCCGGTTCTGTCGCGTTTCCGGCGGCCAGAGGTCTGGCCGCCCTACGCAGGACAGGGGCGACTGAATAGATCCTCCGCCCCAAGGAAGCAAAAGCGACCGGCCGCGAATACCGGCAGACAGATTCCTGCGCCGATATGACGGAAAAGCGCGTTTATTCCGACGCGCTTCCGATTTCCCTCGAATCATTTGGAACGACTTTTCTTGAATCGCTTCCCGCCGCATGCTAAAATGGTTACGAAATGAAACCGGTTCCATTTCGCTACGATTTGAAATTGCAAGAAAGCGAGGTTCCTATGAATCGAATAATCATCAGCATCCTCCTGGTATTCTGTCTTTGCGCCGCGCTGCACCCGGGCGTCCTTGCCGCAGAGCCCTCTCTGGAGGACAGCGTCAACGTCGATCAGCTCGTGGTCCACGCCATGCAGATCTATTTCGAATTGGAGGGAGATTATGATTCCGTCGTGCCGCAGGATTCCAACGCTCTGAGCATCGGCTTCCTGCAATGGCACGGCGCGAACGCTTTGAAGCTGTTGCAGCAGATTTGCGAAGCTGCCCCGGATTTCTCAGACGAAACCCTCGGCTCCGCTCTTTACGGCGAGATCATGCAGGCCCCGCGCAGCAGCGGTTGGAGGAATCGCGTTCTCGGCTCCGCAGAGGCCGCTTCGATCCGCACGCTGATCAGCTCCGACGTTGGCGTTGCCTGTCAGGATCAGCTTGCGCGCGAGCTCATTCTGGAGGAGGCCCGGCACGGCTGGGACCGGGGTGTGCGCACAGAAGCCGCTCTGCTCTACTACTGCACGGTGGAGCATCAGTACGGCGTCGGCGGCATATCCTTTTTTATGCAGTACGTTCGGGCCGCCATGGGAATCACGGAGGACGAACACATTCCTTCCCTGGATGCGTTCCACAGCGCGGTATTGGAGGCGGCGGACAGTCACTCCTCCATCCGCAACTATCTCAGCGGCCGTAAAAAGGTTTACGACTTCATCGTCAACGACCTGCAACTGTCCGCCGGGCCGGACGTCGCTGCAACGCCCTCTGAAGATCTTCCCGCGCCGGCACACCGGGCCCGAGCCGCCATCGCTTGGGTCGATTGCTGCAGGCCGGAGATTACCGGCGGCAGCTCCGATACTGCCTTCTTCCCGGATGCGATCGTGACCCGCAGCGAGGCAGTTACCCCTCTCCGGGCGGCAGCCGGACGGCCGGAGCCCGTCGGAATCGTACTGCCCCTCGAGGACGCTGCCGATAACGCGTTTTACTGCATGCCCGTTCTCTGGGTAAGAAAAAAGGCGTACTGACAGGCGGCGAAGCAGAAGACGGCCCAGCTCGGCTCTGTCCGACGGAGCCCTGCACTCGGACGTCGTAACCCATCTTTCCCGCCTGTTTCACAGAACAGAAGCATACAATGCACATGCCGCCGGACCTCGGTAGAACCGAAGTCCGGCGGCAACAGTTTATTTATTTCGGTCACTCCAGCTCGAACGCGCCGGTATAGAGCTTGTAGTAGGTTCCCTTCTGCTCGATCAGATCTGCATGGGAGCCCCGCTCGATAATCTTTCCGTGGTCGAGCACCATGATGGCGTCGGCGTTGCGGACAGTGGAGAGCCGGTGCGCGATGACGAAAACCGTGCGGCCCTTCATCAGCGCGTCCATGCCCTGCTGGACCAGCGCCTCGGTCCGGGTATCGATGGAGGAGGTCGCCTCGTCCAGAATCATCACCGGGGGATCGGCCACGGCAGCGCGGGCAATGGATATAAGCTGGCGCTGGCCCTGGGAGAGGTTTGCGCCGTTGGACGTCAGCATCGTATCGTAGCCCTGCGGCAGGCGGGTGATAAAATCGTGGGCGTTTGCCAGCTTGGCTGCCTGGATACATTCCTCATCCGTCGCATCCAGCTTGCCGTAACGGATATTGTCCATGACCGTGCCGGTGAACAGATTCACGTCCTGCAGCACCACGCCGAGGGAGCGGCGCAAATCCGGCTTTTTGATCTTGGTGATATTGATGCCGTCGTAGCGGATCTTGCCGTCCTCGAGATCGTAGAAGCGATTGATCAGATTGGTGATGGTCGTCTTGCCGGCGCCGGTCGCACCGACAAAGGCGATTTTCTGGCCGGGTTCTGCCCAGAGCGTCACGTCCTCCAGGACCTTTTTGCCCTCAACATAGGAGAAGTCCACGTCGAAGAGCCGCACGTCGCCGCGCAGCCGCTCAAAAGTCACGGTGCCGTCAGCCTTGTGGGGATGCCGCCAGGCCCAGACGCCGGTGCGGTGGTCAGCCTCGCGCAGGCTGCCGTCGGGCAGCTCCTCCGCGTTGACCAGGGTGACGTAGCCTTCGTCCGCCTCGGGCGCTTCGTCCATCAGCCGGAAGATTCGGTCCGCGCCGGCCAGCGCCATCACGATGGAATTGAACTGCTGGGCAATGCCGTTGACCTGGCCGGTGAACTGCTTGGCGATGTGCAGGAAGGAGATCACCACGGAAAGCTCCAGAAGCGCGCCAAAGTTCCCATGAATCAGGCCGCTCAGGGAGTAGTTGGCCGCACCCAGCGCAATAAAGGCAGAGCCTGCAATGGCAATCAGCACGTAGAGCATATTGCCGATGTTGCCCATGACCGGGCCGAGGATATTGGCAAAGCGGGTCGCCTTGGTGGCCGCCTCGCAGAGCTGACCGTTGACCTTGTCGAAGTCCCGCTGGCTGGCCTCCTCATGGCAGAAGACCTTGACCACCTTCTGGCCGTTCATGATCTCCTCCACGAAGCTTTCCACCTCGCCGATGGCCTTCTGCTGGCGGATAAAGTTGGAGGCGGATTTCCCGCCGATATGCTTGACGGCGAAGGTCATGCCAAAGACGCCGACCAAAACGACCACCATCAGGTTCACGGAGTAGTAGAGCATAATGCCCAGCATGCCGACCAGCATGATTCCGGACTGGAACAGGCGCGGCAGGCTCTGGCTCACGAGCTGGCGGAGGGTATCGATGTCGTTGGTATAGTGGGACATGATGTCGCCGTGGCCGTGGGCGTCAAAATACTTAATCGGAAGCTGCTGCATGGCATTGAACATGCGCTTGCGCATCTTGTCCAGGAAGCCCTGCGTGATCACGGCCATCAAGCGGGCAAAGGCGTAGTTGAAGGCAATCGTCAGGACAAAGACCACGATCATCAGAATCAGGATGTTCATGATCTCTGGTCTTGCGTCCGACCAGGACCTGCCGCTCAGGAAGCGCTCAATGACGTCGGTAATATTCTTGATGAAAATGGTCGGGGTGATATTGCCGAGGGAGTAGAGGGTCATAAAGAGCATCGCCAGAAGGAAGGGACCCTTGTAGTCCTCCATCAGCAGGCGAAGCACGCGGCCCATGGTGCCCTTCCGGGCCTTGGGCATCTCACCCTTGCCGCCGGGACCCTTTCCCATGGGGCCTCTTCCCATTCCGGGACCCATCTGAGGCTTAGGCATCGTCTTCCCCTCCCTTCGTCTGCGAGGTGTAGACCTCACGGTAGATCTCGTTGGAGGCCAGGAGCTCCTCATGGGTGCCCTGCGCGACCACACGGCCGTTATCCATGACCAGGATCAGATCCGCATCCTGGACCGAGGCCACGCGCTGGGCAATAATCAGCTTGGTCACGTCCGGGAGCTCCTCCCGGAACGCCTTCCGGATCAGCGCGTCCGTCTGCGTGTCCACAGCCGAGGTGGAATCGTCAAGAATCAGGATCTTTGGCTTCTTCAGCAGGGCGCGGGCAATGCAGAGCCGCTGCTTCTGGCCGCCGGAGACGTTCGCGCCGCCCTGCTCGATGAAGCGCTGATAGCCCTCCGGGTGGGCGGTGATGAAGGAATCCGCCTGGGCCAGCTTGCAGACCCGGACCAGCTCCTCGTCGCTGGCGTTGGGATTGCCCCAGCGCAGGTTCTCGGCCACGGTGCCCGAAAAGAGGACGTTCTTTTGCAGCACCACGGCAACCTGGTTGCGAAGCGCCTCCATGTCGTAGTTCCGGACGTCCACGCCGCCCACCTTGACGCAGCCCTCGCTCACGTCGTAGAGCCGGGAAATCAACTGGATCAGCGTGGTCTTGGAAGAACCCGTACCGCCCAGGATGCCAACCGTGGCCCCGGAAGGGATGTGCAGATTCACGTCCGCCAGCGCGTAGGCCTCGGCGTCGGGGTTGTACTTGAAGCTGACGTTTTCAAAATCGACTGAGCCGTCAGCCACCTCGGTAATCGGCTGCGCCGGATTGGTCAGCGTAGAATCGGTGTCCAGAACCTCCACGATACGGCGGGCCGCCTCGCCGGAAATCGTAATCATAACGAAAATCATGGAGAGCATCATGAGGCTCATCAGGATCTGCATTGCGTAGGTAATCAGCGAAGCCAGATCGCCCACCTGCATACTGGAACCGCCGGAGGAGATGATGACCTTGGCGGAAAACAGCGGAATTAAAATCATGCAGATGTAAATGGCCAGCAGCATCAGCGGGTTATTGATTGCCAACAGCTTTTCGACCGTGGTAAAGTCGTTGCGCACATCCTCAGAGGCCGTGGCAAATTTCTGCTTCTCATAGTCCTCGCGGACGAAGCTCTTGACCACGCGCATGCCCTTGACGTTCTCCTGGACGGAGTTGTTCAGCCGGTCGTACTTTTTGAACACGGCCTTGAACAGGGGCATTGCCTTCTTTGCGATAAAAAGCAGACCGAAGCCCAGGATGGGAATCACCAGCAGGAAAACCAGCGCAATCGGGCCGCCCATGCGGATGGACATGATGACCGCAAAAATCAGCATCAGCGGAGAACGCACGGCGATGCGAATGATCATCATGAAGGCGTTCTGGACGTTGGTCACGTCGGTGGTCAAACGGGTGACCAGAGAAGCCGTGGAGAATTTGTCAATGTTGGAGAAGGAGAAGCTCTGCACCTTGGCAAACAGATCGTGCCGCAGATTCTTGGCAAAGCCGGCGGAGGCGGAGGCCGCGAACCAGCCGGAGAGAATGCCGCAGCTCATAGAGCACATGGCCATCAAAACCAGGATCGCGCCGTAGCGCAGGATATCGGTCATGGCCGCGTTCCGTTCGATGGAGTTGATCAGATCCGCGGTAATCATGGGGAGGGTGCATTCCAGGCCGACTTCCCCCAGCATAAACAGCGGGGTCAGGATGGTATGCTTCCTGTTTTCCCGGATGCACCCCATCAGTTTTTTGATCATTTCCGCTCCTCCTTGGATTTCTGACAGGGATCGAGGCCCTCAACCTGTCCGATGTTGGCGATTACCCGGTCCAGAAGGCCGACCAGCGTACGGAGCTCGTCCTCGGTCAAACTGCCGGAAATCAGCGTCTCCGTTTCCTGACAGCGTTGATTGGCACAGTGCTGGATCTCCTGTGCCTTCTCGGTGACGCAGATTTGCTTCTTCCGACGGTCAGCGCTGTCCTCGACGTAGCGGAGAAAGCCCTTGCACTCCAGCCGCTGCAGGATACCGGTGACCGTGGGGTGGGACAAGCCGAAATGACGGCAAATATCTCCCGGTGTGACAGGCTCCTGCCGGTGCCGGAGCAAATACCCCAGGACAAACGCCTGGGATGAGGTCAGATCCATATCTTCCAGGTCCAGCGTCCGCTTCCGTTCCAGCGCGTTGCTGATGCGTTTGATTCGCGGACTGACTGCCAATTCAGAGAGCATAAGACCCCTCCTTTCCATTATATCGTAAAATAGTTTTTTCTTAGCTTGCTAAATATACCACAGGATTCCGGAAAAGGCAAGTGCCGTTCTCCACAAAATCCACATATTTTCCCACAGTATTTTTCGTGCAATATTCCAAATTGACAACGCTTTGCGTACTATCAGAGGCGAACGCCGCATAGCTTGTACCGTAATTTGAGGAGGCGATGCAATGGAACACGCATATCGGATTCGGCTGGCAGCGATCGGCGTATTTCTGCTTGCGGTGGTTGCGGGATGGATCTGGATGGCAAACGGCGAAGCAGCCGTGGAAACAGCGTCCTGGGGGCTGAGCTTTCCTTCCCCGGGATCCTGTCCGGCGGGAAACGCCACAGCGGAAGAACTGAAGGAATGGGATGCCGTCTACGTGGGGAATCCGGATGAGCCCGTCCTCTACCTGACCTTTGACGCCGGCTATGAAAACGGCCATACGGCGGCCATTCTGGACGTACTGGCCAAGCACAAAGCTCCGGCAGCTTTCTTCGTCGTTGGCACTTACATTCAGCAAAACCCCGAGTTGGTGAAACGGATGGCGGCAGAAGGGCACACCGTCGGCAATCACACCTGGCATCACTGGGACATGGACCGGATCGGAGACCGGGCAACTTTTGAAAAAGAATTGGACGACGTGGCCGCAGCCTACGAACAGGTGGTTGGGAAGCCCATGCCGCGCTATTACCGGCCTCCGCGCGGCGTCTACGCGGAACAGAATCTCGCAATGGCCAAGGAGCTCGGCTACCGGACCATATTCTGGTCCCTGGCCTACGTGGATTGGAAGCAGGACGATCAGCCGAGCAGGGAAGAAGCCTTTTCCAAGCTGTTGGGTCGGATACACAACGGCGCCGTCGTACTGCTGCACAGCACCTCAAGCACCAACGCGGAGATCCTCGACGAGCTGCTGACCAAATGGGAAGAGTTAGGGTTCCGGTTTGCCAGTCTGGACGAACTGTACCAAGGGAAGAATTAAGAGGTATGAGGTAAGAATTCTTTCAGCTCTCAATTCTTACCTCTTAATTCTTACCTCTTACCTGCCCACGCACATTCGCGCCGCCGCTGCATACTATGGACTGAGCGAGGCTTGACGGGAAACAGTCCCAACACTCGCGTGCGATCTTTTGCAGGAGGTAGCATTATGTGTAATAACGGTTTTAACAGCAGCTGGTGGATCATTATCGTGATCGTTCTGCTCCTTGGCTGCGGTGGGATCAACAACGGTTGCGGCTGCGGCTGCAACAACGGCTGTGGCTGCAATAACAACTGCGGCGGCGGCTGCGGGTGCGGCTGCGACAACGGCTGCGGCTGCTGAGGCTCCGTCATTCTGAAGCCTTGTGCCGAAGAATCCGTTTCCCTCGGAGAAAGGACGGATTCCTCGCTGCGCTCGGAATGACAGAAACGGCTGCTGACAAATGACAAAACGCTCCCTGTCTCGTACAGGGAGCGTTTTATCATTATTTGATTACACCAGTTCGATGACAGCCATCTCGGCAGCGTCGCCGCGACGGGGGCCAGTCCGGGTGACGCGGGTGTAACCGCCGTTGCGCTGGGCATAGCCGGGAGCCACGTCCTTGAACAGCTTGTTCGCCACGTCTTCCTTGGTGATGTAAGCAAGGGCTCTGCGGTAATTGACCAGGCCGCCCTTCTTGCCAAGGGTGATCATCTTCTCAACAACAGGCTGCACTTCCTTCGCACGGGTGAAGGTCGTCTCCAGCTTGCCGTGCTCCAGCAGATCGGTGACCTGCTGACGCAGCATGGCCTTGCGCTGTGCGCTGGTCTTGCCGAGCTTACGAGTTCCGAACATTCAGGTTTTCCTCCTTCTGAAAAGCTTATGATCGTCGAGTTATTTGAGTTTGGCAGGAGCCGCTTGGCGGCTCCCATCCGCGTTAGTTGTTGCTGTTGGAGTCTTCCGTGGCGAGGGACAGGTCCATCATCGCCAGCTTGTTCTGGACCTCCTCCAAGCTCTTTCTGCCCATGTTGCGCACCTTCATCATATCCTCCTCCGTCTTCGCGATCAGATCGGCGACGGTGTTGATATTGGCGCGTTTCAGGCAGTTGAAGCTACGGACGGAAAGGTCAAGCTCCTCAATGGTCAGCTCCAGCATCTTGTTGTGGGTATCGCCCACGTGCTCCACGACGGTGGACTTGCTGGCAACGGTCTCGCTCAGATCGGTGAACAGAACCAGGTGATCGGTCAGAATCTTCGCGCCAAGGGAAACAGCGTCCCGGGCGGAGATGATCCGGTTGGTCCAGACCTCCAGGGTGAGCTTGTCGTAGTCAGTCATATTGCCGACGCGGGTGTTTTCCACGGTGTAGTTGACCTTGGTAACGGGAGTGTAGATGGAATCTACGGGGATCACGCCGATGGGCATGTTGGGGGTCTTATTATGGTCAGACCGAACATATCCGCGGCCGTGATTCAGATTGATCTCCATATTCAGCGTGGCGTCGGGGCCCAGAGTCGCAATGTGCAGCTCGGGGTTCAGAATCTCCACGTCCGCGTCGACCTTAATGTCGCCGGCGGTAATCTCGCAGGGGCCGACAGCGTCGATGTAGACGGTCTTGGCCTCGTCGCAGTGGAGCTTCGGCAGCAGGCGCTTGATGTTCAGGACGATCTCGGTGACGTCTTCCTTGACGCCGGGGATCGTGGAGAACTCATGCTGGACGCCGGCAATTTTAATGGAGGTCGCGGCGCAGCCGGGAAGGCTGGACAGAAGAATCCGCCTCAGGCTGTTGCCGAGGGTAATACCGTAGCCTCTTTCCAGGGGCTCAACGATATACTTGCCGTAGGAACCATCCTCAGGAGAGTCGATACACTCAATACGCGGCTTTTCAA
>CAMKED010000066.1 GCA_946411475.1 uncultured Clostridia bacterium | reverse complement strand
ACGCCACCGGCTGCACCCAGGCCTGGGGCTTCTCCATCCCGAGCTACCCCTACGCAACCAACAGCCGCGGTCACGGCCCCGCCATCTCCAACTCCCTGTTTGAGAACAACGCTGAATACAGCCTCGGCATGGTGCTCTCGATCCAGCAGCAGCGTCTGGCCCTGGCCACCAAGGCCAAGGAATACCTCGAAACCGCCAAGGACGCGAACCTCAAGGCCGCGCTGGAAGCCTGGCTTGAGAGATACGAGGACGACGTCCGCGCCCGCGAGCTGGCCGACGCCGTTCTGGCCGCCCTGGAAAAGACCAGCGACAGTGGCGAGCAGGTCGACTACATGAAGCAGAACAGCGAGCACTTCGTCCGCAAGAGCATGTGGATGTACGGCGGCGACGGCTGGGCTTACGACATCGGCTACGGCGGCCTGGATCACGTCCTGGCCTCCGGCATCGACGTCAACATCCTCGTCGTGGACACCGAGGTCTACTCCAACACCGGCGGACAGGCCTCCAAGGCCACCCCGATCGGCGCGGTGGCGCAGTTCGCTGCCGCCGGCAAGCGCACCGTCAAGAAGGATCTGGGCCTACTGGCCGCCGAGTACGGCGACGTATACGTAGCCTCCATCGCCCTGGGCGCCAACCCCAACCAGGCCATCAAGGCCATCCAGGAAGCGGTCGCCCACAAGGGCCCGTCTCTGATCATCGCCTACGCGCCCTGCATCAACCACGGCATCGTCAAGGGCATGGGCTACTCCACCGAGGAAGCCAAGCTGGCCGTCAACAGCGGCTACTGGTTCCTGTACCGCTACGTGCCCGAGCTGCGCGCCGAGGGCAAGAACCCCTTCGTGCTCGACAGCAAGGAGCCGACCGTCCCGCTCGAGGACTTCCTCAACGGCGAGGTGCGCTACGCCTCCCTGCGCCGGACCTTCCCGGATCAGGCCGACATCCTGATGGAGAAAGCCAAGGCCTTCAGCGCCGAGCGCTACGAGAAGTACCGCAAGCTGGCGGAGAACTAATTGTGAATTGCACACAGGGGCCCGGCCGCAAGGCCGGGCCCTTTTCGTTCAGCGTCCGCGTCCCCGCCCGCACACGCAAGTCGGTAGCGCGGGCTATTAGCCCGCCTTTCCTCCGCACCAGTCACCAGTCACCGGGGAACGGGGATACGGATTCTTCGCTTCGCTCAGAATGACAGAATGGGGGTAGGGACGAGCACCTGTGCCCTTCATGGGTATTGCTCGTCCGCATACCCCGCGCGCCTCCGGCGGTGCATTTTGCACCTTCTGACAAAAACGGCCCCGCTTTTTTGCACTTTTTGTCGTAGACTTTCGGCGTTTCTCCGTGTATAATAAACCCGCGAGTGTGGGGGTTGGTCCCGCAGGAAGAGAGGATTCCCAATGAAAGAACTGAAGCGAAAGCAATCAATTTTGATCTGCCTGTATGTTCTTGCCATTCTTTTTTTGCTTGTTCCGTTTTTCAGCCGGGGCAATTCCTGGATTGCCTCCTTGATTATATTTCTGCAAATACCGGCGGCTCTGCTTCTCCTGCTGGGAGCGAGAGCCCTTAAGGCCCGCTATCGCGCCGACTATAAAAAGCTGGCGGTGCCCCAGTCCCTGAAATCGATCTTCTCCGAGTATCGCTATGAGCCCAAGGCCGGGCTCCCCGTGGAGACCCTTGCCGAATCCGGCGCGGTCAACCGCTTGTTGGAGCAAAGCGACCGCATTCGCACGGAGGACTATATCCAGGCGCGGTATCATAACATTGCGTTCCAGCAGTCGGATGTCAGTATTGACGTCAAGCGTCATGTCCGGCATAATAACCTGTACTTTTCCATTTTGAAGGGGCGGTGGATGGTGCTCGATCTCAACCGGGAATTCCGGGAGAAGATACAAATCATTGGGATCGACTTCTTCCAAGATAAGGAGAACCGGGCCCTGCAGATGCACGCCGTCAGCACCAGCGGTCTGTTCGAGGATGAGCATCAATACTTTTCGCTGGAAACGGGAGACGAACTGTTCGAAAAAAGGTTTCGGGTGTTTGCCTTCAACGACCGGGAGGCAAGGGAACTCCTCACGCCGGATTTCAGAACCCACCTGATGAACGTCGCGGCCAGAATCGACGGCAAGGTGATGTTCTGCTTTGCGGGAAAGAAGCTTCATGTGGTGATCAACGACAGAAAAAGCACCTTCGAGCCGGGCAAAGTATTCCAGCTTACTGACACGAATACCGTCATGCAGAATATCCGGAGCGAGATTCGTACCAGCACCCAGATCATCGACGAGCTCAGCATGGACAACGACCTGTTCCAGCCGGAGGAATAACCAAGCTTCCCAAAGGAGGGAATGAAATGCAGGAACCGCAGCACACGAAAAAGCACAGAAAATGGCGGTGGCAGGCGGTCATCCTGTTTTTGGGGCTCTTTTTCGGTCTCTGGTTTTTGCTCTCGCGCTTTATGAAAGCGGCCGAAGCCCTGATGATCGTGCTCTTTGGAATTCCCCTTCTTTGGGCTGCTTCTTCCGCCTTGAATGATTTCCTGGAAAAGGCGGAGAAAAAAGAGCGGCAGCGCCACAGCGGACGCCGCAGCCTTGCCGGGGCAAACGCCTCTCAGCTCCGTCCGCGGGAGGATCCGAAGCTGGAGGAGCTGGATCGGCTTCGGAAGCAGCTTCGGAATCGCAAGCTGCTCTTCCTGCTCCTCTACGTTCTGTTTCTCGTTTGCCTCTGGGTTGCGCTGTACAGCCTTTTGCCTTTGGGGGCGGCCTATATTCTGTCTCTGTTCTCCCCGGCGCTCCTTCTGAAACCCGCCTTGTCCCTGCGCAGGCGGATGATACAGGCACCGGGCGAGGCCTACCGCAGCCTTTACAAGCGAGCCTTTGTGGAACGCGCGCTGGGCAGCCAATTCACCGCCCTGCGCTACTCGCCCGGCTGGGCGCTTTCCGAGCCGTTCTATTCCGCCATCCAGTCGTTATTTGCCTGGAATAACGTCCACATCCATTCGGAGGACTGTATGACAGCCCGATACGGGGATATTGCGTTTGAGCAGGCGGAGATTCGTGTGACCGGAGGCGCCGAGGGCGGAAATGCCCTGCTTTTTCAAGGCCGCTGGATGAGCTTCGCGTTCAACAAGCAATTTCACTCCAATTGCTTCATTGTCCAGCGAGGGAGCCCGGTAGCCCTGAGGATGGAAAAAACGGAATCCAATCATACCCCGTATCAAGCCGTTTTCATGGAATCTGAGGATTTTAATGAACGCTTCCTCGTCGGTGCGACAAACCCACACGAAGCCTTCTATCTTCTTACCCCGCAGATGATGGAGCGGCTTCTGCACCTAAGCTCTGCAATCGAAGGCAGGCTGATGTTCTTCTTCATGGATAACCGGCTCTACGTTGCAGTCCGATCCGACACCAACGCCTACGAGCCGCCCAAGAGCGTTATGAGGTCTCTCAATATGTATGAGGAAATCGGCCGAACCCAAGAGGAGATTGACCTGATTACCCAATTGGTCGACGCGCTGCACTGTAACAACGACCTGTTTCTGCCAACGGAGTGATCGCCTTGGGGGACAGTTATAGCTGCACAGATTCGCGGCCGCTGCGGCCTTGTAACGCGCCAAGCTTGACGTAGGGACAAGCATTGCTGTCCGCCTGTTTCCTCTGCGCAGAACAACGTTTTTCTCAAACTTTTATTGATGCTCTACGGGTGTTATGGTATCGTTTATCGTTCTTGTTCTATTGTTCTACAAGTCCAAAAGCCGTGGTAAAATCAGGTTTTTTCGTAGAACAAACGATAGAACAAGCGTAGAAAAAAGCGCCTTGTTTTATTAAAAATGGTGCGGTGGGGCTTTCTTTGCAGCAACTGCAAAAAAAGCCCCGCTTTTTTGCAGTTTTTGTCGTAGACAGGGCCCGGTGCAGCATGTATAATAGTAGTATCGAACCGGGAAGACCGGCTTTCAGAAAAAGGGGGGGATCTCTATGGACGAACTGAACGAGCTCCGCAAGGCTGCGCGGAACCGGACGCTGATCTGCATCGGCGTGGTCGCTGCGCTTGGAATCGCCGCGATCCTGCTGCTTCGGCAGAGCGGCGACCGCTTTCTTTCGTTTGCGATCCTGCCGGTCGCGCTGCCCATCGTTCTGGTGCCGGGGCTGCTGCTCTCCTTCTGGGTGACGAAAAAGCCCCGCCAGCGCTATCGCGCCGCGTTCAAGGACGCGTTTGTAAAGCGCTCACTGGAATCGGTGTTCACCGATCTGCGCTACGAGCCGGAGCAGGGCATCCCCTACGAGACCATAGCCGCCACGAAAATGATGTACATGGGCGACCGCTTCCATTCGGAGGACTACATCCACGCCCGCTATCAGAACGTGCGCTTTACGCAGTCGGACGTCCACATCGAGGAGGAGCATCAGTCCACCGACTCCGAGGGACACACCACCACCGAGTACGTCACGATCTTCCGGGGGCGCTGGATGATCTTCGACTTCAACAAGGAATTCCGCGCCAACGTCCAGATCGTCCAGAAGGGCTTCCGCACCGCCAGGCGCAAGCGCTTCTTCGGCAAAAAGGAAACCCTGTTCAAGAAGGTGGAGCTGGAATCTGAGACCTTCAACAAGCAGTTTCAGGTCTACGCCCAGGACGAGCACGACGCCTTCTATATCATCACGCCCGCCTTTATGGAGCGCATCGAGGGGCTGGCCGCCCACAACAAGGGCAAAATGATGTTCTGCTTCGTGGGGCAGCGCCTGCACATTGCCATCCACGACAACAAGGACTCCTTCGAGCCCGGCAGCGTGTTCAAGGCCATCGACGAGGAGAAGGCCACACGGAAGATTCGGGAAGAGATCGAGGTTATCACGCAGTTCATCGATGAGCTGAGCTTGGACAACAATCTGTTTGTGCAGGGCGAGTAAGCCGACGTGCGGGCGCACACTGTGCGCCCCTACGGCTGAATTATTACTATGAAGCAGACGAATTATGAAAAGATAGGTTGGAGCATTGCTCTGGACGAGCTGGAACGGCAGCGGCTTTCCCTGCGAAATCACTTGTTGATTGAGTGGTTTTGTGTTGCTTGGTTTTTGGCTGTGGTCGGCTATCGGATCATAAGCCCGTACGTTTTGGCGACGCATCCCTCGCTGCGCTCGCTCTCAGACATACTCGGGAAGCCCCTTTGGTACCTTGTCATTGCCAGCGAATACGCAGCGCTGATTCTCGCAATCAGAGTCGGTCGAAGCGACGATTGGAAGGGATACCGGGAGGCCTTCAAGCAGCTTTACGTGGAGAATTATTTGGATTCCGTCTTTGCGGAGCTGCGTTACGAACCGGATCAACGCATTCACACAGGGTACGTTGAAAAAACGATGATCGTCCCGAAGCGCTTCCGGGACAACTGGCGGCTTGCCGGAAACGACTATATCTCCGGCCGTTACAAGCAGACCCGGTTTCAGCGATCCGATCTTTGCCTCATATACTGTTTCGGAAAATCGAATCATTCACGAAAGAATACCGTCGTCTTCAGCGGCCGTTGGATGATCGTTGAATTCAACAAATCCTTCCGAAGCAAAGTCCAAATCGTTCAAAAAGGCTTTTGCAACAGCCCGCGGAAGCGGACGTTTGAAATGAGCGACAGCGTGTTTGATCCGGTAGAAATGGAATCCGCGGACTTTAACAGCCGGTTCCTGGTCTACGCAAAGAACGAGCATGAGGCCTTTTATCTCATTACCCCGCAGCTCATGGAGCGCTTGCAGCAGCTGGCGGATCGCACAGGCGGGAAACTGTTTTTCTGCTTTGTGAAGAATCAGCTTCATATTGCCATCCAGTCCAACAAGGACTCCCTCGAGGCGCCCAGCGTGTTCAAGCGCCTCGACGAGGCGCAGATCACCCAGCAGTTCCGGGAAGAGATCGAGGGCATTACGCAGTTCATCGACGAGCTGAGTTTGGACAACAATCTGTTCATCAATGCAGAAAAATAGGAGGAATCATCCATGAATCCGGTACTGATTGTTATCATCGTTGCAGTTGTGTTTCTTGCTGGCTGCGTCATTTCCATCTCCAATCGGCTGAACAAGGCCCGCGTGAAGATCGACGAGGCCGGCTCCGACATCGACGTCTCTCTGACCAAGCGCTACGATGTGCTGACCAAGATGGTGGACGTGGTGAAGAGCTACGCCAAGTACGAAAAGGAGACCCTCTTTCAGACCATCCAGCTGCGGCAGGGCATGACCATGCGGGAGAAGAACGAGGCCAACCGCCTCATGGGGGAGAGCTTCGAGCGGATCCACGCCCTGGCTGAGAACTACCCGGAGCTGAAAGCCAGCGCAAACTACAACACCCTGCAAAAGGCCATTGCCGACGTGGAGGAGCATTTGCAGGCCTCCCGCCGCCTCTACAACGCGAACGTCTCGCGCTACAACCAGTTGCTCGTCACCTTCCCCACCAGCGTGATCGCCGGGATGAAGGGCATGACCCGGGAGGAATTCTTCTCCGCCGAGGAGACCAAGCGGCAGGACGTGAAAATGGATCTGGACTTCTGAGTGAAAAACGGCGGAGGCATCTGGGGGATTCCTCCCTACGGTCTGGAGTAAGAAAGGAAGAATCAGATGAATCGAGAAAAACGGCGGGAGGCCGCGGAGCGGCAGAAACGGCGTGCGCGGCGGGAGCGGCGCGCGCTGCTGCTGATTCTGCTGGTGCTGGCCGCGCTGATCGCGGTCGGTGTGTTCCTCCTGCATGAGAAGTCGCCTGCCCCGTCGCCGCAGAGCACGGACACGGGCAGCGTCCAGCCGTCCCAGACTGCCCCGCAGGGGACGAACGCCCCGCAGAGCACGGTCTCCCCGCAGAGCACGGCGCCACAAACAGAGCCCGCTACTGCCGCGAGCACCGAGGCGCCCCCGGCAGACGAGAGCTGGAAGCTGGTGCTGGTGAACGCCACACACCCGCTGCCCGAGAACTTCACAGTCAAGCTGAAGGAGCTGCGCAACGGCCAGCACGTGGACGAGCGGATCTATCCCGAACTCCAGCAGATGTTTGACGACGCCCGCGCCGTGGAGATCTACCCATACATCAACGAATCCTTCCGCACCGCGGAGCGGCAGCAGGAGATCATGAACAATTATATTGCCTCCTATGAGGCGCAGGGGCTCTCCCATGCGGCGGCCGTGGAAAAGGCGCATACCATCGTGGCCGAGCCCGGCACCAGCGAGCACCAGCTCGGTCTGGCCGTGGACATCGTCGCAGAGTACGGCGCGGACTCCACTACCACCTGGCAATGGCTGCTGGAGAATTCCTGGCGTTACGGCTTCATTCTCCGCTACCCCGCCGACAAGGTGGATATCACCGGGATCGACTACGAGCCCTGGCACTTCCGCTACGTGGGCAAAGAGGCCGCGAAGGAAATCACGGAGCGAGGGCTGTGTTTGGAAGAATATGTAGCAGACGCGGGCTGAACTCGGATGAAGTATTTGCTTGCGCAAATATGAAGTACGGCTGCGCCGTATGAAGACGCTTCGCTTATGAAGTATGGCTGCGCCATATATTGCCCAGGATGAAGCCTTGCAGATATGCGCGGCAGCGCATACTTCATATTTCCGAAGGAAATACTTCATATCGCAGCAGCGATACTTCATATCCGCGTCAGCGGATACTTCATATTCCGCAGGAATACTTCATATTGCCGCAAGGCGATACTTCATTGCAAACACAAAGAGGCAGCAGACGGATCCGTCTGCTGCCTCTTTGTGCTTGCATTACTTGTGCATCAGGTACTCATCAATGCCCTTGGCCGCGAGCTTGCCCGCGCCCATGGCGGAGATGACGGTTGCAGCGCCGGTAACGGCGTCGCCGCCGGCGTAGACACCCTCGCGGGAGGTCAGGCCGGCCTCGTTGACAATGATGCCGCCGTGCGCGTTGACTTCCAGACCCTTGGTGGTGGACTTGATCAGCGGGTTGGGGCTGGTGCCGATGGCGATGACCACGGTGTCCACGTCAAGGACGAACTCGCTGCCCTCAATGGGAACGGGACGGCGGCGGCCCTTGGCGTCGGGCTCACCCAGCTCCATCTTGATGCACTTCAGGCCGGTCACGAAGCCGTTCTTGGGATCTCTGGGATCGTCGGGGTTGTTGTAGCCCAGCACCTCCACGGGGTTCTGGAGCAGATGGAAGTCGATGCCCTCCTCGATGGCGTGCTCGACCTCCTCCTTACGGGCGGGGAGCTCCTCCATGGAGCGGCGGTAGACGATGTAAACGTGCTCGGCGCCCAGACGCAGGGCGGTACGCGCGGCGTCCATGGCCACGTTGCCGCCGCCGACGACAGCGACCTTGCCGCCCTTCATGATGGGCGTGACGGGATCGTCCTTGTAGGCCTTCATCAGGTTGGAGCGGGTCAGGAACTCGTTCGCGGAGTAGACGCCCTTATAGGCCTCGCCGGGGATGTTCATGAAGTTGGGCAGACCGGCGCCGGAGCCGACAAACACGGCCTCGTAGCCATCCTCGAACAGCTCGTCGATGGTCAGGGTCTTGCCGATGACCACGTTGGTCTCCACGTCCACGCCGAGGGCCTTGAGGCCTTCGACTTCCTTGGCCACGATGGCCTTTGGCAGACGGAATTCGGGGATGCCGTAGACCAGCACGCCGCCGGCGGTATGCAGGGCCTCGAAGATGGAGACCTGGTAACCCTTGCGGGCCAGATCGCCGGCGCAGGTCAGACCGGAGGGGCCGGCGCCCACGATGGCGACCTTATGGCCGTTGGGAGCAGGCTTGACGGGGGCTTCGGTGGAATGGGCGTTGTGCCAGTCGGCCACGAAGCGCTCCAGGCGGCCGATGCCCACGGGCTCAAACTTGATGCCAAGGGTGCACTTGCTCTCGCACTGGCTCTCCTGCGGGCAGACACGGCCGCAGACAGCGGGCAGGGCGGAGGACTGGGAAATGACCTGATAGGCGCCCTCGAAGTCGCCGGTCTTCATCTTGGCGATGAAGTCGGGAATGGCGATATTGACGGGGCAGCCCTGCACGCAGGGACGGTTCTTGCAGTTCAGGCAGCGCTGGGCCTCAGCCAGAGCGATCTCCTGGGTGTAGCCCAAAGCAACCTCGTTGAAGTTGTGGGCCCGGACCTGGGGCTCCTGGGAGGGCATTTCATGTTTCTTGGGTTCAATGGCCATCTTACTTCGCTCCTTTCAGCAGATTGCAGGTTTCTTCATGGGCATGACGCTCGAAGTCGAAGTACATCCGGCCTCTGGACATAGCCTCGTCAAAGTCCACTTCGTAGCCGTTGAAGTCGGGGCCGTCCACGCAGGCGAACTTGGTGACCCGCTTGCCGTCCTGGATCAAGGTCAGGCGGCAGCCGCCGCACATACCGGTGCCGTCGATCATAATGGGGTTCATGGACACGGTGACGG